>JAFIGE010000246.1 GCA_020831585.1 Opitutales bacterium | reverse complement strand
GAACTCAATGACCGCGTTCAAAGTGCCATTCCTAAAGCCGACAGGCTGCTAGAGAATGCTTATTTACAGGTTCGGCGCCAGATTGAGGCTGAGCTACTGTCCCAGATCAAGAGTTCCCCACCTGAATTCCTTGAGCGTGTCGTCGTGGATCTTGTGGTGCGGATGGGATACGGAGGAAGTCGCAAGGATGCTGGCGAGGCGCTTGGGAGGTCGGGTGATGAGGGTATCGACGGCATTATTAAGGAGGATCCACTCGGGCTGGATTTCATCTATTTGCAGGCGAAGCGCTGGGAAGGGACCGTTGGCAGACCTGAGATTCAGAAGTTTGCTGGTGCGCTGCAGGGCCAGAGGGCGAGGAAGGGTATTTTCATCACTACATCGACGTTCAGCTCTGATGCCCTCGAATACACTTCCCGGATCGAGACCAAGATCATTTTGATAGACGGCCCACGCCTAGCCAAGTTGATGTTTGACCACGGTGTCGGCGTCGCGACAGCATCTAACTACGAGGTCAAGAGGATCGATTCGGACTACTTCACCGACACGTAATCGAAGAGGCCAATCGGGTAGCGGGAGGAGTTGAACCTCCCGCCCCCACACCACCGGACGTACGGGTCCGTATCACGGCGGTTCCGAAGCATCAGTGTATGCGTCCGGCAAAAGGCCCCCTATCGCAGAGGGGCTGAGGTGTGGTAAGCTGCCTGTGGTTCTTTGACAAGTTGGTGGGGGTGGGCCGTGGCCCAGTTCCAGGGCAGCAGTTCGTCAAGCAGCCCAGTGCCGGGGTCATGTTCGGCGGGCACGAGGCGCTCCAGGAGGTCGGTAAAGTAGGCGCGGGGCTCGATGCGGTGCATGCGGCAGCAGGTCAGCAGCGTGTAGATGACGGCGCTTTTTTCTCCGGCGGCGGGGTGACCAATGAAGGTCCAGTTCTTGGCTCCGATCTTCGTCGGGCGGAACTTTGATTCGAGCAGGTTGGTGTCGAGGCGGGTGTGGCCGTGGCGCAAGCATTCCTTGAGGGCTTCCCAGCGGTTGGCGGCGTAGCCCACGGCGGTGCGGAACTTGTTCGAGGGGATGCTCATGTCGGCGGCCCACGCATCCAGGCGCGTTTTCAGTTCGTTGGCGATGGGCAGGGAGTGTTCGGCACGGAGCGCTTTACGCGTTTCATCGTCCACGCCTTGTTCGTTCCACGTTTCTTCGAGGGTGTAGAGCCGACCGATTTCGTGCATGGCCGTTTTGGCGTGCGCGGGTTCGTCGCCGAGGGCTTCGCGGAAGGTCCGGAAGACGTGCGACCAGCAAGCCAGCAGGACCAGGTCGGAGCGCGTGCCCGCGAGGTTGGTGTAGGCGGCGTAGCCGTCGCTTTGCAGCAGGCCGCTGAAGCCGTCGAGGACGGTGGCGGCGTTTTCATGCCGCCGGTTGGGTATCCAGGTGTAGACCATGGCCAGACCGATGGCGTTGATAGCCCAGAAGTAGCCTTGGCCCGATCCGCTGAGCCGTCCGTTGATGTATTTGATAAAGGTTTCGTCGATTTGCAGGTAGTGGGTTTGCAGCGCCTTTCGCTTGATGAGTTCGTAGAGGGGGCGCACCCACAGGGAGAAGCGTTCGACGGTGTCGCTCTGGGTCTGCCGGGGCAGGTCGAGGCCCATGCGTTTAAAACGTTGTTCGAGGCGGTGGAGGGCACCGTGCTCAAGGTATTTTGAGAGGACGATCTCAATCGCGAGGCTGGCCGAGACAAAGTCGTGCGAGAAGCGCGCGGGGGCTTTGGCAATGATGGGGCGGGCCTCGCGGTCGGCCACGGGAACGAAGCGGGGGCGCACCATGCGGTGCACAGCGAGATGGCCGGGGTGGAAGAGGACCTCGTGGGTCACGTCGCGGCGGATCTCTTTCCATTGGCTGGGGTTGCGCTCGACTTCGTCGGGAAGGAAGACAGTTTCCTTTTCGACGGGCAGATTGGCCAGCTTATCCAATCCGTGGATACGCTTTTTCTTCACCCGCTTCGTTGTGCTGGAGGGCAGGTTTGGCGGGACGGGCGTATCGGCGTGTTCAACCTCCAGTTGCACGGGCTCGGTGGGTTGGATTTGCAGGAGGGTCTGGCGCTCATCCTCGGCGGGTGCGCCACGGCGTGCCTGGGCCATCTCCAGAGCGCGGATCTTCAGGCGCAGTTGGGCGTTTTCCGCACGCAGGGCGGCGTTCTCGGATTGGAGATGCGCCAAGGCCTGTTCCAGGCGATACAAGCGCTCCTCCGGGGTAGGAGCGTGAACGGGCTTGGACTGTGAGGGGCGTGACATTTTTTAATATGAGAACCAGTTATCATCTTAGTATCTGTTTTGTCAACACACTTTTTCGCCGGATGCCCTTTTTTATCGTCCGAACCACGGGCGCAGGCTCCCCGCCTTCAGGTCGATTCCGTTGAGCAGCATTGCGAGGGCTTCGTGACGGATCTCGAGCTCCCGCCCTTCGGCCCTCGTCGCCGGGGGCCACCAAAAGGTCCCCTTTTGTTCGTCAGTCTGCCCAGAGGGCACCCGCCTTCCTCACCCCTTCGGGGCTTGCGCCATCTCCGCGCTGCCGCGCTTCGTCCAGCCGCTTTGCCAATACCCAAAACCCGCTTCCGTCCCAGTAGAGGATCTTCACGCGGTCACGCCGGCGGTTGCTGAAGACGTAAAGGTCGCCATTCATCGGATTGTGCCCCATCTCGTGTTTGGCCATGGCGTAGAGACCGTTAAAGGACTTGCGCATGTCCACCGCTTCCAGGCACAGATGGATGCGCAGGGAGCTGGCGAAGTTAAACATCGAGTACCTCTCGGCGGATGGCCCGCAACAGCCCGGCGATCTCGACCGGCTCGCGCACGCCCGCGATAATAAACTCCAGGCCCGCGTGACGAAGCGTCACGGTGGCCGCCTCCGCTGCCTGAACCGGCGGCGACCAGTTCAGGGAAAGGAACCGGCCCGTCGCAGGAACCGGCTCAGCGCGCCCCGATCCGCAGCGGCGCTTCTGCTGAGCTTGCCAGGCGTAAAGCTGCCACGGCTCCAGCCCGTGGAGCCGGCCATAGGCACGGGCGCTTTGTCCGCTGCTTTTCCACGCGGAAACGACGTCGCCGGGGGTGAGAAGGTCTTTTTGATTCGAGGGAGACTTCCATGCCCCCATCCTATCGATATGCCCGGTCGCTGCATAGGGGGCCTTTTACCGGACGGAAACCCTCACCCTTCGCTGCGCTCAGGGCTTCGCCATCTACGCGCTGCCGCGCTCCGTCATGCCCGGTGAAGCCGCGGTGGACGGCGACGTGGTTGGGGAGTTCGTATGTGTCGTCCTGTGGATTCCAGTTGAGGGGGTTGCGCTCCCGCCCCCAGGCGTCGTAGGCGTAGCGCTGGATGGCGGGGTTGGTGCCGAAGTAGGCGGAATAGGTGTGGGTCATCCACGAGCCTGATTTCAGACTTCCCCTCCACCGCCTCTTCCACCAGTTTTTTTACCCACATGGATGAGGCTCCG
>JAFIGE010000064.1 GCA_020831585.1 Opitutales bacterium | reverse complement strand
GGGTAGTGCCGAAAGGTTGAAAGAGATTCTTGGAAAAGTTCCTGATCAGGCACCTGTTCCAGAGGATGAATTATAGTCCCTTCGCCAGCCCGCCCCGGAAGTAGAACCCGCTGATCGCGGCGGCCCTACACCTACGTGCCAGCTCTACGGCGCACAGGTCTGGGTGTGGACGGGGAGGATGACGTAGCCCTGCATTCCTCGAAGCGCATGCGGTCGATGGACTCGAAAACGAACCAGAAGCCCCGCGTCTTTTCGGCGTAGGCGTAGAACACGGGGGTCTCGGGGAAGAAGGCAGCGAGGATGAAGGGCGCGATGAAGACGGCGAAGAGTACTGACACGACGATGATGCGGCGGGTCAGGGGGCCGCCCGGTGGAACAAATTGCTCGCCCCAGCGCCCAGAGGGCACCCGCTGGGGCTCACCCCTCCGACGCTGCGCGTCTCCGGGGCGTGCGCAATCTCCGCGCTGCCGCGCTCCGTCCCTTGCCCGTTGCCGGTCGTCGATGAGGACCCCGGCTTTCATGGCCCAGAGGTCGGCCTGATGGCGCTGGGTCTCCATTTGCTTGGCCTTCAGCTGGATCCATGCGCCGATGGCGGTGGAGACGGTGAAGGTAATGATTTCGGTGGGGATCATGACGAGGAGGCGCTGTCAACGGGGGTCACCCTGGCTGTGAGGGGCGTTTCGCCCGTCAGCCAGGGGGGGGAATGGGTTCATGGCGCGCGGGTCCTTGCTCCGCGTTTTGCGGAGGATCTAGAACCAGAGACGGGCCAGCCAGCGCAGGTTGATTATGACAGCGCGGGTGTCTTCGAGGAAAACTGTCTTGACAGTAACCGAAGCCCTAAAGAGAAAAGTGATATTATTTCAAAGAATGTAAAAAAAAAGTTGAGTGCTAGATTTTCCTTTCAGAATGGTGCACAGCCTCATTGGATGAATTTTAAACCCCGTGATTTGGATGAATGATAAACCCCAACCGCTATCGATTGTAGCGAGCCTTCCTGAATCCCAATGAAAAAACTTACGGTATTGGTTTTGTTTTTCGCTGTCGTAATGACCGCTGAATCATCGGAGGACTTTGTCTTCAATGCATCCACGCCCGCGCCGACTAGAGTCGGCGAATTAATTGAAGAGGCGAGGGACCGTTACCTGGGCGCGCATGGGTTGAATCTTGGCACCGACAATCCCGGAGGGGCCTTCATCGGGTTTGCTCAGTCAGCGGTCAATGTTGGGCCTGACCATCCAGGCTGGGGAAGTGCACGCGCGTCCGCTTACGAGCGTGCATGGATTGCTGCTCAAAGCGACTTCATTCGGTTTCAGTTTGCGCGGATATCTTCGGAGACAGTCAGCGAGCTTTTTGCCGACGATTCGCTTGGGATTGCTTCTCCGCACGCAGAGCCTGATCCCGTGCAGGGCCAATTTCGGCGCATGCTCCAAAAGTTCCTCGACCTATCTGAGGCGCGTCAGGATGAGGCACTGCGGAAGATGGGGCTGAACCCGGCGGATTATGCCGGCTCGCCTCCCGCGAAGCGGAGAGATCTCTTCTCTCAGCAGTTTATGCGACAAACTCTGGTCCGGTCTTTCGGGGAAGTTGTAGGTTGCCTGCCCTTGCAGACCTTTGAAGCTGTGGATGAGGCGGGGAGTCATTCAATCGGTGTCATTCTCGTGTATTCAGAAAAACTTAAGGATTTTGCTTCCAACGTTTTGCGCGGCACCGTTCAGATCGAACCACAAAGAGCAGCAACCCGTCCAGTAATGGAGGTGATTGGAGCCGATCCTGCGCGCCTCGCCAATCAGTTTGGAGTTCGTCGCCTTTATGACACTGCCGGCATCCCCGTGCTGGTTTCCTTTGGTCAAGCTGCGATTCCCGGAGGGACTCAAGGCACCGGGCCGAATAATCGCCAACACCAGAGGCGTCGGGATGCGGCTATGCGCCAGGCCCGTATCACGGCGGACAGCTACTTGGCTGAGTTTCTTGCGGCCCAATTGAATCTTGTTGAGGAGAGCACTCGCGGTGAGATTTTTGAGGAGTTTGTGACTACTGAAGCCGACGGGTTCGAAAGATGGTCAGAGAACGCACAATTTCTCGAGATCTTCGAGCAACGGCTGAAACGCCGGGCCGACTTAAGCCTCTCTGGGATTGCCGATGGTCATACATGGAGCTTTCGGCAGCCAGAACACGGGCAGGAGCTGGTAGGGGTGGTCCGGATTTGGACACCTGCTTCGGCGCGGGCAGCCAGGGAGATCAGGTCGGGACGCAGGGAATCGGATTCTGGTCGAGAGGACCCCGCGACCACGCAGGAGGCTTCGGTTCTTCCCAGCGGGGATTTCGAAGGCATGATGCCCGGAGACTTCTGAGGCAATTCGGAGAAACGGTATCCATGTTCCGATTCAGACTATCCTCAATTTTTCTTCTTTCGGTAGCCTCGTTAGTGGCGGGCCTCGCCCACGTGCAGGGCCGAGATGTCTACTGGGCCGGATCTTCATTCATCGGCGAAGCCAACCGGGTTTCGGAAGATTTCCCTCACATCTCCGCAATTCTTCAGGAAAAAGACGGGAGTGGGGCAAGCAGCCTTGAGGTATCGTTGTTCCGGCACTTGGAGGCGGCAATCCCCGCACCTCTGAAGACTGTTGCACATGGGATGGCGAATCTCGATGTGGCTGCGCCGCTCGTCATGACGTGCGCCTTCGATCTGGAGCAAGTTCGGGTCGAGCGGCTTCGAGATCTCTACCGCATCTCCGTCCTGGTCTCCGCTCAGCTTCTCGTCGTGGATTTTGAGACAATGATGATTGAATCAGCGCAGCCCGTTCTTATACGCCTTATCGATGTTTCCGAGAGCGAGCCGAGCCCGAACCACCTTCAGCAGTTGGTGAGAGCCGCCCTGGTCGGAAACGATGGCGTTGAAAGCGTCTTTTCGCATCTTGCGGATCGGGCGCGGAGCTTCGATCCCAGGCACAGAGCCGGAGCGCGCGTACGTGTCGCGAACGTTGATATTACACATGCGGCTGCTGCCGAAGGTGGACTGGATGATTTGGCCCGTGTGCGGATGGAGCATAACCTGGCTTATCAGTTGGGAAAGTTTCTTTCGGAAAACACAAAAATTCCCGTTGTGCCCTATAGTCGCTCCTCGAATCAGAAGGGAGTTGTCGTTGCAGACCTCGGACACTCGATCGGGGCGCGAATGACAGCGGTGTTTGCCAACGGAGACGTTTACAGCCTGTCAGTGCCCTCCGCCGATTTCGAGTTTCACGTGCAGATTGAACGGCTGATCAAGCAGGAGCATGCGAGTAGTCCTGCCGCCACGACATTCATTTATGGCCTCCTCGCGAACGTAGAATTGCGCGACGCTTTTCGTAATCAGGCGCTTGTGGGCCGCCGTTATAAATATGGGAGAAGCGAAGTCGTCTCCCAGCGCCTTGCCGTTGCCCAGGACGAATTTCAGCACGCAGAAACCGTTTGGGCGTTCTTCGATAGTCTGTCTCAGCAGTTTCTAAGTCCAGACGCAAGGTGGGCTGCCGCTCACGACATGGAAGGCCGTCGCGGTCTGCGTGAACTCCAACAGATAAAATCATACCTAGATCGATGCCGATGAACTGTCTCTCTCTCCGTAGTCTTGCTGTGATTGTAACTCTCTTCTCCCTCTGTTGGTTGGAGACGGCGGCCCAGGTTGTCGAGGCGCGTGGGGAGGGCTCGGTTGCCTTCAACATGCGCAAGACTGCGGCAGACGAGCGCCTCGCATTGGAACTGGCTCAGCGCAGTGCAGTGGCCAATTTCGCGAGCAATCTCTCGGAGGCGAAGCGACGTGAGTTTCTGAAGATCGAGCAGACGGTTTTATCCGATCTCGAGCGTTATATCCTTTCGACCACAATACTGGACGAAACTACCGATCGCACATCGCGGCGGTACACGGTGACGGTCCGCATTCAACTCCAGGCGGGGCTTATCGACGAACTGATTGCGAGAAACTCCGCAGCTCTCAACGCGAATGAACCGGATAAATCTTACCTGTCCTTCGTATTTGTGGCGAGGAGAGTGTCCTCACGAACCGAGTTCGACCAGCGGCGCACAGTCCGTTCGCTCGAAGAGAGGATCGGCGAGGAGAGTGAGCGGGTGCAGATCAGCTCCGCCGGAGCCAGCCTTGAGGAACGGCGAAGCGTGGCCACAGTCAACACGACCGGAGGCAGCACTCTTCAGAAGGCCGACCAGCTGCTTTACGAGGTATCCAGCGCCATGGAGATGAACGCTGCGGTTGTGGATGTCTTTTCAACTGCAGGTTTTGCAGTAGTGGAAGCAGAGTTCCTTGAAGCAGAGAGCGAGGGGAAGCTGAGCGTAGCGCGGTTTCGCCAGGACTTTGGGGTTGGCGAGGATCTCGCAGCGTCAACACTTCGTTCGGCCGCAATGGCATGCAGGGAACTGGACGTCCGCTTCCTTGCCGTCGGCACAATGGATGTCGGCATGAGCGAGCGCGATCCGGTATCGGGTCTTATCAGAGTCTTCGTCTCCGTTAACGGGAAGGTTTATGATGTTTCCGGTCGGTTTCCGAGAACCGTTGCGAGCGTCGGCCCCGTCCAGTATTCGGGTGTCGGTCCAGATGCCCAGGTGGCCGAGCGGAATGCCCTTTCCCTTGCGGGGCGCGCAGCGGCCGATGGGTTGGTTTCGCAAATGCGCACGCAAAATCTCTTTTAGTTTATTAACCTGCCTTATCAATCAAATCCAAATATCATGAAAGTAACAAAAACCCTATCCGTTATTGTGATTCTTGCGTGCGCGCCAGTGGTAATCTCGGCCCAGCTCGGCGGATTGAAGCGCGCGGCTCCGTCGTCGGCTCCTGCCTCTGCTGAGTCATCTCAAACCGACGCTCTCAGCGCCGACGCCATGCAACAGGAGCTCGTTCGGGATTTCCTCAAAGGAAACCGGTTGATACTGCAGGCGAATCGTCATTTTCTTGAGGCGCTCGTCGGTAAGGAGGAAGCCGAAAAATACTTTCTCGATGCTCAGGCAATCTCAGGAGATGACCTAAGCAAAGGGAATCTCGAAAAGGCGACGGTCCTTACAAGCGCCACTTCGGCGGCTGTGGAGGAGTTTATGCAAAAGGGTGAGGAGCTTTCTGACGAGGCCAAGGCTGAGTTCGCCCGTGGATTGGTTCCCTACGCGAAGGGTGTCTATGAGACGGCCAAGCTGCGTGCTTCCGCTCAACGTTTTTCACAGACGGCGCAACAAGAGATTCGAAGCGCGAACGTCATGAATGCGTCGCGGGTTCGCGGTCAACTGGAAGGTGGCTTATATGTGGCTACTCAGCTTCCAGGCTACCTCAAAAGCCTGACCGACTCAACCAGTGCAATCTTTGAGTTTGCCCGGAACCAAGGCATCGAGGTGCCAGCCGATGCCACGGCTGCCCTCCAATTTTGACTCCATTCATGCTTAGGAAATCGAGTCTCTGGGTTCTGCTGGTGATACTGGCGAGCTCTCTCGTCTCTGCGCGTATTGAACTGATCACGGTTGCAGTCGAAGGGGAAGGGAGCACATTCGAAGAAGCGGTCACATCTGCCTTGGCGATGGCTGTATCGCAGGTGCATGGCATGGAGCTGAAAGCAACAACGGAGGGTCGGACAAGCGCTCAGGCATTTATCTCTGAGGAGGTTGTGTCCGATGAGTTTTTGATAGAGATTCAACGATGGGCCCAAACATCGACAAGAGGCATGATTTCCGGGTTCGAAGTCATTGAACACAACCGTATTGGTGATCGCTATTGGGCTCACGTCCGGGTCGATCTTCCGCGAATTCAAAATTCGCCGTCGGCCCAGCGAATCAGGGCGGCTGTGTCCGGGTTCCGCTCGGACGAAGGGCGCGTCGAGCCTGAGTGGATACGGTTGTTTGAAGACCGCGTTTCGATGTACCTGACCCAGACGCGGCGTTTTGCAGTGCTCGACCGCTCCTCGTCTTCCGCAATTGCTGCCGAACGGGATCGTATTCGTTCTGCGGATACGGCTCCAGAGGAGCGCGTGCGGCTCGGCCGCGAAATCGCTGCGGATCTCCTATTAACCGGGCATCTCGAGCGATTTGAGTTGCGAAAGGAGAGCTTCACCTTCCAAAGCGGTCGAGAAGTTAGCCGATTTCACCCTGAGGCTCTTGTTTCTCTACGGGTTGTCGATCTAGCGACCGGCGAAGTCCGCTTTGCGCGCCAAATCGGCACAGCCTTAGAAGGGTTGTCCAGTGGCGATGATTCATGGGCATTGTCTCTGGCGAACTCGCTCGCCCATAAGGCTGCGAGGAGTGTCCTTGATGCCGTTTTTCCAGTTACGATTGTGCATGCCGAGGCCGGGTCCGTCTACTTGAACACGGGCGGCGATGTTCTAACGGTCGGGGATCTGCTGGATGTCTTTGCTTTGGAGGGACAGCTCACCGACCCCTACACCGGCGAACGTTTAGGGCCGATTGAACGGCTGGTAGGCAGAATCGAAGTGACCACGGTCAGCGATAAAATTTCAGTTGCTACAGTTCTGGAAGCGATCAGCGATATTGCGCCCTACGCTATCTGCAGACCCACCGGTTCTAAAGCCGACGCAAATGCCGTTGCCGAACCTGATCAGTTGGAGTTCCTTCGGTCTTCTGGCCCCAACAAGACCCGCTTTGATGACGATAACTGGTGACTGCGAGATCCCTTGTTCTGCCAAGCCGCCCCCTCTATCTCAGTCAAGTTGTCTCTTTCTTAAAAGTAGCTTTCCGAAGGGTTTTTGGTCCTTGTCCGGCGCACGCGCCTCAGGACCTCCTCTCGCATGGGCGGCATCGACGGGTTTGCGTTGTAGAGTGTCCAATCCCCGCAGGAGATCGCCCACCAACGCGGTTTCGCCCTGAGCGTGATGTCCTCGAAGATATGCCGGATGCCTCCGCCCTTCGTGGTGTACTTCAACCCGCAAAATGACACGACATCCTCACCCGCCTACCCGCCATGACCACCAAAGATGACTTGGGCTCCCTCCTACCCGACCTCTGGAAGGCTCCCGCCAAAAGTTGATCGATTATACCTCACCATCTCGAAATCGAAATGGTGACAATCTCCAGACCCCGCACGTTACCATCAATATCGAGCCGAGGGCAGACGAACGGACGCTTACGGCAGAGCAGACTACGCGAAATTGGCGGCCGCCATGAAACGACAGTGGGGACGAAAACGAGACTAGATGGGTCTCCGATCAAGCCGATTTACTGGTGCCCTCGTGGGCGGCCTCCAATTGCTGAATTTCGGCTTCCCGGACCGTCAAGTCCTGCGTCTTTTCCATCAGGTAATTTTCGCACTCCTCCAGGTAGGCTTCCCGTTCTTCAATCTCCTTTTGCAATCGGGCCAACTTCCGCTCGCGCTCGGCAATGGCTTTTTCGCGCGCGGTCAGGTCCTCCTCGGCACGGCCAGCTGGCGGCATCGCGGGGCTGGGCAAAGGCTTTGCGTTTAAAACGAGACTCCCCTTTCGGAAACTTTCCCCCAAGGGAGAACTTTGGGGCGACAGGCGGGTACGCAAGGGGGTCGGTTGAGCGGGCAAAGCACCCATCGTTTCGATCTTCGCGCGAATGCGACCAGCCAGTTCAGGTATTTCGAGATTACCCGGGAAGGTTGAGCGAATGCCCATCTTAATGAAGCCGACGATAAAACGGGCGTCTGTGTTTGCCGTAACCACAAAAGTACGGCAATTGCCAAACGCAGCACGGGATTCCTTCAGGAGCGGAAGACTGGATTCCTTTTGGAAATCACTTGTGAAAATCATCAGTTCGGGCACCCGGTCCATGCACAGGCGCTCCGCCTCTTCCCGGCTGTTGGCATAATGACAGGCAACCCCGCGTTCAAGGAGGGCGCTGTGGAGAGCGGTGTATTTCGCGGAAGGATCAAAAAGCAGAATATGCATGGTGTGGACTCAATCTTTGTTAAGCCCCGAGGGGCGGCAACTCGGGCAAGGCGATCAGGCAGGTGCCCCGGAAAAGTTGTTGATGGGTAAAACGAAGGACCGACCAATCGTCGGGAGACGAACAGTGGCCCAATAGCAAACGAAAGGAAAATTCATGAGGCTCGTCCGCGAGGTGCCGTAGATAAGCCGTCGCTATCGCCTCCCGTGCCCATTGTGGAAACGTATCCCAACCGCCTATAGCGAGGAGTTGTCCGCCGGATTCCCCCGTTCCCGAAACCTTCCCAATTTCTTCCAAACAGCTGTCCGGTGACTCGCAGAATCTCACCCCCCCACTCCCGATGCCGCACCAAGCCCCATAAGCATGGGCTACTTGCCGAAAGACATCCATTCCCCGTGAGGAAACGAGGACACAATCAACGGTCGAATAAGCTTCGTCCAACGCATGGATTGCGGAGGTCAATACCCGCTCTTGATTGGCCAGGCTCATCCACTGAATCTCAGGGAGAACGTGCGGTTCCAGAAACCCGGAGGCGGTTGGCGAAACCTTCTCTGTTTCAGATGGATTCGCCTCGCCCTCAGTAGATCGCTTGCGCGCATCCGAAAAAGACCGGTCTTTGGGATCAAGGGGCTGAAGACGATTCAGGCGTTCAGTGGAAACCACCTTCACTGGCCCCTCTTCAAGATCGTCCGCCGATGACCTGGCCTCCTTGCGGTTGAGCCTTTTCGAGGGAAGGGAATCAAAATACACCTCAAGGTCCGCGAAATCGATCTTCGCCCCGTAGATCCGGCTGGCCCCATTGTTTACCGCAATGACTGCGTCGTCCACCGTCCGCAACCCCGCCACCACGATAGGCAGTCCCGGGTCCTGATCAAGCAGAGCCCTCAGGACATGCCGAACAGCATTTGGGCCGATGTCGGCGACAAGGGCGAAGTCGCAGTCAGCCGGCAGCCATAATTCGGCGGGATCCGGAGTTGTTGCCTCGAGTATTTCGATCTTCCGGTGGTGGAAATAAAGCCCGAAGGCGGTAGCCAACTCGCCGAGAGGGTCGACGAGGAATCCATTCAAACAATGACTGCCAAGAGTTTTGGGCACAGTGCTTAAGCGGCGTTTTCGCGGCTACCGGGAACAGCAGCAATGGCCGCATAAACGACCAAGGCCAAGCCCACCTTGTTCATCAGGTCACCTATATTATAGACAAGGTTCTTCACTTCGAGACTCATCCCGAAAGCCGGGAGCACGTAACCGATCGGATAGATAGACCACCCGATGAGCACGAAGAAGAACATCATGCGCGCTCCCGCAATGACGGAATCGGGAGTGTCGCCGGGGAGGTTATTCATTGCCTTGAAGAGCAGACCGAGAATGAGGACCCACGCGAAACCACCGATGGCAAAGAATCCGTAGTGCAGGGCCAGGTTGTCGGAATTCAACTCGCCGAAGAATCCGAAAGTGATCATGACCAAGTCCAATACGATCAGTCGTACCATGAACATCCGCCCGCGGGGCCCCAGCCCCAGGATCAGGGGGAATTTGATGAGCATGAGGGGGGTCGTGAGAATCCAGTCGACGTAGCGATAGACCGTTACGAAATCAGCCCCCCCCCGTCGGCCAAACCGGTGGAGTAGTGACCGAGCATGAAGTAATAGTTGACCGTGGCAATAAACAGGATGACAGCCGAAACCGTCATGAGACTGCGGTAACGCGGGGCCACAGAGTTTCGCTCCAGCGCGAAGAAAATGGCCCCTGCCGCCATTCCCAAAAAGGTAATGACAAAGGAGGCGAGCACAGTGAATTCGAAGACAGAAAAGTCTGCGGGAAGATCTAGAGTTGGCATGAATGTGGTGTTTTAGAAGAAAATGGATACAGCGGAAATGAGCAGAGGCGGTCAGCCCCAGATTCCATTTCCTTTTGGCTTCTCGGGAGCATCCGAGCGCTTAAAGACGCCGAAAATGGACTTCCGGGTCGGTGCCTCTTCGGCTTTGGCCGATTCGCCTGCGGGGGCATTACCCCGATCCTTGGAAGCGGATTCGGGAGAATCCGGTAACTGTTTGAGAATCAAATTACACGAAACGCGAAGGGCCACGAGATTGGGCCGTTCCGTGGAGACAACCCCCACGGTGCGGTCGCGCAATCCCCGGCGGAGAAAGAGAAAGAAACCGTCGAACTCGATGATGAACTCCTCGATCGGAGCGTAACTCTCTTTAACGGCCTCGTAGAGCGTTTGCACCCGCGGAATAAGGTCGGCAAAAAGAGACTCATGAAAAGGAGCCTGCAGGGTTTGGCAGAGAAGGCGACCGTCTGCATCGAGGCAAAAGGAACCGTTGATGCCGGGCAGATTGTCGATGGTTTGAAAGAGCTTTTCGAGCGTCATTAGCTTACGTCTCCTGATCTACGCTTTATCGCTGGTGAGGGTCCCCATGACCTCCTCCAATCCGTCGAGGAAAGTCGTGACCTCACGGACCTGATTGCCTTCGAAAACGGCTCCGTAAAAATGGTCTCCCTTGGCCTGACATAGGGTGGTGTGCTTTTTACCGAGGATCTGGACGGAGCGTGCGCCGCCCAGGCCCATCGCATCCCCCAGCATATCCGCTAGCTGGGAAAAGAACGGAAGCGTCTCTGCCAAACGCGAAGCTTCCGGGCCATCTTCCAGCGTAACTTCTCCCGTGGCGTCGCACACGACGAAGCTTTGCACATTTTTCGGTATTGGGTTTTCCATAAGTAATTAGTGAGACCATCTTAGGGTTTTTCACCCTGCGCGACCAAAGTCTTCGGTGTAGCGGAAAACTCCCGGGCAAGCGGTTAATTTTCCAACTGAGTGGAAATGGCATTGCTTCGGGGGCGGGCCTTGAAAACTCTTTCACAAATGCAAGCTGGCGATTTTTTCTCGGTGCGGTCGGATTTTTCCTTAGGGTCCTTTTTTTCAGGGGAAGCGAAGCCGTGGGAGTGGCTCCCCCGAATCGCCGAAGCTCTGCAGTCGCTGGGAAGCTCCTCAGAACTCCCCAAGGGCATCCCGCCCGGTTGCCACCTATCCGGCCCGGTCTTTGCCCACCCTTCCGTGAAGTGGCCTCCATTTTGCACAGTCGAAGGGCCGGTGTATCTGGATGAGGGTGTGGAAATCCGTCCGGGAGCTTACTTGCGCGGCAGGGTGATTGTTGGGCGGGGATGTGTCTTGGGTAACTCTTGCGAATACAAAAACTGTCTGCTTCTCGATGAAGTGGAGACGGCCCATTTCAACTACGTGGGTGATTCCATCCTCGGAAACCGTGCCCACCTGGGAGCCGGGGTCATCTGCGCCAACCTGAAACTGGACCGGGGCCCCGTGAGTGTGATGATCGAAGGTGTCCGCTACGCCACTGGACTGCGCAAGGTGGGGGCCTTTCTCGGGGATGGTGCGGAGGTGGGCTGTAACAGTGTGCTGCAGCCCGGCACAATTTTGGGGCGGGAAGCCGCCGTCATTTCCATGCCCTTCCACGGCTATCTGCCCGCCGGAATGATGGCACTCCCCACCGGCTCACCCGTCATTGTTACCCGCCCCCGTAATGGAGTTGCCAACTGAACAACGTCCTGACCGACGACGAAATGGCTGCATCAATCGCGCCCTTTCGTCAGACGCTGCAGCCGGTGCGATTTGACAGAATGGCCCTGGCACCTCTCCCCTCTTCTGCATGATTCGGCGGTTTTTCATCTGGCGGGCTCTCCGCCGCATGGCCAAACCCCGCTACCAAATTGACCGGCGAACCTACCACGGTCGATTTAACGCGGGCTTTCGCGCCTTTCTGCATCGGTCGAAGTATTGGTCATCCACCGATGACAGCTATATGCGCCGGATGCGCCGCCGCCGCCGTCTCTATCTAATTGGTGGCACGGTGGGGATGATTTTGCTCGTGTGGTTTATCTACGAATCGATTGCCGCCCTTGGCATTTTTTGACGGGTGGGTTCACCCTGCTTCTTTTCCGAAGACGCTCCCCAGGTCGCGGGCTGTCTCGTCCGGCAGGGCAAGCAGTCCGGCCAGGCGCTGTGCCGGATCAAAGGCGGGCGTCTCCACCGTGTCCCGAAGAAGACGGAAGCAGAGGCGGCGCACCTCCAGAGGAGCCCGTCGGAGAGAGGGAACCGCTTTCTCCAAAGCAACCGCACAGACCAAGAAAGCGGCCCGGCGCTTCGTTTCATCGACCGATTCTGACTCGCCCTCGAAGGGATACAAATCCCGGTCCATCCACTCGCCGAGGGCAGCCGCCGAGCTATCGCGACTCTGCATCTCAAAATGCCGACGGATCGCTAAGCGCGCGCCATCGACAATAGCCGCCACATCAGGGTCGAGCTCATCGAGCGCCAACCGCCCTTCCCGGTTCCAACGGTCCACCTGCTCAGAACGGATATAGCCGGTGTAAGCATGGCCCGGGATGCGACCCCCTGATTTCACCTCGTGGAGCGGGTTGCCGTCGACACCACAGAGATAAAGCGCCCGGGGCTGCTCGCGGTTCCACTCGATAAGGGTGAGAACGGCGGCTTCCGTAGTCGGGACTTCACCATCTTCAAGAACAGCGTCGTCCAAGACAATCTCCGTGCGCGCGGCCTGCAGGGAGCGCGGCTCCAGCGGATTGCCCTCGAAGGTGATGCCCACATCGGGATAATGCGTCTGGTAAAGAGCAAACATCTCTGTGAGCTTGGGAACCGCCCGCTCAGGCACGAAAGAGGGGTAGGCACCATCCATTCCGCGAATGCGCACCACCGTCCCTGTGGCCGTCGCGGATGACGGTGCCTCATCGCTGATGACGAAGGTCTCCGGGCAATCCCGCGATCCGCTCACGGTATAGGCATAAAGCGTCCCGTCGGCCCGCCGATAGGTAAACTCCCACGAGACCACCGAGCCGAGGGCAAAGGCCTTGAACCGGCCCATTCCCCGCCGCCCATGCAGGCAGCGGTCCAACTGCGCCGAGCGCGGCTTGAAGCGCTTCCAAGACCCTCCGAGACTACGGAAATTTGACTCGGCAAAGGGAAAATCCAATCCAGTCCCATTATCGCAGACCCGCAGCTCATCAATCTCCCCGAGCGGATTGCGGTCGACCTCCACGGCCACCGTGGTCGCCTCTGCGTCAAGTCCGTTCCAAATCAATTCCGCCAGGGCGGCAACCGGTCGCCGACTTTGCAAAATCGTCTCCACGTAGTCCCGCTCAACTTCCACTCGAATCGTTTTCATATTAAGTCCGCGCAACCTGACGCACGCCCCCTCCTCTTTCCAGCGCAAAATCAATCGCCCACCGCCCGCCAAACCCGCAAGGCCGCATGGATCAGCTCCGGAAAATCCGCCAAAGGCACCTGATTCGGGCCGTCCGAGATCGCCCGGTCGGGGTCTGGATGAGTCTCAATGAAGAGACCTTGCGCCCCGGCCGCGAGAGCGGCGCGCGCAAGTGTGGGCACAAAACGGCGATCGCCTGAAGTCGACCCGTCTCCGCCGCCGGGTTGCTGCACGCTGTGGGTGGCGTCAAACACCACCGGGTGGTTGTTCGCGCGCAAAGTCGGGAACGAACGCATGTCGACGACAAGGTTATTATACCCAAAAGTTGTCCCGCGTTCGGTCTGCCAGATTTCACGGGCATTGGCTGATTCCAATTTACGCACGACGTGCCGCATTTCCCCCGGAGAGAGGAACTGTCCCTTCTTTACATTCACAACACGCCCCGTGGCGGCAGCCGCTTCAAGCAAATCAGTTTGCCGGCAGAGAAACGCCGGTATCTGCAAAACGTCGCACACGCTGGCGACCGTCGCGGCCTGATCCGGCTGGTGAAAGTCGGTCAGCAAGGGAAAACCGAAGCTTTCTTTCACTTCAGCGAGAAGCGCCAAGCCTTCCTCAAGCCCCGGCCCGCGGGGACTCGTCGCCGAGGTCCGGTTGGCTTTGTCAAAGGAGCCTTTGAAGACACAAAAGAGGTCCGGCTCGGCCCTTTGAAGATCGGCCAAAACTTTGGCTACGGCCATCGTCACCCCCGCATTTTCCAGCGAGCAGGGGCCGGCGATGAGAAGAAGTTTGTTCTCTTGAAAAAGAAGCATGGCCAACAAACCTGCTTCCCCGCCTCCAATTGGCGAACAAAACCCCGCGATCTCCCCATCTTCTTTCAGGCGATTTTTGCGATGGCGGACGTCGGGTCTTCTGAAACTCTGCTGGCGCTGGGCAAACCTGCCGACACCCCGCTCCCCGGCGCAAATATGGATATGGCCGGTTGACGCCTCCGCGAAAACCTTCCACAAACCCTTTTCCATGGATGCGGAAAGACCACTCAACCAACCTCGCTATCGACGCATCGTGCTCAAATTGAGCGGCGAAGCCCTCAGTTCTCGGGAAACGGGGGAAACGATCGACGGAGAGATCCTCCAGACCGTGGCCAAGGAAGTAAAGGCCGTTCATGAAATGGGGGTTGAGGTCGGGCTGGTTGTTGGCGGCGGAAACATTTTCCGCGGGCTCTCGGGAGCCGAAATCCGCGGAGTTGCCCGCACCACCGGCGACTACATGGGCATGCTCGCCACCATTATCAATGGTATGGCGATGATGGACTGTCTCGAAAAACTCGATGTCCCGGTCCGCGTGATGAGCGCCATCGAGATGAACAAAGTGGCTGAACCCTACATTTTGCGCCGGGCGACGCGCCACCTCGAAAAGAAGCGCGTCGTCATCTTCGTCGGAGGCACCGGCAATCCCTACTTCTCCACCGATACCACCGCTGCCCTCCGCGCCAGCGAAATCGGAGCCGGTGCCATCCTCAAAGCAACCAAAGTCGATGGTATCTACGATAAAGATCCCATGAAGCACCCGGATGCGCGCAAATTCGAAAAACTCTCCTTCATGGACGCGTTGAAAACGCGCCTCAAGGTCATGGATGCGACCGCCTTCGCCCTCTGCATGGATAACCACATGCCCATTCTCGTTTTTAACATGAACGAACCCGGAGCGATCAAGAAAGCCGTCTCCGGCGAACCCATTGGAACACTCGTTAGCTGAGGCTCACCACCACAATGGCTTTAGCCGGATCGGTTCGAGATGCGTTTTGAACCGATTCAATCCTGGTTGGCATGAACCTACTTCTCTTTGAAAAGCAGGAGTCGGCATATCGGATTGATAAGTCCGATCCGCGCCTCGATCACGTTCGAAATGTTCTCCGGAGCCGAGTCGGAGATACCCTTTGTATCGGCGTAGCCAACGGTCCCAAGGGCACTGCGCGGGTGGAAGAAATCCTGGAAAATCAATTGCTCATCAGCGCCGAATGGGAGGACGCCCCACCACCACCCTTGCCCCCCATAGAACTTTGGATCGCCCTGCCCCGCCCGCAAACTGCCCGAAAAATCCTCTTTGAAGGAACAACCATCGGCGTCTCCGCGATCCGTTTCTTCAAAGCCGCTCGCAGCGATCCCGCCTATGCGCGCAGCTCATTGTGGTCGACCGACGAATGGCGACGATGCTGCTGGCGCGGAGCGGAACAGGCTTTCGATACCCGCCTTCCGGAGGTTTCTACAGACGAAAGCCTCGACACCTGCCTGCAGCGAGCAGCTCCCTCCGCTACCCGCTGGGCAATGGACGTTTACGAATCCAACCACGCGCTTTGCGAGGAAGAACCCGGGCCCGCCCCACTTATCCTGGCCCTCGGCCCCGAGCGCGGCTGGGCAAGCAATGACCGGAGTCTCCTCCGCGAACACAATTTCAAGCTCCTTCACTTGGGAAACCGCATTCTTCGACTCGAGACCGCAGCGCTCGCCGCTCTGCTCATCGCACAAGTGCGGATGCAAATCGGTATTGCGGCCGCTTGACCGAATCCCCCCGTTACTTCCCCGAGCCAATCCGGCACCATTGGCGCGCCACATGCACCCCCTCGCCCGCCGCTGCTCCCTCGTCCAACAGCTTTGGCCGACGCGCGCGCAGGAAGCCGAAGACTCCACCCATTACGCAAAGCCTCCCTACCCATGCAAAACTCCCCATCGCCCCCGCCCGCTCCATGAAGGCAGACTTAAACAGCAGCCGCTCCGACCGGCCGATGGAAGGACTCACTCCATCAGCGACATCACCCCTCTCCTTCCTCATTAACCGCTCCACATAGGCAAGGTAATCGGAAAAAATGTCTTTTCCGGAGAGAACCCGCCCTTCCCGTCCTAGCCAAGCGTAGCGAGCCCGGGCCAAACCATCGCCCGCGCAAGCCTCCCCAAAACCGCAGAATCCATACATCTCCGGTCGGTCAACCATCCCGGCGCGAACCGGATTCAAATCAATATAAGCAGCCACTGCGCGCGCGGCAGCCGAACGGGGTTCAACCAAAACACTGCGGAAACGCTCGGCCCAAAAAGTTCCGACAGACCCGAATCGCGCATTGTACCAAAGAGTGAACCGCGTCTTCAATTCCCTCATAAAAACCGACACATCCCCCATGCGCGCACACAGCTTTTGCCGAATCCCGGCAGCCCGCTCGTCTGCCCGGCGAAGCACCACCTCCAGCATGTCCGCATCCAATCCTAGCGACGGCGATCGCTTCGACCCATAAAGTGCGCGAAATCGCCTCACCAACTCAACGTCTGCCAAACCCTTGCGGGCAGTCTTCGGATCGATCCGCAAAAGGAAGTGAAAGTGATTCTGCATCAGGCAAAACGTGATCACCTGAATCCCCGAAAAAACCGCCTGCGTCTCCAAAATCCGCCGCATTTCCGTCATACCCTCACGATCCAATAGGTAGCGCCTCTGCACAACCCGGGAGATCACATGCACATAAACCTCATTGTCCACCTTCGGACGCCTGTAGTAAATAGTAGCCATCCTCCCACCCCACACGTCCGGTCAAAAACTGTCAAATTTTTATTTCAGAACTAATTTTTCTATTTGACGGCGGGCAGGATCAATTGGGGAGACTAAACTTAGCGCGAAAGGGGCTTTAGGGAGGGGAAGAAGATGACGTCACGGATGCTCGCGACGCCGGTGAGGAGGATGACGAGGCGGTCAATGCCGACGCCCATTCCGCCGGCAGGGGGCATGCCGTGCTCAAGGGCGAGGAGAAAATCCTCGTCGATCTTCTGGATTTCCTCACCGGCCTGCCGCTCAAGTTGCTCGCGCTGGACCTGAGGATCGTTTTGCTCGCTGTAAGCGGGAGCAATCTCCTGCCCGTTGATGCAGAGTTCGAAGACTTCAACGGTCGAGGGATCGTCGAGGGAAATCTTGGCCAGCGGGATCAACTCTTTGGGCAAGTATGTGACGAAAGTGGGTTGAATAAGGGTCGGTTCGATGCGCTTTTCAAAGACAGCATTGGTGACCTCAAAATCCTCCGCCGCCGGATCGACCTGGATGTCGTGTTGGTCGCACCACAGCAGCTTCTCATCGCGGCTCCGGCTGAACCAATCGGGAACATCGGTATATTCGACTACGAGATCTTTGTAGCGCACTTCCCGCCACTCGCCACCGAGGTTGATTTGCTCACCGTCGAAGCGCGTGATGACTTCGGTTTGGAGGACTTCATTGCAGATCCGCTGAACCATGCTGCGAATGAGTTTCATCATCCCGCGAAAATCAGAGTAGGCCTGATAGACTTCGAGCATGGTGAACTCCGGGTTGTGGCGCCGGGAGAGGCCCTCGTTGCGAAAGTTTCGTCCGATTTCATAAACCCGGTCGAATCCGCCTACGAGGAGGCGCTTGAGGTAGAGTTCGAGAGCGATGCGGAGATAAAACGGGCAGTCGAGCGCATTGAAAAAAGTGGTGAAGGGCCGGGCGGCCGCCCCACCGGCCTCGGCCTGAAGGATAGGGGTCTCCACTTCCATGAAGCCTTCACTGTCGAGGTGGCGCCGGATGCAGGAGATAATGGCACTGCGTTTGCGAAAGACTTCCCGAGACTCCGGATTGCTGATGAGGTCGAGGTAGCGCTGCCGATAAATTTGGTCGTCGTCCTGCAAACCATGCCACTTTTCGGGCAGGGGACGCAGGGCCTTGGAAACGATTTTAAAAGTTTCCGCCCGAAGGGTGATTTCGCCAGCCTTCGTGCGAAAGAGCGGTCCTTCCACTCCAACAAAATCACCCAAATCGAGGGACTTCTTGAAGATCTCATAGGCTGCTTCGCCTATATCGTCCCGCCGGAAATAAATCTGCAAAGTACCGGCCCGATCCAGAATTCGGGCGAAACTCGCTTTGCCCATCCGGCGAATGGCCGTAATGCGACCTGCGCATGAAACCCCCGGGCCGACTTCGCCCTCCGCGACCGCCGCCTCTTCAAATGCATGAATCGCCTCGGCTGACGAATGTGAAGGATCCCAGTTCTGGGCGAAAGGGTCGTAAGCAGAGGCCCGCAAATCGGCGAGCTTCGCACGGCGCACGGCAACCAAATCAGATGTTTCCACGGGATGATCACTCATGATAGATAAGCCAACCTGCCAAGAGCGCCCTCCATGGCAACGCGGAACTCACAAACCCGCCCTTTAAACCCCCTGAGCAATTTTCGTGCTAGATTCCTAAAAATCCACCTTGCCAGCATGAGAAGGGCTCGCTCAGATGGGTTCCATGACGTGTTTGGGTGAGTTGCATACGGACGTGACCTACCGTCTCGAGCGCTTTGTGGCCGAGGGGGGGATGGGGCTTGTCTATGAAGCATCGCAAACGGGCGCGCGCGGATTCCGCAAGCGGGTAGCCGTCAAAATAATCCGTGAACGATTTGCGCGCCTGAAGGCATTTCGCGCGAATTTTGTGGGAGAGGCCCGGTTGGTTGCCGACCTGATCCACGCGAATATCGTGCAAATCTACAATTTCGGCGAGCAGGCGCACCGGGTCTTCATGATAATGGAGTATGTCGAGGGCTACAATTTGGAGGAGTTTCTGCTCCAACACCAAACCCTTCGCCTGAATGTGCCGATCGACCTGGCGGTATTTATGGTTTCGCGGATTTGCCGGGCGCTGGCCTACGCTCACCGTAAGTGCGACGAGGAGGGACAGCCCCTAAAGATTGTCCACCGCGATGTGAACCCGCGTAATATTCTCCTCGGGCACGAGGGGCACGTGAAGTTGACCGACTTCGGAATAGCAAAGGCGCGGGATCTGATGTTCAACGAGGAGGGCACAATCGTTGCTGGAAAGCCGGACTACTTGTCTCCGGAACAGGCCCGCAAGGATGTAACGGACGAGAGAGCCGACGTGTTTTCCTGCGGCGTGGTACTCGCCGAACTCCTCATTGGAGAAAATCCCTTCACGGGCAACACCGCGGAGGAGACCCTTCACAATATACAACATCTGCCGCTGCCGGACTTTACGGCGTATCGGGACGGCATGGATGGCCGCCTGGTGCGCATGCTGCACCGCGCGCTTGATCGTGACCGAAGCCGGCGCTATCAGACCGCACATGAACTTCTGCGCGATCTTGAGCTTTACCTTTACAGTGACCACTACGGTCCCACCACGGAAAAGCTCGCGGCCTATAATCGCGTGCTCTTTGCCAACGGCCCGGCCTTCCCGCCGGATCCGGCCGTGGCGATCCGGAGAGCGAACCCTGTCTTTTAATTTCCGATGGCGTCGCAAGGTTTTCAACAAGTCCAGAAGCTCAAGCAATCGCTTGTCCTCGCCCCCCAGTTGCGGCAATCCTTGAAGATTCTTCAAGTGCCGGCGCTGGAGTTGCGCAATGTGATTCTTGAGGAACTCCAGTCCAACCCAATCCTCGAAGAGTTGGCCATGGACGAGATCTCGCTCGACGATCCGCGCGACTCGCATGACAGCGAGAGCGATGAAAGCTCGGAAGAGAGGCGGGAACCGGAGCCGTCCGAAGGAAACGACGATCTGGAGTTTCGGGACGATTTCAGTGTTCTGCAAAAGCTCAATGAGGACTGGCAGGAGTATTACCAGCAAGAGTCCGGAGAAGCCACTTACACGAGTGAGGACGCGCAGCGCCGGCAGCATTTTTTTGATTCACTCACGGGAGACACCTCCTTGCAGGAGCAGCTCATGGAACAGGCGCGCATGAGTGATGCGGATGAGGAGACACTCAAGGCGATGGAATACCTGATCGGAAGTTTGGACGATCACGGATTTCTCACCAGCTCGCTCCCGGACATCTCTTTGCTCTCGCAAATTCCACTGCGCAAAGTTCAGGAAGCGGCCACCCTGCTGCGCTCACTGGAGCCCATCGGAATCGGCGCAGCTGACATCCGCGAATGTCTGCTTTTGCAACTGCGCCACCGCGGCGAGGGCAACTCCATCGCCGCCAGCATCGTAATGGATCACTGGGCGCTCCTTTTGCGACGGCGTCTTCCGGAGATCGCCCGAAAAATTGGCGTATCCACAGAGTCCGTACAGGAAGCCCTCGATGAAATCGCCCGCCTCGACCCCGCGCCCGGACGCAAGCTCCGGGATGACAGCAATCAAATCATCGAACCGGATGTTACGGTGGAAAAGGATGAAAACGGCGAATGGAGCCTCACGTTGAACAACGACTACATCCCCCGGCTTCGCCTGAGCGCGCGGTACAAAGAGATGCTGGCCCAAGGAGTCCTGCGCGGCAAAGACCGGGAGTATGTGCAGGAAAAATTCCGCAGTGGGCGATTTCTCATCAGCTCGATCGAGCAGCGGCAACAGACCATCGAACGAATCACCCGCGAGCTTCTGAAAGTGCAAGAGGAGTTTTTTGAGGAGGGCACCTCCCGCCTGCGCCCCCTGACCATGAATCAGGTGGCCGAAGCGGTGGGCGTGCATGAAACAACGGTGAGCCGGGCCATCGCCAACAAATACATCCGCACGCCCCACGGTGTATTTGATTTCAAATACTTTTTCACGCCCGGGTATCAAGGCTCCGATGGTCAGGCAGTTTCGAACAAATCCGTGAAAGAACGGATCGCCCGCATCATTGAATCGGAATCTTCCGCAAAGCCCCTGAGCGATCAAAATATCGTGGAAATCCTCTCCGAGGAGGGGGTGAAAATCGCCCGCCGGACGGTAGCCAAATACCGTGAAGAGCTGGGTATCCTGCCAACAAATCTCCGCCGTCAATACTCATGAGCCCCTCGCCCTCCCCCACCGAACTGCCCGGTCGCCGTCTTCTGCTCGACGCGGCCTTCCTTCCGATCCAAGCCGGCTACCTTGAGGACGGTCGCCTGGTCTCTGTGCATCCTGCGGAAGGCGAGGCGCTTCATGCGATATTCGATGCTGCCGAGATGGTGCTGGAAAACCGCGGCCTCGGATTCCGGGATCTGGATGGATTCCTGTATTGCACGGGTCCGGGAAGCATCCTCGCCTTGCGTTTGGCGGCCATGGCGATTGAGGGCTGGCGGGGCAGCGCGCCAGCTTCCGATGTATCAATTTTTCAATATTACTCGCTGCATGCCGCCGCAGCGATGCACGAAGCGCGCGGTGGGGGGTCAAGCTTCGACTTGTTTCTTCCCGTCCGGCGGGATTGCCTGTGCCACTTGCCGGTGCGCTCGGGAAAGTATGGTGAACTCGCCCTGGCCGATCCGGCCGCCGTTCCCCCGAGCGGGTTTCCCCAGTTCGCGCTCGCAGGGTCGTCGGACCGCCTGGCTCCGCCCGCCAGCCTCCCGCTGGTAGATTATAATCTGCTCTCGCTTCCCCGCGATTGGTTCACCGGGGCAGCGCTCCACCGGGTGGAAAATCCCACACCGTTTGTCCCCAGTCCAGCAATCTACAGTGCCTGGAGCGGGCAGCGGCATCGTCGTTAATGTCGGTCGGGACAGACAATCTTCGCGCGTGGGCGGAAGTGAATCTTGCCCGCCTGGAGCGTAATCTTGCGCACATCCGCGCTGCGCTGCCCCCGCATCTCCGCTATGTTGCGGTGGTGAAAGCCGATGCCTATGGCCACGGACTGGCGGCGGTGGCGGCCCGCCTCATGCGGGCCGGAGCTGATGTCTTTGCCTTAGCCAACTTGGATGAAGCTGCCGCCCTGCGGGAAGTTGGCTTGGGGTGGCCGGTTCTCATCCTCAGTGCGATCTTGCCGGGAGAGCGTGCTCGGGTGCCCGCTCTGGACGTAATGCCCACCCTTTCCTCGGTGGACGAAGCAAATGCGTTTGCGGATCTCGCGGCGCGGCGGGGACGCAAAATCCGTGTTCACTTGAAAGTGGATACGGGCATGGGGCGTCTCGGCATTTGGCACACGCAGTTTGAGGAACTTCGGTCAGCCGTGGCAGCCGCTCCAGGCTTGGAATTAGCCGGGGTATTCACGCACTTCTCAAGCGCGGGCAGTAATGATGAAGTGACGGAGACCCAGCGCCGCCGCTTCCTCAAAGCAGTGCAACCGGTTGCCCGCCCGGGACTGCTGATCCATGCGGACAACAGCGCCGGTATCGGCAGCTTCCCGGAAGGCGGCCCCTTCAACGGCGTGCGCATCGGGCTTCTCCAGTTTGGCGTGCGCCCGGCCGGCGGCACGTTCTTGGACCGCGTCCATGTTGAACCGGTTCTGAGCCTCCACGCCCGCGTTGGACTGGTGAAAAATCTACCGGCCGGCACGCGTGTGAGCTACGATGGCACCTTCAAGCTCCGCCGCCCGTCACGCATCGCGGTTCTTTGTGCGGGTTATGCGGACGGCTTGCCCACCCGCCTGAGCAACCGCGGTCAGGTCCTGATCGCCGGACGGCGTTGCCCGATTATCGGCCGGGTAACGATGGACCAGACGCTCTTGGACGTGACTGATCTGCCGGAAGCACCCCAACCCGGCGAACGGGCCACGCTCATCGGCGAAGATGGCGGGCAGGTTCTCACGGTAAACGACTTTGCGCGCGCCGCTGATCAGGTGGCATGGGAGGTGTTTTGCACAGTAAGCAAGCGCGTGCGGCGGGTTTACACACGCGATTCAGCGACCTGAAAAAGGCGGGGGCCCGGTCAGCAGTCGGCTTGGGCCAAGGGCTTCCGCAAGATCGCTAAAACGCCGTTCGAATCGTACTCTTCCGCACACGAGCGAAGTTCCTCCAAGGCAGCATCGGAAAAGCCATCAGCGGCAAGCCGTTCAATACCGGACTCGATGGAGCGGAAGTCTCCGATCTCTGCCGCTGCGATCATGGCCTCTCGGATTTCAGATGATATTTTGTCGAGAGCACCCGCGTTCTCATTGGTCGCCTCCTTCGCTGCGTCCGAAGGGCTCTCCGGATACTCCCAAATCAAAGAGAGGGCACTGCCGATCTCGGCAAGAAGGGCCGCCTCACTCACAGGTTTTGCGACAAGGCCATCAAAAATCTCAAGGCCCGCTGCCGGATCTTCAATGTCCGATAAACTGCCCGAAACCGCGATCACGGGCAGATCAGCTGACTCCCACTCTTCCTTTAGTGCCGCCGCGAAGGCGCGCCCGTCCATTTCCGCCATCTCAATCGCTGTAAGGATCACATCCGGACGGTTTTCGCGAACGGTTTGCAGGGCAAAGATCGGATCGCCGGTGGCCACCACCTCGAAGTTTCGATCGAGCAGGATCGCCCGCAGCCGCAAACGGCTCGGCTCGTCATCATCGAGGACGACCACGCGCCGCAGCGCTCCCGCGTAACCAATGGGTAGCGAATCTTCCGAGGGAACACCGGGGACACCGGAACCCAGACCGGTGCGCCAGGCAGCCACTCCCAACTCGGGCAAACACAAGTCGAAGGAAAAGCAACTACCCTTCCCTTTCTCACTGTCCACGGTGAGGCGACCGCCCATGAGGCTGACAAGTTTGGCCGAGATGGCGAGGCCCAAGCCCGTCCCCTCCGTGCGCTGCTGCTCCGCACTCGGTCGGGAACTCTGCTGGAATTCCTGGAAAATGCTGCCGATGTCTTCCTCCAAAATGCCGATGCCTGTATCGACTACCGCGAAACGCAAGTGAACGCCCTGAAACGACCGCCCCACCGGACCCACGCGGAGAAACACACTGCCCTTTGGCGTAAACTTGATGGCATTGCCGATGAGGTTGACCAGAACCTGCCTCAGTGCCCGACCGTCGATCTCCACTTTCAAGGGAAGCTTGCCGGGGGTAAGCTCCTCTCCGCTGGCGAAGTCCCACGCTGTCCAACCGTATTCCAACCCCTTTTCGAGCGCCTTGATTTCGAGCATTTCCAAAACCTCGTCGAGGTACCCGTTGAGAAGATGAGCCGCCGGTGAGAGGTGCATACGTCCGGCTTCGATCTTGGAGAGGTCGAGAATATCGTTGATGAGAGTGAGGAGATGCTCGCCCGCACGCAAAATCGTGCGCACATACTGCCGCTCAGGTTGCTGGATGGCGGTCGACGTCATCAGCAGTTGTGAATAACCAAGGAGCCCGTTGAGGGGTGTACGGATCTCGTGACTCATGTTGGCGAGGAAGCGGCTTTTGGCGAGATTGGCCTCATCCGCTTGCACGGCCAGTTCATTGGCCCGCTTGATCTCTTTCCCCAGAAGCTCGTTCAGCGACTCCGAGCGCTCTTTCGCGGCAACCAAGTCCAGCCGGGTGCGCTCCTGGAGATAGGCCAAGCCGACGACCTGAGCCGCGACCCCAAAGATGTGCCGTTCATCATCCGTCCACAATCGCTCTTCCCCGCAGATATCCAAGCCCATGAAGCCGAAAAAATCGCCCTCGATAAAGATTGGCGCGAGGATGATGGAAACAACGCCGTAAGGCTCCAGAAAGGCGCGCTCAGAGGGAGGGAAGAGGCGCACATGCCCGTCGACAAACTCGCCCCGCCGGAGAAGATCCCGCCAACGCTGGAGCCCTTCATCCCAGGGAATATCGTTCAGGAGCGACTCCCCGGAGGCCGACTTCACGCCATCACGCGCCCATTCAAAGCAACGATGAACGGATAGACCGGCCCGCTCCTCCCTGAAAAGATAGACGCGGTCCGCACGGGCCGCCCCTCCCAGCATGGCGAAGGCCGAAGGGATGCGTTCGCGGGTATCGTCGCCGGTTTGGAGAACTTCCAAGGCGGCTCTCGCCAGACCCTGCAAAAGACGTTCGCGCCGCTCCAGTTGCAGGGCTGTTTCCTTGATTGGGGTGATGTCGTAATGCACCCCCACAACACGCGGCGAACCGGCGTTCTCCCCCCGCACCACCTCACCGTAGGCCGCGAGAAAGCGATCAGGATGGGCAGCGAGCCTAAATTCCAGTTCAAGTAAACGACCGCCCGTGACGGCCCGGTCCCACTGTGCCCGCATCCCTTCCCGGTCATCCGGGTGAATCAACTCCACCCACGCATCCCACGTCGGCCTAAATTCCTCCCGCCTGACACCGAAGACCTCAAACATGCGGTCATCCCAGAGCATCGCACCGGCTTCCAAGTCAAACTCCCAAACCCCGATTCCGGCAGCCCGTCGCGCAATGTCAAAGCGTTCGTTCAAGGCCACCAATCGGAGCTCATTCTTCTTTCGCACCGAGATGTCGGTCTTGATGGCCACGTAATGAGTGATATTCCCATCTCCATCAGCAATCGGCGTGATGCTCATCTCTTCATCGTAGAGGGCCCCGTTCCTCCGCCGATTCACAAGCTCCCCCCGCCAAATATGGCCTGCCGAAATCGTCTCCCACATCTCCTGGTAAAACTGCGGAGGATGCGCCCCGGAGCGCAAAACCCGTGTTGACTGGCCGATCACCTCCGCAGCCGCGTAGCGCGTGATGCGCGTGAAGGCGGCATTCACCCACAGAATATCTCCCTTGGTATCAGAGATAAGGATCCCGTTATCCGTGCTCTCCAGGGCTGTGCGGTAGAGCTGCAAGTTACGCTCGTGTTTCTCGCGCTCACGAACATCCACGGCGATGAAAAGATAGCCGGTTAGTTTACTCTCCCTCTCCTGTATAGGGGTGAGCGTCAGCTCAACGGGAATCCGCTCTCTCTTCTTCGACCAATAGGTCCACACCTTCCTGGGGCTCCCGGGGGACCGCCGCAAACACTCCACGAGCGCCCCGAAAGGCGAAACGCGATCACCCTCCGCATCGCGCACACCGGAGGTCATGATCGTCGTCATATCCTCGCCCGCATGAAACATCACCGGCGTATGGCGCCCAACCACTTCCGTCGCTTCGTAACCCAACAATTGCACCGCCCCCGAATTAAATACGGTGATCGTGCCCTGGCGATCCGTCGCGATAATCGCTACGCCCGTCGCGGCCGCAAGGACGGCCTCCAGGTTGGCACGCGCCCGCTGGAGTTGAAGCAAGCGCCTCTGACTCTCCGTCACATCGGTGAAGATCGCCAGAAAGCCGCCGCCAGTCCGCGCCCCCCTCGCCGGAATGATTTCCAGCTCGGCGTAGTAGGCATTCCCGCTCTTGGAAAGCTTTCGAATCGTCTCCCGTCTTCCCGAGCGGCTTCGGATCGCTTCCGCCAGGCGCGCACGCACCCCGCTTTCCAGTTCATCCGTGATCAAAAAAGCCTCCGCTTCATGGCCCCGTATCTCATCCAGGAAGAACCCGCTCAAGCGGGAAAATGCCGGGTTTATCCACTCTACCCGCCCCGTTTTATCCGCGATCAGGACGGCGTTCGAAGTCCGCTCCGCAATCAGCGCCAACCGCTCAATCTCCATTCGCGTGCGCTTGGCATCCCGCTGGAGCCACCGCCGGAACAAAAAGACTCCGAAAAACAGAAAGCCCACCCCGACAAGCACCCCGACCCAAACCATCCCATTCAGCCCATCTTCGGCAAAAGGAGACCACGCCGCCCAGCCCCCTGAGGAAGATGCCCTCGCGCCGGGAACCGCGAATACACAAAGGAACGCAACCAGCAAGCTCCCCGCAGGCAGGCCAAACCCAGCGCTGCGGGGAAAACGGCAGCGTCCATCAAGCGAGAATTCGTTGTCGATAGGCATAAACACACGAGATCAAACCCGGAAGCGACCGAAGCCACAAGGGGCGGAAATCACTCACGACAAACCAAACGAAGACCCTAGAAAAAGTAAAGCCAGTTTCCATCTCCCCCCGCACAGTGTGTAATCACCAACGGTCTCCCTCGATTTTAATCAGAATTTTAAATGTTCTGAATATTGCTAAATTGACAGAGGCTGGGCAGGTCTTTGAGTGGGCGCATGAGCAGGAGGTTTTGCAGACGGCTACGTTATCCACGACTGGCGTGCCACCACCTTATTTCGAGGGTGGTGCAGAAAAGGCGGCTGATGGATGAGGAGGCGATGGAGGCGATGCGCCAGATTATGCGCTCGCAGGCGGCGTTTGCGGGGATGGAGGTGCTGACCTATTGCTTCATGGCGAATCACTTTCACATCTTCGTGCGGCTGGATCCGAAGGAGACGGAAAGTCTTGACGATGCGGGTCTGGTGGGGCGGTTTCGGGCGCTCTA
>JAFIGE010000063.1 GCA_020831585.1 Opitutales bacterium | reverse complement strand
TTTTCTGCACCACCCTCGAAATAAGGTGGTGGCACGCCAGTCGCGGATACTTCAACCGCCGACAATATTTCCTTCCCATGCTCATCTCGTTATTCCAACGGCAGGACCAAGGATGTCAATAGCAATATTCTGAACAACTTAATCTTCCTTTTCGTGGTCCGGGTGGTGCGCAGGGGAGGACCCCTTGCACCCGCGCTGATCGCAGACGACTTAAAGAGCTTGCTATGACCGAAGGGGGCTCCAAGCTGACATGTTTTTTCCTTCAAAAGACCCGCTCATGTTTGACCTTTTCCACATGCTTTGCGTGATCGCTCAGGGCGAAGGCCCGGTTGGTCCCAATCCTCTCATACAGTTTCTTCCCTTCATTCTCCTGATTGTGGCGTTTTGGTTCCTCCTTATCGCTCCTCAGCGCCGCAAACAAAAAGAGCATGAGCGAATGATTTCCGAACTCAAGCCGGGGGACAAGGTGATCACGGCTGGCGGTATTTTCGGCACCATCACGGTCGCCAAGAAAGATCGTTTCCAAATCAAGGTGGATGATAACACGCGGATGGATGTCCTCCGCTCTTCGATTCAGGCCCGCCAACCCACGGAAAACGACTAAGCTGTGGGTCTCCCCGCGCGCGCCAAAACTCTCTTTCCAGTCTGCTCCTTTAATTTATGAACGGAACGAACCTTTTTCGCCTGATCCTCACGGCCCTTCTCATCTTATGGGCCATTCTCGAAATCACTCCGATGCGGGACACGCCCTTTGAGGAGTTCATTGTCCAGCAGGTCACATCGCGCGTAGATGCGCAGGGGAATGTGATCAAAACTCAGCAGGAGAACCGCGAGGAATTTGTTGCGCTGCTGGACCGTGTGCGCGAGAAGGTCGTCGAGCACGCCCACCTGCGCGGCGAGGAGAATCCGCACCCGACGGTTTTCGTCTCCCTCCAGCGCGTTGCGAGGGAGGAGCGTATCGATCTGTCTCAGTTCTTCCAACACATCCGCGTGGGCGACATTCTCAACAGAGATACGCGCAACCAGACGCTCGTGAACGAACTCCTCGCGCGTTCCAAGGGGGAGATTCGCCTTGGGCTCGATTTGAGCGGTGGGGTGGCCATCACCTTTATTGTTGATGAGGAGCAGCTCGACACCGACTTCTTCATTCGCCAGCAGCAGATGGAGGACGTGCGCTCCATCGTTCTTGACCGCGTCGACGGTCTCGGTGTGGCCGAGCCGGTGGTGCGTGTTCGCGGGACCAATCAACTGGAGGTGCAGATGCCGGGGATCTCCTCGGAGGACAACCCCAACATCGCTGAGACAATCGGCGCGCCTGCTGTGCTCGAATTCATGATCCTCCACCGCACCGCCCGCCCCGGCCAGGTCGAGCGCCCGCCCCTCGGCTACGTGGAGATGGTGCAGACTTTTGAGGACCGCGAAACGGGTGAGACAATGGAGGAACGGGTCTTCGTCCGCCGCATACCTGTGATGACGGGTGAGATCATCCAGCGCGCCCGCCCGCAGATCACCTCGACCGGAGGTTTTGAGGTTTCGATGGATTTCAATTCGGAGGGTCGGCAGCGTTTTGCCGCCGTCACCCGCCAGATCGCGGAGGAAAACACGCCCGGCAATATCGGTCGCCTCGCCATCGTGCTCGATGGTCGCCTCATTTCCTCACCCACCGTACGCGAGGAAATCAACAGCCCCTCTGCGCGCATCACGGGCCGCTTCACCCAGCGCGAGGCCTTCGAGCTGGCCAATGCGCTGAGCAACCCGCTCGCCGTGCGCCTGGAGGTGCTGGAGATGTTCGAGGTCGGTCCGACGCTGGCGGCGGAAGCCCGCCGCGCGAGTGTCAACGCCGGTCTCGGCGCGGCCATTCTCGTGATCATCTTCATGATCATCTACTACGGCCTCGCCGGAATCGTGGCGACGCTCGCGGTGATTCTCAATCTTCTCTTTGTTTTTGCCGCCCTTTCGTCTTTCGGAGCCACCATTACTCTCCCGGGCGTGGCTGCGCTTATTCTCACCATCGGTATGGCGGTGGACGCCTCCATTCTCATTTTCGAACGAACGCGGGAGGAGTTGCTGGCGGGTAAGAGCGTGAAAAATGCCGTGCAGAACGGTTTCGATAAGGCCTTCTCAACGATTTTGGACGCCAACGTGACCACCCTCATCACCGCGCTCATTCTTATCTGGCTCGGCACGGGTCCAGTGAAGGGCTTCGGTATCACCCTTGCGGTGGGTATTCTCGCCACCGTCTTCTGCGCCCTCGTCTTCAACCGCTTTGCTATGGAGCTGCTCGTGAACACCGGGCTCCTCAAAAACCCCTTCCGCTTTCAGCTCTTCAAGGGCACGGGTTTTCAGTTCCTCAATCACGCCCGGCGCGCCTTTTTCGCCTCTTGGGCAGTGGTGGCGGTGGGGATTGTGGCCTTCATTCTGCACTTTGACTCCGCTTTTGGTATTGATTTCACGGGAGGGGACGAAATGCAGGTATCGTTTGAGCAGAGTCTCACGGCGGCTCAGATCCAAGAGGCCGCCCGCAATGCGGAGTTTCGGTCTGCCGATGGTTCTACCGAGCCCTTTGGCGAGGTGAACGTCTTCCGCCTGCGACCCCTCGGTGCCGAGGCCGACATGCTCGTGATCCAGACACAACCGGGCAAGGGCAACCAGCTCTTCGGCGTGCTCACCGCAGCCCACCCGGAGGCGGAGCTCAGCCTCGTCGGGGAGACCCAGATCGGCAGCGCGGTTGGCCGTGAGGTCACCAGCTCGGCCATCTGGTCGATGATCACGGCGCTGTTCGCCATCCTTCTCTACGTGGCCATCCGCTTTGAGTTTGGTTTCGGTCTGGGGGCCATCACGGCCACCGTGCACGACGTACTCCTGACCATAGGGGTATTCATCGCCCTCGGGGAGTTCTTTGGCATCGGCAGCGGGCAGTTTACCGCACCGATGATTGCGGCCATCCTCATGACCGTGGGTTATTCGATCAACGATACCATTGTCGTCTTCGACCGCATCCGGGAGGAGCTGGAGTTGAATCAGGGCATGAACCTGAAAAAGGTTGTGCACCTGTCCATCAACCGCGTGCTCAACCGGACGATCCTCACCAGTATGACGACGCTCTTTGCGGCCTTCACCCTCTTCCTCTTCGGGGCCGGGGTGATCAAGGACTTCGCGCTCGTATTCCTTATCGGGATTCTTACGGGCACCTTCTCGTCCATGTTCATTGCCAGCCCGATTTTCTACTGGTATCACAAGGGCGACCGGAAGAGCGTGGAGAAGGGCGAGATCCTCCCCTCCTACGATTGGTCGGCTGAACCCCAAACGGCGAAAAAGGCCTGAGGCCCGCCGTCGGCATGCGATGGATTCACGCTCCCTTTGACGCCGGACGCGCCCGCGAATTTGCGCGGGCGACAGGTTTGTGCCGCCCGGCGGCGGAGGTGCTCGCGCGGCATTCCGTGGGCTCGTTGGAGGAGGCGGAAGCCTTTCTCGATCCCCGCCTGGCCTCGCTGACCGATCCCTTCTCCCTCACGGGCATGGATGCCGCCGTGGATCGCCTCCTCGCGGCGATGCACAAGGGCGAGGATATCCTCGTCTTCGGCGATTACGATGTCGACGGTGTTACTTCGACCGTCATCCTCGTTGATTTCCTCAACCGCTACGGCATCTACCCGCGTTACATCGTGCCCCGGCGGCTCGAAGAGGGCTACGGCCTCTCCCTCATCGCCTTGCAACGGGCACTGGAGGAAGCCGTGCCGAGTCTCGTCGTGGCGGTGGATTGCGGCACGGGCAGCAATGAGCCGATTGCCTGGTTGCGCCAGCAAGGGATTGATGTCGTTATTCTCGATCACCACACGCCTAAAGAAGGCAGCCCGTTGCCGACGGATTGCGTCATCGTGAATCCCCACGTGCACGACGGCGAGGGCAATCCCTGGTTTGACCTTTGTGCGGTAGGCATCGTTTTCAAGTTTGTCCACGCGCTCTTGAAGCGTCTCCGGGAAGCTGACGATCCGCTTGCTTACAAGATCCGCCTTAAGGATTACCTCGACCTCGTGGCCCTCGGGACGATTGCCGACCTCGTCCCGCTCACCGGCGAGAACCGTATTTTTGTGAGCCACGGGCTGCGCCTCCTGCGCGAGACCCATCGCACCGGGCTCTGTGCTCTCTTCGAGGTCGGTGGGGTGCGCTTGGGCGACGAGATCACGCCCTTCGATGTCTCTTTCCGCATAGGGCCGCGCATTAATGCCAGCGGTCGCCTTGCCGATGCCCGCGAGCCCATCGAGATGCTCTTGAGTGAGGACTGGCGCAAGTGCCGCGCAACCGCCCAGGAGCTGGATGGGTTCAACCGCGATCGGCAGCGCATCGAGCGGGCTATTGCGGAGGAAGCCGTGGCTATGATTGAAGACCGGTTTTCCGACGCCCCCGGATTCATTCTCTATGGTCCGGATTGGCATCCCGGTGTGGTCGGCATCGTGGCCAGCCGGATTGTGAATAAGTTCAACCGACCCGCTCTTGTGCTTGGCGAAGAGAGCGGGCAGGCCAAGGGCTCCGGCCGGAGTGTGGAGGGCATCGATCTCGTGCAGATCCTCAATCCCTGTGCCGACATTCTTGAGAGTTGGGGCGGCCACCCCATGGCGGTGGGGCTCACTGTCGATCCCGCATTCATTCCTGAGTTGCGCGAGCGATTCTGCGCTGGACTTGTAGAGGTTACGCAAGGCGTCATGCCCGAACCCACCCTCACGGTTTCCACCGTCATCGGACTGGAAGATCTCACCGAAACCCTCCTTGCCGACCTGTCCCGCCTCGCACCCTTCGGACAAGGCAACCCGGAACCGGTGTTTCATCTGCGGGGTGCCATGATTGAGAATGCCCAGCCGCTGGGGCAGACTGGATTGCACAGCCGCTTTTTCGTGCGCACGCCTGCCCTCGGCAACGTCTCTGGCCTTGCCTGGGGCTGGGCCCCCGAGAAACTCCCATCCTCCGGCAGCCCCGTCGATCTCGCCGTTCGCTTCTCCTGGAACTCCTGGCAAGGCCGCAAATCGCCCCGCCTCACCCTCCTTGACTGGCGGCGGGTGGGGTAGGGGAGTCCGTCGCCCACTTTGCCAAAGTTTTGGAGCGTGCTGCGCGATCTCTCTGTATCATCCCCCCATCGTCACCCGTCCTTACCGCGTGACCACGCGCACGGAGACCTCGATCAGGTCGTTCACCAAATGCATGCCGAGGTTGCGGAAGAAGCGCCCGGAGCCGTAGAGCACACCCCATTGGGTGCGGTCAAAGGCGAGCACGGCCTGGGCGGCGAAGGCTCCCCCGGGTGTACGGCCGGCGGCGGCTTCGAACCGGAGCGGGAGGGTGTGGCCCTTGAGGGTGAGCTCGCCCGCACAGCGCAGGTTTGTCGCCCCGGGCGTCGCCCCCGAAACACGTTCCGCCGATAGCAGACGAAAACCCGCCGTTGGGTGAAATTCTGTATCGAAAAAATCATGACTTCGCAGGTGGTCCACCAAGACATCGTGCAGCGGATCATCTTTGAGGTTCCCGCAGACGATGGCGTTCATATCGAACGTGAAGTCCCCGCCTCTCGGGACGCCATCGCGGAACTCCAGCCAGCCGTCGACAACCCCGAGGGTTCCCCGATGGCGATTGAGCAGGTTGCGCCCGGTCCACTCCAGGCGACTCTCATTCGTATCGAGGTTGCGTCGCCCGTTCAGCGGGGCCGATTCATCCGCCGCCGGAGCCGAGGTTCCCTCCAGTCTGCCGCCCCTGGCGACCCAGGCATCGAGGCCCCCAGCGAGGACGACGACTTCGCCATAGCCGAGGCGGAGGAGTTTTTCCGCCGCCATGCCCGCTTCACGCGTCTCCGCGCTGTCCCCATAGACGCCCACGCATTCCCTCTTGTCCGGCAGTATCGTCGGCAAACGTTCCGGGAATTGAATCTCATAAACACAGCTATTCACGGCACCGAGCAAGTGCGCCCGCGCGTAGGCGTCAGCAGGGCGGACGTCAAGGAGGCGGAGGGGCGAACCCTCGCCACCCAGACGGGCGGCGAGGGCCTCCACCGAAACGGTGAGGGGGCGGTCAGACTTCATGAGGTATGGGCGGAGTGGCTATTGATAAGACAGCGGTAGTTCGGGAGGTGGTTGGAGAAGAGCGTTCCCAGCCCCTCGATGTCGTTACGCCAATCGCGATGCAGTTCGCAGGCAACCCCGAACCACGTCATGAGCTGCGCACCGGCTGCGGCCATGCGCTGCCAGGCCGCTTCGCGCGTGACTTTATTGAAGGTGCCGGAGGCATCGGTCACCACGAAAACCTCGTAGCCCTCCTCCAGCGCGGAGAGGGTGGGAAAGGCCACGCAGACCTCGGTCACGATGCCGGCGACGATGAGCTGCTTTTTGCCTGTCGCTTTGACGGCTTTGACGAAGTCCTCGTTGTCCCAAGCGTTGATGTTGCCGGGGCGGGCGATGTAGGGCGCGTCGGGAAACTGCGCTTTCAGCTCAGGGACGAGGGGGCCGTTCGGGCCGCTTTCAAAACTCGTCGTGAGGATTGTCGGGAGATTGAAGTATTTCGCGCAATCGGCCAGCGCGAGGACGTTGTTTTTGAAATCATCGGGCGAGAAATCGTGCACGAGGTTGGTGAGTCCGGTTTGGTGGTCGACCAGGAGCACGGCGGCGTTGTTTTTATCGAGACGGTTGTATTTGAATGAAGACATCGTGTTTTTGCGTTGAGGTTTTCGAAGGGGGACCCGGGTAAGAACCAAGCGGATTCCGTGAGATCATTAGCATACCTGAAGAAGGGTATTCGGGGAAATACTTTCTGGCTGGACCGGGTATACCTCTGCGGTATTGTCGATCCTATCGTGGAACTTCGGCACCTGAGGTATTTCGTTGCCGTCGCGGAGGTGGAAAATGTGACCCTCGCGGCGCAGCGCCTGCACGTTTCGCAGCCGCCCCTGAGCCGCCAAATCCACCAATTAGAGGAGGAGGTAGGCTGCGCGCTCTTCGAGCGCACTGGCAAATCGCTGCGCCTCACGCCTGCCGGCGAAGTTTTCGCCCGCGAAGCCAAGGCGATCCTGGCGAAGGTCGGGGAAGCCGCCGCCGCCGCACGGGCCACCACTGAGGCCGCCGGTGAACTCCGTGTCGGCTACGCGCCTTCGCTCGTTGTAAAGATTCTTCCGAAGGTCCTTCGCCTGTGCAAAGAACGGGCTCCCGAGGTGCGCATCCGCCTGCACGACCTTTCGACGATGGAGATGGTGCGGCAGGTGCGCGGGGGCGATCTGGATGTGGCGCTGGCCGTGCACCCTGGCACGGCGGCCCTGCGCGGCCTCACCTTTCACGAGATAGAGCGCTTGCCCGCCTGCGTGGTCCTCCCTTTGCCGCATCCCCTTGCGCGTGCCAAATCCCCGCACCTCAAGGATCTCGCTGAAGAGCCGGTCGTTGCCTTTACCCGCGAGGATTACCCGGAATACCGCCGCTGGCTCGCCTCCGTCTTCAAGACGATCCAGCGCCGGGCCCGCATTGTCGAAGAACACGACAGCATCACCAGCCTGATTGCCGCGGTCGAAGCCGGCCAGGGAATCGCTTTCGGCGGCGACGGCTTCAAAGCGCTCTGCGGCACCCGCCTCTGCGTGCGCCGCCTGGACGGCTTCGCTCCGCCGATCCGGGTGGGAGCGATCCATTCCCCTCGCTCAATCCATCCGGCGGTGCGTCTTCTTTTGGCGAATGGATGAGCCTTGGCTGCTCACAGGTGTTATCATCAGGGGGGCGGGGTTGATTCGGGTGTAATCACAGGGGTTGTCACCTTTTTCAGTGGCGTTTCACCACGGTCGCGACCTTAGCGAAGTCTGCCCCGCCGTCCGGAACAACTGGTTTGGCCTTCTTTCCCCTCCGAAAGCCCAACCAACCGTTTGCCGAGCAAAAACTCTCCACCCAGGCAACCGACCCCACCACCCAGCTCTCACTGAAGGCGCGGATCTTCGAGAAAAGCCCCGATCCTTCCGCCAGACCCGCTCGGGGCACCGCTTTCTCCCTAGTTGCACCGACTGCCGCAGTCCTCGGGTCTCTGCGAAGAGGCCGCATTTCCGGCCCCATCCGGCTGCACAACCGCGCGCGGTAACGCTCATGCCATTTCGTCGCCCAGGTACTCTTGCCCTCGATCCGGGCAACTCCGCGCCGCGCCGCTGAGCCACCCGCGCAGGCCTCCCCAAAACCACTGAAGCCATAGTCGCCCGCGTCTTCCACCAGACCCGCCCGCACCGGGTTCAAATCGATGTAAGCCGCCACCATCCTTTGCGCCTCCGTATCCGCCTCCACGATTACACTGCGGAAACGCTCCGCCCAGAAAGTCCCCACCATCCCCCGATCCCCGTTATACCACAAAGTAAAGCGCGTCTTCACCTCCCGCATAAAGACCGACACATCCCCCATCCGCGCCTTCAAGCGGCGACGGATTCCCTCAGCCGATTCCCCGTCATTCCTCAGTATGACCTCCAAATCATCCGCATCGATCCCCAGCGAAGCGCAACGCGTCCCTCCATACAGCGCCCGAAAGCGCCCCACCAGACCCGCATCGTCCAGGTTTTCGGTCTCCTTCGGATCCAGCCGTACGAAGATGTGAAAGTGATTCGCCATAAAGCAATACGTCAGCACCTCCATCCCCGCGAACGCCGCCTGCGAGCGCATAATATGGCGCATGGCCTCCATCGCCTCCTCATCCATCAGCCGCCTTTTCTGCACCACCCTTGAAATAAGGTGGTGGCAAGCCAATCGCGGATACCTCAATCTTCGGCAAAAATTCCTACTCATGCGGCCACTCAAACACATGCCTAGTTCCTGTCAATGCTGCAATGATCAGAACATTAAAAAAAGTGTGGATTCTGTTTCTACCCATGGGGCCAGAGGGCCTGACAAACCCCGTGATTAGCCCCGTTGATTCTTGCAGCAGCACTTTTCATTGCACCGCATTGCCAACGTCTTCAGTTTTCGGTTATGACTTCTTATCGCGTTCTGTTCGTCTGCATGGGCAATATTTGTCGTTCCCCTGCCGCTGAGTGTGTCTTTCGCCATTACGTGGCGCAGACCGACCTGGATGGGCGGGTGCTGGCGGACTCGGCTGGCACCATTGGCTACCACGAAGGCGACCCACCGGATGCGCGCATGCAGCGGGAGCTGCGGCAGCGGTCGATTCAGGTGAGCGGGCGGGCGCGGGCCGTGACCAAGGGCGATTTTCAGGAGTTCGATCTCATCCTCGCGATGGATGAGCAAAACCTCGAAAACCTTCGCAACCTGGGTGGAGCGGCGGCCACCCCCGACCGTCTGCGCCTCTTCGGGGACTTTTGCCAGCAACATCCCGGAACTGAGGTACCGGATCCTTATTACGGCGGGTCGGACGGTTTTGCGCATGTCGTGGATATGCTCGAAGATGGTATGCCGCAGCTCCTGGCGCACATCCGCGAAAGCCTGGAGAAGCGCGGGTGAGGCTGTGCCCGGAATCCCGGCGGTGGACGGAGCTTCTGGCGCGGCATACGCGGCTCACGGTGACCGTGTCGAGCGTGCGCCCGGTATCCGGTGGGTGTATACACCGGGCTTTGCGCATTGACACACCGGAGGGCGCTTTCTTCGCAAAGGAAAACGCCGCGCCCAACCTCGCCCTCTTTGAAACGGAGGCACGCTCGCTCGGTGTTCTGGCCGGGGCTGGGGCTGTGCGGGTCCCGAGAGTCGTTGGTGCCTTTGCCGAGGGGGAGCGCGCGTATCTGGTGCTTGAATACATCGAAATGGGTCCCACCCCGCCGGGCGGAATGGCCGTGCTTGGCGAAGCCCTCGCCTGCCTGCACGGGGTGTCGGCAGAGGCCTTCGGATGGGCCGAGACCAACTTCATTGGTTCCACCCCACAGGCGAATCCGTGGTCGGGCGAGTGGGTGGCCTTTATTCGCGACCACCGCCTCCAACCCATGGCGGATCGTCTCGCCGGAAAGGGTGTTCACTTCCGGCATTGGAACGATGTGATGGAAAACGTGGATACCGTGATCGGTGGATTCCCTGTGGTTCCTTCTCTTCTTCACGGCGATTTGTGGGGTGGGAATGCGGGATTCACATGCACGGGGGAGCCGCTTATCTACGACCCCGCCAGCTACTATGGTCACGCCGAAACCGACCTGGCCCTCACGGAGCTTTTCGGTGGATTCAGCCGCGAATTTTATGACGCCTACTTTTCCGTCCGTCCGCGCGAGGACGGCTATGCCCGTCGGCGCGAACTCTACAATCTCTACCACATCCTAAACCACGCCCTTCTCTTCGGCGGCGGCTACGCAGCGCAAGCGCAGCACCTCATCGACCGATTGGCCCGATGGAAATAGACCGCTCAGATTGGTGACGGGAAATTCCATCCCGCCCCATCAGGCCGGCTTTCTCGGGGGAATAAAGGATCCGGTTCCCTTGATGGCGTTTGCTTCGTCCACGTAAACGAGCTTGGGCACGTGTGCTTCCACCTCGGCCTCGTCGTATTCGCCGTAACTGGCGATGATAATGAGGTCTCCCTTTTGGACGAGGCGGGCGGCGGCCCCGTTCAGGCAGATGTCTCCGGGCTCGCCGTGGATGACGTAGGTGGCGAAACGTTGGCCATTGGCGATGTCGTAAATCTCCACCCGTTCGAAGGGGCGCAGATCGGCCGCCTCGCAAAGAACGGGGTCGATGGAAATGGACCCTTCGTAGTGGAGGTTGGCATCCGTTACGGTGGCGCGGTGAATCTTTGATTTTAAGAGAGTGCGGCGCATGGTGTTGAAAGCTTAGGCGTTGGAGGAGGCGGGCGTGTTCAATTCTAGGGCGTGGAGCAATCCGCGGAGGACGAGGTCGGGCACGATTTCATCGAATATGCCCTCTTCGGCAAAGAGGTGGGCGAACCCGCCGGTGCCGATAATGGCGGGGCGGGTATCGGGGAAAACCTCCTCGCGCAGACGGTGCAGGAGTTCGCGGAGCATCCCCACGTGTCCGAAGTAGAGACCGCTCTGGATGTTTTCAATGGTCGTGCGACCGAGGGCGTGTTCGGGGCGGAGGATATCGACAAGGGGCAGTTTCGCCGTTCCCTGGCCGAGTGCCCGCATGGCGAGCCCCAGGCCGGGAGTGATCACCCCGCCCATGTATTCGGCGGCTGCCGTGATCACGCAGATCGTCGTGGCCGTCCCGGTGTCGATCACGAGAAGATCGCGGTTCGGGTGGCGGGCGACGGCGGCGATGGCATTGGCGATGCGGTCGGCCCCGACTTCCGAAGGTTCCTTCACGCGCAGTTTGAGGCCGGTGCGCACGCCCGCTCGCAAAATGAGGGGCTTCCGACTGAGGTAACGCTCGCAGGCACCGGTCACCGCACCCTGTGCGTCCGGCACGACCGAGGCAATGGAGACCGCCGTGATCGCCCCCGGTTCAATCGCCTTGATCCGCAGAATTTGCAGGAGGAAGAGACCGAACTCGTCGACCGTCGGGCGCCATTGGTTTGACTTGCGGAACTCCGCAACGAGGGTGGGGCCGTCGAAAACGCCGGCGTGGATATCCGTATTGCCAATGTCGATACAGAGTTTCATGTCGCGGAGGGGGAAGGGAAAGAAGGGAGGGGGAGGTTATCGATCAGGCGCACGCCGCCGAGGACAACCGCACCGAGGCGACGGTCGCCATCGTCGAGAACATACTCCACCGTGAAACCGTCTTTGCGGAGGGCTTCCACGGCCGCTTCGGTGGAAGCCGCCCGGGCCATGGCGGCGGGAAAGGCAGCGGCGCGTTTCCGGTCTTCCGGAGAGAGCCGGGCGTTGCGGCTGCTGAGGGCGAGCCCGTCTTCCGCCCGAACCGTCGGGCAGCGCACGATCTCCACCGGCAAAAAAAGAGCCTCAGCCATGCCTTCGACGAGGCGGAGTTGCTGCCAGTCCTTTTCTCCGAAATACGCCCGTCCCGGATCGATGAGTTGGAAGAGTTTCAGGACCACCGTCAGCACCCCGTCGAAGTGCCCCGGGCGGTGCGCCCCTTCCTGGGTGCGCGCATAGGTGGTCTCGGTCACGCGGTAGCGGTAGGCGTCCGGATACAAAGCCTCGGGCGGCGGGGCGAAGACCACATCCACGCCCGCCGCGCGCGCCATTTCGAGGTCGGCATCGAGGGTCACCGGGTAGTTGGTGAAATCCCCCGCGTCGTTGAACTGCGGCCGGTTCACGTAAATGCTCAGGGCAACTTCCCCATTCTCCGCGCGGGCGCGCTCCAGGAGGGCGCGGTGTCCGGCGTGTAGCGCCCCCATCGTCGGCACAAAGCCGCGCTGCGCACGCGGGCGGGCGGAGAGGTGTGCGCGCAGAGGGGCGATCTCATGAAAAATCTTCATGGTCAGAAACTTTCTTCGACGGAGGGAAAGCGGCGTCCGCCCACGTCGGCCGCGTAGCGTTCGAGCGCGTCCTTGATCGCGACTTTGCTGTCCATGTAGGTGCGCACAAAGCGCGGCTGGAAATCGGTTTGGGCTCCCAGCAAATCCTGCAAAACGAGAATTTGTCCGTCGCAGTCCGGTCCGGAGCCGATGCCGATGGTCGGCACCGGCAGCTCCGCCGTGATCACGCCGGCGAGGGGTGCCGGCACGCATTCGAGGACGAGCGCGAAGACTCCCGCTTCGGCGAGGGCGCGGGCCTCTTCGCGCAGGCGCGTGGCCGCTTCGGGTTCGCGCCCTTGCACGCGGTAGCCCCCGAGTTGGTGGACCGCCTGTGGCGTAAGGCCAAGGTGCCCCATCACCGGAATTCCGCTCCCGACGATGTGGCGCACCGTTTCCAAATGACCGGCCGCCCCTTCGAGTTTCACCGCGTTGGCCCCGGCCTTGACGAGCGCATCGACGGCTTCGAGCGCCGGGCCGCTGCCCAGGCGATGGCTCGGGAAGGGCATGTCGGCAACGATAAAGCTCTGTGGCGCTCCCCGCCGGACGGCCGCCGTGTGCCGCGCCATCATCGATACATCCGCGTGCAGCGTGGAGTCGTAGCCGTGCATCACCATGGCCACACTGTCGCCCACCAAAACCGCATCAATGGGCGAACCGGCGATCAGGCGGGCAGTCCAGGCATCGTAGCAGGTGACCATCGTGAGCGGGGAACGCCCGTCCACTGCTTTGCGGAAGCCGCGTATCGATTTAATCATCGCCAAGCCCTCCCTTCGACGGAAAAGAGGTGGGTGCCGACGGCTGGTTCGCCGTCTTCGTGGCCTAGGGGTGCCTGTCTCATGGATCAAGTCCTCCGGGAAATGTATCTGGGTTTTCGAATGATGCGGGTCGCGGGAGTTCCACGCCAAGGCTGAAGGAGGCTGCGTATTTGATCCTTCACTGCAATGAAATTCCGATTGGGGCCGCGTCGAGGATACACGCAAAGGCGCCTTGTAAGCGGCAGCGGGTTCCAGGCGCTCATCTTCTTCAGAGCGAGCGGCCAACGTGCGCCTTTCTCCATAGACCGAACCCATGCCTCTGTCGGTTTGGGAAAAAGGCGTTGTCAAGCGGACGTTCGAGGCTTTCACTGATCAAAATGCGTTTTCGCCTTCATCTTCTTGTTTTGTCTTTGTTTGCCGGGGGGTTGCTGACCGCTTTAGCGGATGATCCGCGGCCGCGCTTCGGTCCGTATGAAGCGATCCGTATCGACCCGGAAATTGTCCAGGGTGTACGGGTGGACGAGGAGCGCCGGATATTTCTTCTGCTGGCTCCGCACACGGCGGGCGACGAGCTGCGCCTGAAGATCTCCTCGGCGCAAGGCGCGGGTTACCGCCAGTGGTTCACGGGTGAATACGAGTTTGTCGCCCCCCCCAACCCGGACCGGGCCGAGGGCAAGTGGACCGATTGGATCCGCACCGAGTCGCCCTACATTGAGTATTGGCACCGGGGGAAACTCTTTCTCCACCTCCGCCGCATGGAGTAGCGGAGGAATCTTTTTTTCGCTGTGTCTGAACCCCTACCAGCCCCTTCCCGTCCGCCGCATTCTCTGGAGAATGCACGGCTCTTCGGGGTGGCGCGTTTGGTGGGCCTGGGAGTGGCCTGTCTGGTTGGACTGACGGGGCTGCTTTGGCTCATCGAGCGGGGGCTGGGGCCGATGGAGTTGCCCCCGGAGCGTTTGCCGCCGGTGCGCCTGCCCGATTTCCGTTCGATCGCTTCGGTGGATGAGCGCAAGGATGCTTTTTTCACCTTTCTCCTGCCTTTCGCGGAGGCCGCCAATGCGGAGATCTTGCGTGATCGTGAGCAGTTGCGGGCCTTTCGGTCGCATTTGCAGGCCGGACGTTCGCTGCGGTCGGCGGATGCCGACTGGGTGCGCGCGCTTTCGGTTCACTATCGGCTTCCCGAGCCGGGGGAGATTTCTGTTACGGAAATCGATCAGCTTCTGGGCCGCGTGGATGTGATTCCGGCCTCCCTCGCCTTGGCCCAGGCGGCCTTGGAGAGCGCGTGGGGCACATCGCGCTTCGCACGGGAGGGCAATAATCTCTTTGGCATGTGGTGTTACACCCCGGGTTGTGGCATCGTCCCGGCCCGGCGTCCGGCGGGTGCGCGCCACGAGGTGGCGCGTTACGATTCCCCGGAGGATTCCTTTGCCGCTTATGTGCACAACCTGAATACCAACGCTGCCTACGAGCCCTTGCGACGCATTCGCCGGGACCTGCGGGCGCGCGGCCAACCCATCGGTGCCTATGCCTTGGCGCCCGGTTTGATACGCTATTCTCAGGAGCGGGAGGTTTATGTGCGAAAGGTGCGGAGCCTTGTGCGGGTGAACGACCTTGCCCGCTTCGATCACCCGGCCGAAGACCGGCGGTGAGCACCCGCTGATGCGGGTGGGCGGGCCGATTCATTGCCCGCAATCAGCCTCAGCCTCGCAGCGGTTGGCTACCGATGAGCAGGGCAATCACGATAACCGCCGGTGGAAGAAACCAGCGAAAAGTCCACGCCCGCGCCCAATCCCGGTGCATCACGGCGCAGCTGCCGATAAAGGCCGTCGCGGCGATATACGCGAGGGGTGACCACCGCCATTCAAGGGGTTGGAAAAAGCCCGGAATCCGCAGGCAGAGGTCGATCAGGCCGGTCATGAAACGCAGAATCAGCCACGCTCCGTGGTTCCAAAAGGCGGCGATAAACTCCAACCCTGCCACGCCCGCAGCCATCGCGAGGCAGCCTGCTATGACAACAAAGCCCGCGAGCGGAACAAGGATCATGTTGAGGAAAACCGCTCCGGGTGTGATAAGCCCGAAAAAGCCCAGAATGAGCGGCAGACTCCCAAGCGACGCGGCCAGGCTGATGGCAAAGAGCTGGACGGTTCCGCGGGCCCCTTGCAGGGCGAGGTGGGTGGCCTTGGACCACTCGGCCACGGGCACGTGGCGGCTGCCTTGAATGCGCGCTGCGAGCGCCTGGCCGAGCGGCACACCAAAGAGCAGAATGGCCGAGACCACGGTGTAGGAGAGCTGAAAGCCTGCCGCGAAGAGCTGCTGCGGCGACCACAGAAGGGTGGCTACGGCGGACGCCACGAGGGCGGCCACGGGCAGACGTTGCCGAAGAAAGGCCTGCGCCACCCAGTAGAAAAAGACCATGGAGTAGGCGCGCGTGGCCGATGGGGGTGCACCGGTCGCTTGCACATAAACGAAGAGCAAACTCAGGCCCAGGATGGCCGCCGGTGCGCCGGGAATTCGCAGCAACGAAAGCAGGGTGGCGATGGTGAACGCCACCGCCATCACATGCAGACCGCTCACCGCGAAGAGGTGCATGGTCCCCGAACGGATGAATCCCTGCCGGACTTCGCCGTCGAGCATCCATTTTTGCCCGAGGAGCATCGCCGGAAGCATCCGGCCCTCGGTGTGGGCTTCTCCGTTGCCCGCCAGCAGCGCACGGGTGAGAAGGGCGTTGGCGCGGTTACCGAGCCGCGCCAGCCCGCCGGCGGGGGCTTCGAGTTCGAGGACGCGTCCCCGTTGCAGCCGCAGGAAAACTTGTTCACTCTCAAGAAACGCATCAAAGCTGCGCGGCACCGGTTCTCCCGGAGACGCCCGCACAAGGCCGCGCACGCGGAGACGGTCGCCTCGCACGGGGATAGCCGAGGGGTCCTCGCCCAGCCAAATCGAGAAATAAATCCGTCTGCCCGCGAGTTCCTCATGAACGGGGAAGGCGGACGCCCGCACAGTGGCGATCCCGGTGATGCGGCGGGCATCCCGTTGGCCTTGAAAGAGTCTGTCCACCGAGACGGATAGTTCCGCTTCCCGGGGAGGCAGGGTCGCCCACTCAGGGTCGGGCGCGGGGAAGCGCACCCCCCAGTAGGCAATTGCGCTGAGAAAGATGGCGAGCGACCAGCAGACGGCGGCGACCACCCGCAAGCGGTTTTCTTTCGCCGGCTCTACCTCGCACCGGGATAAACGGTGGCCAAGGAAGGCCAGACACAGCAGCGCCCCGGCGCACACCGAAAAGATCCACACCGATGGGGCCGCCAGGGCAAAGCGGGCAGCGATCAGTCCGGCGGCATAAGGCAGCAGAAACCAGAGAAGGGGCGCTCGCAGACTGGGTGGCGGGCCGTCTTCAGCCGTGTGCGATAAAGTATTCACGGCCAATCGGAAGAGGGGTTCGCATGCCCGCCCGAAGATAGGCAATGGCCGTTTCCACGGCATCGGGAAGCGCCTCGCCCTTGGCCAGCTCCGCCGCGATCGCACTCGCGAGCGTACACCCACTCCCGTGCGTGTGCACTCCCGGAATCCGCTCGTGACGATAGGCGCGGGCCTTTTCCCCGGGGATCACCAGCACATCGAGAAGGTCATCCCCGGGAAGGTGGCCGCCCTTCAGGAGGACGGCTGTTGCGAACGTATCGCTCAGCTGGAGGGCCGCGGTTTCCATGTCCTCCGGGCGGATCGATTGACCAAGAAGCACGGTCGCTTCATCGAGATTGGGCGTGATCACCGTTGCCCGGGGGAGGAGCTGTTCCCGCAGCGCCGTGATCGCCGATCTCTCCAGAAGGACCGCTCCACTGGTCGCCACCATCACCGGATCCACCACCAGTGGCAGATCTCTCTGCCCGGCGAAAAAGGCTGCCGCTTCTGCGATGATGCCCGCGTTAAGAAGCATTCCCGTCTTGGCTGCCCCCAGCGAAAAATAGCGCGCCACCTGTTCCATTTGTTCGCGCACAAACGCCGGGGGCAAGGCCTCCACAGCGGATACACCACCCGGGTTTTGCGCCGTGAGGCAGGTAATCGCGGTTGTGCCGAAGACGCCCCGCGCCGCGAATGTCAGCAAATCAGCTTGGATGCCCGCGCCGCCGCCGCTGTCCGACCCGGCCACTGTGAGGGCTGTTGCGCCCGAGAATGCCGAAATGCGCTGATCCATGTCCGCAACGCCGTCACCAAAGCCTACACCGCACCGGCGGCGAGGGATTCCGTAAATTCGCCCATCTGCCGGTATTTATTGTAGCGCTGATCGAGCAGCTTCTTTGTCGACAAGCCCATCAGTTCCGCCAAGTTCCGCCGCAAAGCTTCGCCGAGGGCCGCCGAGGCGGCGTCCGGATCGCGATGCGCCCCTCCCAGCGGTTCGGGAATAACCTCATCAGCGATTCCCTGTTCATGCAATTCCCGCGCGCCCAGTTTGAGCGCGTTGGCCGCCGTCTCCGTGAACTTTCGGTCGCGCCAGAGAATGGCCGCGCACCCCTCCGGCGGAATCACCGAATAGTAGCTGAAAGCCTGCACCAAAAGACGGTCCACCACGGCGATACCGAGTGCCCCGCCGCTGCCACCCTCGCCGATAATGATGCCCACGGTAGGTACTTCGAGCACCGCCATCTCGCGAAGATTGCAGGCGATCGCCTCCGAGACATGGCGCTCCTCCGAGCCAATCCCGGCATAGGCCGCCTTCGTATCGATAAAGCTGATCACCGGCATCCGGAACTTTTCCGCCATCCGCATGAGCCGGAGGGCCTTGCGATAACCCTCGGGGTGGGGCATACCAAAATTGCGGCGCAGGTTTTCCTTCACATCCCGCCCCTTCTGTTGGGCGATGATCATGACCGGCCGCCCGTCCAACCAGGCGATTCCCCCAATCAGCGCCTGATCGTCCCCAAACGAACGGTCCCCGTGCAGTTCCTCAAAACCTTCGAAAAGCCGCCCGATGTAGTCCAAACTGTAGGGGCGCTTCGGGTGCCGCGCAATCTGCACCCGCTGCCAAGACGTGAGATCGTTGTAGATGTTCTTCTTCATCTCCTCCAGGCGCGCCGCGATCGCCTCCGCCTCCTTCGTCATATCAAAATTCTGCTCCGCCGAAGCCGAACGCAGCTCATCCAGCCGCAACTGCAACTCCCGCAAAGGTTTCTCGAAGTCGAGATTGAAATCCGATCGGTCCATAGAACCCGAGAACCTAGGCAGCCCCCGGCCCCCCTGTCAATGTCTCCGCTGAATCAAGCTACCGCGTAAATTATTGTTGCTTTCCTGGAGTCGTCGGTTGTGAAATCGTTTCAGGCATAGAGGGGCGTGTTGGCGGATGCTGCTTTTCTGATGTTCGCGGGAGGGGAGATGTATCACATGATCGGGAAGGTGTGGCGTGCCGAAGGAAGAAGCGGCTCTCTTCACTGCCTCGTAGGCTCCCGTTTTCGCCCGACATGGTTGGATTTGACGGCCTGCCTGAGAAATTTAGTTTCGTCCGAGGGTGGTTTGATTTGGTGGGATCGAACAATGGAAGCCGTTTTTGAAAAGGAGGAGTTTCTCAAGGCCCTTTTGGAACGCCTGCGGACAGAGATCGACGCAGCCGTGGCGGCCTCGCGTGATGCCGCCGCGTATGCCACGGATGGGGAGGCACGGGCGGAGTCCAAATGGGACACTCAAGGGCTGGAGGCGTCTTATCTCGCGGCTGGGCAGGCGGGGCAGGCGCGCGAGTGGGCGCTCGCTCTACAGACTTTGGACGCGCAAAGATTTCTGCTTACCGGCCCGAAAGAACGGGTGGAGGTCGGTGCAGTGGTGACGGTTCGGATAGGGACAGGGGACGAGTGCTTCTTTCTTGTGCCAGCCGGAGGTGGCCAGGAGCTGTGCGCCGGAGGACGGGAGATTACCACGCTAACCCGCCAGGCTCCTCTTGCCGCCCGCCTCTGGGGCAAGGCTGCGGGTGCTGACGTCCTCTTGCCCAATGGCTCGAACGCGAGGATTCTGCGGGTGGAGTAAACTAATTTTTTCGCAAGGTTAAAAAATACCGAGGTTAAAAACTACCGTATAAATTATTGTTTACGCTATCGCTTGAATCAGCCTTGCTCGTAATGTTCGCATTCAATTCCGGTAGGGGCGGCATTCTGCGAGAGGGTAGGCAACAGCCCGTTCTTCTTGCGCTTTGCTTTGGGCGCGGCATGCTTTCGAGCATGGTCAAAGCATTTGCCGCACGGGAAGCGAAGGGGAAGTTGGATAGTTTCGAGTATGATCCGGGACCGCTCGGGTCGGAATACGTGGAAGTGAAAGTGGCCTCCTGCGGGCTTTGTCACAGCGACCTTTCGATGCTGAATAATGACTGGGGCATGACGAGCTACCCCTTCGTCCCCGGCCATGAGATCGTGGGCCGGATTTCCCGTGTGGGCGCACGGGTGCGTCATCTTCGGGAGGGGCAGATGGTGGGCGTGGGGTGGTTTGCGGGTTCCTGCATGACGTGCGCGGAGTGCATGGGAGGGGATCACAATCTCTGCGGTATGAGTGAACACACCATAGTTGGACGCCACGGCGGGTTTGCGGAGTTTGTGCGCGCGAAGGCCGAATGGGCGATTCCTCTGCCCGATGATCTGGATGCGGCCAAGGCGGGTCCGCTCTTCTGCGGAGGCATCACGGTTTTCAATCCCTTTGTGATTTTGGGGATTCGGCCAACTGACCGTATTGGTGTCGTCGGTATTGGCGGGTTGGGTCACCTTGCGCTTCAATTCGGGCGAGCCTGGGGTTGCGAGGTCACTGCTTTTTCCACAACCGCTGGCAAGGAGGAGGAGGCGCGTGGACTCGGTGCCCACCATTTTGTCGCTACACGAAACGCGGAAACCCTCGCCGCTCATGCAGGCCAATTGGATATGATTCTGGTTACGGTCAATGTGCCACAGGACTGGGAACCGTATTTGGCGGCGCTTCGGGCAAAGGGACGCCTTCATTTTGTTGGTGCGGTGCCGGAGGTGAAAACGAGCGTTTTCTCCATGCTCGGTGGACAAAAGTCGATCAGCGCTTCCCCTTTGGGGAGTCCCCTGACGGTGCGGCGGATGCTCGAATTCTGCGCCCGTCATGGCATCGAAGCCAGAACTGAGCACCTGCCCATGAGTCGCGTCAACGAGGCGATCACACGGCTTCGTGATGGTCGTCCCCGCTACCGCATGGTGCTTGATGCGGATTTCTGAGGCGTTTCCATGACCGCGCGATAGCTAATTTAACCGCCAAAAATTAAGCCGGTAAAAATCTTTGTCTGGGGCGGGGTGAGTCACTTCGGGTTTTTGAATGACGAAAAATTTGGTCAGGTGTGGAGGAAGAGGAAGCGGGGGCGGCCGGAGCAGTCTTGCTCCGCTTGAAGATCTGTGTAGCCGAGCTTGGCGGCGGCGGCGAGGAGGCGGGGGTGGTGATCGATGTTGGTTTCGAGGGCGAGGAGGCCGCCGGGTTTCAAATGGCGGCGGGCCTGTTCGAGGATGGTGAGCAGATCGGCGCAACCTTCGTCCTCGGCGACGAGGGCCTGGCGGGGTTCAAAGAGGCGGACTTCGGGTTCGGCGGCTTCCCAGTCGGCCTGAGAGAGGTAGGGGGGGTTGGAGACGATGAGGTCGAAGGTGCCGTCGAGGGGGGCGCACCAATCACCGTGGTGCCAGGTGATGCGGTCGGTGAGGTGGTTGGCGGCGGCGTTGGCGCGGGCTTGTTCGAGGGCGGCCGTTGATGCGTCGACGGCGTGGACGCCGGCAGAGGGAAAGGCGCTGGCGAGGGCAAGGGCGAGGGCACCGCTTCCGGTGCCGAGGTCGGCGATGCGCTGCGGGGGTGGGGATGCGAGTTTTTCGACGATGCGCTCGACGAGGAGCTCCGTCTCCGGCCGCGGGATGAGGGTATCGGAGCCCACGGTCAGGCGGAGGCCGCAAAAATCGACGTGGCCGATGATGTGCTGGAGGGGTTCGCGGCGGGCGCGGCGTTTTACCATTTCGCGCAAGGGGGCGAGTTCGGCTTCCTTGAGGGGGCGGTCGAATTGCAGGAAGAGGTCGAGCCGCTTGCAGCCGAGGGCATGGGCAAGGAGCCATTCGGCGTCGAGCCGGGCGGCGGCGATACCCGCTTTGGCAAAGTAGCCTTCCGTCTTTTTGAGGATTTCAAGAACCGTCTGCATGCTGGTTGATCGGTCAGGCAGAGGTTGGCTGGCGGGTCAGGGCCTCGATGCGCTCTTTCATGTCGGCGTCCCCGAGAGCATCAAGAACGGGATCGAGATCGCCGTCGACGGCATCTTCGAGGCTGTAGAGGGTGAGGTTGATGCGGTGGTCGGTGAGGCGCCCTTGCGGAAAATTATAGGTGCGGATGCGCTCGGAGCGGTCTCCGGAGCCGACCTGGCTCTTCCGGTGGGCGGCGTACTTCTGGCGTTCCTCCTGCTCGCGCCGCTCCAGCAGGCGCGAACGCAGGACGGTGAGTGCCTTGGCTTTGTTTTTCAGCTGGGAGCGTTCGTCGGCGCACTTGACGATCATGCCCGTGGGTTTGTGGAGGATCTGCACGGCCGAGTCGGTGGTGTTGACGCCCTGGCCTCCGGGGCCGCTGGCGCGGGCGACGGTGATTTCCAGTTCGGCGGGATCGATGTGCACGTCGACTTCCTCGGCCTCGGGGAGCACGGCAACGGTGGCGGCGGAGGTGTGGATGCGCCCGCTGGCCTCGGTCACGGGGACGCGTTGCACGCGATGCACGCCGCTCTCGAATTTGAGGCGTTTGTAAACGTCTTCCCCGGTGATGAGGAAGGCCACTTCCTTGAAGCCGCCGGCCTCGGATTCGCTCGCGCTCATGCGTTCCACGCGCCAGCCTTGGCGCTCGGCGTAGCGGGTATACATGCGCAGGAGGTCGCCTGCGAAGAGCGAGGCTTCATCGCCCCCGGTGCCCGCGCGGATTTCCATGATGGTGTTGCGCGAATCGCTGGGATCGGGCGGCACCATGAGCACAAGAATTTCACGGTAGAGCTGCTCCAGGCGGGCCTCGATTTCGGGGATTTCAGATTGGGCGAGGGCACGGAGTTCGGCGTCGCCGGCTTCATCGCGCGCGAGTCCGCGGTTTTCCGAAAGATCCTTTTCGAGGCGGACAAATTGCCCGTGCAGCTCCATGAGGCGCGAGAGCATCTGGTGTTCGCGGCTGAGCGTGGCGGCCCGGCGGGCATCGCTGAAAAAATCGGGCGAGGCCATCTGCGCGTCGAGGCGTTCGAGGCGTTGGGCAAAGGCACGGATGTCGGGCAGGGCGGGCATGGCGGGTGGCGGAATTTCGGTTTACACCGCGCGGCGGTTAACCAAGATTCAGAGGGAAATTGCACGGGTGCCGGGTCGCAAAGGCAAGCGCAGAAGCGCCGCAGCCTGGAGCGGCCCGTCCCTTCCATCGCCTCCAGAATTGTCATGCCAGAAGATACCCTTCACCGCCAAAACATCGTCGCCTGCATCTGGGACTTTGATAAAACGCTGATCCCCGGCTACATGCAGGGGCCGATTTTCCGTCACTTCAATATCGACGAAAAACGCTTTTGGCGCGAGGTGAACGCCCTCCCGGCGATCTATCGCAAGCGGGGTCAGTTCGTGTCTCCGGACATCCTTTACCTCAACCACCTGCTCACCTACGTCCGCGCGGGGCTGTTGCCGGGGTTGAACAACAAAATGCTGCGGCGCTTTGGGCGGGAGCTGGACTTTTATCAGGGCCTGCCGGAATTTTTTGAGATTCTCAAATCGATTCCCGCGCGCGATCCCCGGTATGCCCGCTACGAGATCAAGGTGGAGCATTACGTCATTTCCACGGGGATTGCCGAGATGGTCCGGGGGAGTGCCATCGCTCCTTTCGTGGAGAATGTTTACGGGTGCGAGTTTATCGAAAACCCCCTCCCGCCGCATTTCGAGATGCAAAAGGAGTTTGAAATGGAAGCGGAGGCGGAAATCGGCCAGATCGGCCAAGTGGTCGATAACACGGCGAAGACGCGCTTCATTTTCGAGATCAACAAGGGGACGAACAAGATCGACACCATTGATGTGAATTCGCGCATCGCGCCCGAGGACCGCCGCGTGCCGATCCAGAATATGATTTATGTGGCCGACGGGCCGAGCGATGTGCCTGTGTTTTCCGTGGTGCGCAAGCATGGCGGCCAGACCTACGCCGTCTACGAGCCGAAGAATGAAAAGGAGTTTGCCCAAAACGACGAGCTCCGCCGTAGCGGGCGGGTGGATCATTTCGGGCGCGCCGATTACCGCGAAAAAAGCGATACCTTCATGTGGCTGACCTCCCATGTGCGGCAGATCTGTGAGCGGATCGCCGAGGAATCAGAGCAGGCGCTCCTGCGGCGCGTGCGGCGTCCGCCCCAGCATATCCACAAGGAGGATCCGCCCATCGGGCCGCGTGAGGAGCAGCCGGAATTGTTTGGCGAAGCGGAGAAGGCGTAGGGGTGCGGGCAGGGAAATTCCGCAGGTGTTCAGGGGTGGCTGTCGCTGTGCAGTTTGCTTGGATGGGCCTTTCGCATCCAAGTTAGTAAAACGAAACGGCCCGCTATTGCGGGCCGCTTCTTATGCTAATCAGGTCTCTCTTAACGCTCTCTTTCGAAAACAAGGAGACAATACCACGGGTGGCCCCGGGATTGTTAGCGCAATTTATCCGGCGGTCGAATTTGTTGGCTGAGTGGTTGCCGTTGGCCGGTGAGTGGTCGGCGTGCTTTGGCGCAGACGGTCTAGGCGAGACAGCGGATGGCTGTTTCCCGCATAACCGCTTCCTGCTCGGCCGGCCTTTGCAGAATGCCAGCGAAGGCTTCGAGGAAGGCGTGCTGAAACTCGATCAGGTCCTTGAGGCGCAGGCGGTCGAGCTTCGCGCCGAGGCGGCTCAGATAGAAGGGGTGCTGGGTGAAGATGTTGAAAGCGGATTTTTCCTGGAGCCCTTCAAATTCGCGTCCAAAGCGACCTGCTGCCCGCTCCAGATCGCCCTTGCGCGGGGCTCCCCGGAAGACACCGGCGTCGGCGAGGGCTTTCATCTGAATGAGCAGGCGGTTGCGGTTTTGCAGAGAGTAAATGAGCGGGCGGGCATCCCCCCCTTGGAAAAAATGCAGGCGGATAGCCTTGAGCGTCCAGGGCAGATCGAGGGCGTAAAAGGCCTCCACGGTTTCAAAAAAGTCGCCCTCGCCAAAGGGCGGGACGAGTTCGAGGATGAGGTTTTCCGTGATCTCTCCGCCATCTGCCCCCAGATAGGCCGCCATTTTTGAGATCTCGCCAATGACGAGGCGCGTGCTTCCGTGAGTGCGCGCGATGAGGGCTTCGGTGGCCCCCGGTGCAAGCGTGCACCCGTATTTTTCCGCTTCCTGGCGAAGAATCCCGCCGAGGGCGGCGGGGTCGTTCTTGGCTTCCAGAAACTCGGCTTTGCCTTGTTTCTGGAACCACTTGTAGGCCTTCTTGCGCCGGTCCACGGGGATGGCCGTGATGAGCACGGAGACGTCGGCGGGGTTAATGCGTTCGAGGGCGGCCTGGAGTTTTTCGAGGGCCAGGGCGGTCGTTTCGGAGCGGCCCATCACCGTGTCTGCGAGGAAGTTCATGTTGCGCAGCCAGACGACCTTGCGGTCGCCGAACATAGGCATCGTCTGAATCGCGGAGATGAAGGCGGCGATGGCGGATTCCACTTCGGCGATGGTGCCCGCCTGTCCGTCCACGATGTCCCGGCAGAGATCGTCGTCGACGGAGGCGGCGAGGGGAGCCCAGCGCTCCATGCCCGCCCGATCAACGAGGAAGTCGTCCGTTCCGGCGATGAATTGAAAAAGCTCGGCCATCGTGGGCAAGGTGAAGCGATGCGCTCGCCGGGCTCAAACGAAAACCGCGCGGGCGGCCCGCGCGAGGCGGCGGACACCCTCCCGGATGCCTTTGATGGGGAGGTTGCCGGTGGAGAGACGAAGGCAGTTGGCCGGTGCGTTTTCCGCGAAGCAGACGTCGCCGGGGACATAGAGAACCTTCTCCGAAAGGCACTTTTGGTGAAAGGCCCGGCCCATGCGGGTGTCGAATTTTTCGGGCGTGCGCACCCAGAGGAGAAGACCGCCCCCCGGGGACTCCCATTGCCAGCCCATCTCCGGTAAGCCTTCGGAGCGGAGGGCGTCTTCGAGCGCGCGCATCTTCGCGGCGTAGTGGGGGCGCACGCTTTGCAGGAAGGCGTGGAACGTTCCTTCCGCGACAATGTTTTCGAGAATGGCCTGGTTGAAGTGGGCCGTCCCGAAGTCCTGGTGGGCCTTGATCCGAAGAAGGCGCTCGCGCCAGGCCGTCTGGGGCATCACCGCATACCCGACCTTGAGCCCGGTGGCGAAGGGTTTGGTGAGGGTGCCGGCATAGAGGCGCGGGAGGTCGGCGAACTCCCGCAGCGAGAGGATGCTCGGGGCCGCATGGGGGGATTCGAAATACAGATCGCGGTAAGCGCCATCCTCGATCACGGGCAGCGGACGGGGCAGGCGGTTGAGGACATTTCCCAGCGCACGCTTGGTCTCCTCTCGGATAGAGGAACCGGAGGGGTTGGCATGATAACCCATCAAGTAAATGAGTTTCACGCGGGCCAACTCGCCGGTCTTGCGCATTTCGTCGAGACGTTCGGCGAAAGCGGCGGGGTCGGCCTCGCCCTCGGCTGTCGTCGGGATGCCACGGGGTTCCACGCCCAGCCCGCGAAGGAGTTCGAGGAACACGAAATAGCTCGGGCTCTCGACAAAAACGATGTCGCCCGGATCGCAGAGCACCTGCACGCTGATGTAAAGGGCCTGTTGCGAACCGTTGGTGATCACACAATCATCGGGCACCATGTTTGCCGCACACTCCCCGGGGTAGGAGCGGAGGTGGGCGAGCAGGCCCGCGCGGAGGCCCTCCCGGCCCGGATTTGTGCCGTACTGCAGGTAGGCGCGGTCGGGTTCCTGCGACAAAAGCCTCGTTGCCGCAGCGGTAACCGCTTCCGTGGGCAGAACCGTATTGTCCGTGAAACCGGCGGCCAGGGAGAGCATGCCCGGCGTGCGCAGCGCGGCTGTCATAAGATTGGCGATGACCGATGGGGGCGGAGCACTGCCCATCCGGGACCATGCGATGGTCGGGGTTTTCATTTCCGTAGAGAAGGGCGGTGGCTGTCTAACTTCAACGCCAAACCTGGTGGACCGCCAACCCGCGCTCAGCCACCCGGTGGAAGCCGCCCAATATTCTCCTTGAAGAGGTCGAGCCGCCATCCGGGCGAAAGCGCATCGCGCTCCCGCAGATAGGCGAGGCGATCTTTGTCATCGACCCACGCATTGCCGTCGTGAAAAGCCACCGGTTGGATGCCCTGGTCCTTGTAGGCGCTCTTTTCGCCGTAGGCCGTGCCGAGGTAAGCGTGGGTCAGCCCCTCCTCCGCTCCCCATTCCAAGGAACGCCCCATGAGCCACTTGCCCAGAGAGAGCTTGGGGAAACGGTTGGAATCATAAAAAGAATACCAGAAGTGAAACCCGCTTGCCCACCGGCACACCAGCGCGTAGGCCACGGTGCGGTTGTGGACGCGCGCTTCGAGGATGGTGTTGAGAAACGATTTTCCCAAAACATATTCCAGTCGTTCGTTGTTCAGATAGGCCTGTTCAAATCGCTGTTCGAGCCAGGCAAAGGCATTTTTGCGAAAGGAAGCATCAGCCGTTTTCAGAAAGGCGGCCTTGTCCCACACCTTTAGGATCACCGCCTCCCTCTCCAGCGCCCGTTGATGATACCGGCGTTTCTTGTCGAAGCGCAACCGCTCGAGTTCCACCCGCAGGCTCCGCGACCGATAAAAGACATCCTCCCGCAACCGCACATCTCCACTGAAAGGCAGGAACCCCCCCGCATACACTGATGCAATGTCCTCACCCTCATCCGGCACCGCATACTCACAATACCCGAAGCTGTAGGTGCTGTAGTCATTCACAAACTCCGCCAAGAATCGATGCATCTATGCAACCCACCGCCTCCCCCGATCAACCGCAACATTATAATCAAGCAACAACGTCGTTATATCTTGCACGCGGGCGGCGAATATGGTGGGTTGGCTCATGCTTCGAAACATCACACCCCGTTCGCGGAAGCGCCGGCCGCGGGCGA
>JAFIGE010000245.1 GCA_020831585.1 Opitutales bacterium | reverse complement strand
CGCGTCTCTCGGAAAACACCCGAAAGTAAATACGCGGATTTAATAAACTAAATACCAGCCGTCATCCAAAGGACGAAAAGCAATAAGGGGGCAGAAAAACTACTTATTGACGTAATTTCCCAAGCCCGAAAAAGTCAAGAAAAACCCTATAAAAAACACATCAAGTCCCTACCTTAGCCCAGTCCACCCCCTATTCTACTGCGTAATTTTCCTCGCCCGGTCGAAATGTTCGTCACCCAAACCCCGGATGGAAGCTTTTTTCCCTGACAAATGCGCCGCCATGAGCAAGCTTGCCCCCGTGATCAACCGCAGTTCAAACGTTCCGCTGTGGTTCCTCGTTTTCCTCACCCTCGCTGTAGCGGCCAATGCAAGGGGTGAACCGCCCGCCCTGCCCGAAGCGGAGGACCTTCCTCACCGCAGCCTCAACGAGATCATCGACCGCGCGGCGGAAAGCCTTGGTGGACGGGGCACCCTGGGAGCCATCGACTCCGTGAGCATTCGGCAAACCCTCCGTCGGGATGCCGGTGAATCGATCAGCATCGTCATCCTCAAGAAGCGCCCCCGTCTGATCCGTGTGACGCTTACCCACGAACACTTTATTCAGACACAAGCCTTCGACGGGACACGGGGATGGGTGCGCCAACAAGCCGCCGGTGTTGACCGAAGCCGCTATATTTCGGCGGAAGAAGCCGAACGCATCATCCGCGAACATACCCTTGTGCCCGTCTACATTGAACCGGCAACGGTGGGTGCCCGCCTGGAGGCCGGGGGACGTGTCCGGTTTGCCGGCTACAGCTGTTATGTCATACACGCCCACTTCTCCAACGGTGATCACCACGAATACCTCATCGACGGGAGAGAATTTGTGGAGCGCCGGGTGGTCCGCTCGATTCGCCGAGGGGACAATGTGCATCGCGTGGAAATTGTGCCGCGCGAACCGGAGTTTGTCGACGGCGTACTCTTTCCCCGACGATTGATCTACTTCATTGATGGAAAACGCGACGCCGTCGCGCACCTGGAGCACATCGAAATCAATCCCGGCCTCCTTGCCGAAACCTTCGCCCTTCCCGAGCTGGTGCCACCGCCCCGCGACGAACCGGCGGCACAAGAAGATCCCCCCTGAAGGGTGGGTGATCTTTCCTCAAGCACGGCCCTGGAGCGCAATGCCCCCTCTCTCTTTCTTACCTCACACTGCCGTGAACGGACCTCAACGCAGCCCGCGGGCGCGTTCGAGGGCACGGGCGGGATGAATCAGGCGGCGGCGCCCGTCCTCCGTGAGGTCGGCCGTCTCCACGATAAGGTCGCGCACTTCCTGGGGGGTCAGGTGCGGAGCCACCGCGAAAATTTTCCCGGCGAGATTGGCTACCTGGGGGCCTGCCATGGAGGTGCCGGAAATGGCCACCCGCTGCCCGCCGGGGAAGTAGCTCTCCACGGAAAAACCGTTCGCGTGAACCAGGACATTCTCCCCATAGCTCGTGAAATCCGTTTCATCGCCCGCCTGATCGACCGCACCCACGGCCAATACATTGGGCAAGCTGATGGATCCCGGAATATCCCGCGTGAAGCCAACATCCGAATCCGAATTTCCCGCAGCAGGGACAAAGAGAATCTCGGGCGACGCCTCCATCGCCTCCACAAGCGCATCATAGGAGAGATTGAAAAGCACCCGCGCGATGGCCGCGCGCTCCTCCGCGTTGTCGCCGACGCCGTTGGCCTGCAAGGCGTATTCGTAGCCCTGCTGTCCCCCACCCCAGCTCATCGTCACCACGCGCACCCCGGCCTCGCGGAAATACGCGACCTTGTCCCGCACCGCTTGCGCCCAGCGCACGGCCTCCGCAATCGTGGGCTCGGAGGGCAGGAGGGTGTGCTCAAAAGTGAGGCGCGCTCCCAAAATGCGGGCGAAGGGATTCCCCTCCACCGCGATACCCGCCACGTGCGTGCCATGCACATAGTTACTGAAGAGCCCCAGCGTCTCCATAAATTCCTCAAAAGCATCAGCTTCCAGACTAGCCATTTGAGTCTGCACGAGTACCGCTTCCTCAGAGTCCACCCCGTTTCGCAAATCTGTAAAGCCCTTGATCAGCGATATCGAAGGCGGATACAGCGCCAACTCCTCCTCCGTCAGCGGAAGAAGCGCGCCGTAGGTTCGCCGCGCGTGCACATCGATGGAAATGCCGTAGCGGTCATCGATCCACCCGTTGCCGTCGGAGTCCGAGCCGTCCAGCATCTCATTCGGGTTCACCCACAACTGGCCGCGCGCACGGAAAACTTCGGTATCCACCCCGCTGTCCCAAACCGCGATGATCACGGGCGTGTAATCGCTCCCGGCCTCCAGATCCGCCGCCCGCTCCGCCCAGATGTCCGGCTTCTCCTCATCGCGGTGGCGGGCAATGAAAGCCTCCAAGACGCGCAAAATGACATCCCTCCGGGGCAAGGTTTCGTCCAAAATGTAGCGTATGCTGAGGAGCGAACCGGCAATCCCCAGGCTAATCTCGCCGGACTGATCCACCACCGGCTGCATTTGCGCCCGCAACGCCCCCAGATACAATCCCTCTCCCATCGTGAGCAAGCCTGCCCGTAACCCGAGCATGTTCTCGCCCACCACCTTCCAAGGCAAATCCTCAACAAGTTCTTCGAGGACCCCGGCAAAGGCAGTCTCGTCCAGACCATCGCGCCGCGCCGCGAGAATGGCGGTGGCCAACAAGCCGCTGGTCAGGCGATCAGCCGGCTTTTCCTCCAGTTCGCGCACCCGCTCGATGTAACGCCCGGTCGCCTCAAAGTCCCCCTCAAGGAAAGCGATCAGGCGCAGCGTGTTGAAATGCCCCCGCACAGTCTGGTTATCCCGGATATCGAAACGGGCCAAGCGGTCCCGCAAATCCTGCCCCACCCTGCCCGCCAGAGCGGAAAGCTTTTCCGGGTCGCTCAAAATCACCTCCAAGGTGTCTTCCGCCGGGTAGCTTAATCGGGGCAAATCATCCAAACGGGTAATGACCGTCCGCCCATCCCCTTCCGCGAAAACCGGAAGAACCAACACCGGCACCCACACCAGCGCCAAAAGCAGAAAACGGACAAAAAGGCGGTTTGAAAATTTCATGATGCCCAGTTTGACACCCCCAACTCCCCGGGCGAGCCGATTTTTCGCCCACCGCCGCCACTGGGACCTCATCACCATATATCGATTTTTTTTAATGTTCTGTACATTTACGTTGCAAATCTTGGGGAATTAGGTTGGGATGGTGGGCATCATGAGAAAATATTGTCGTCGTTTGAAGTATCCACGATTGGCTTGCCACCACCTTATTTCGAGGGTGGTGCAGAAAAGGTGGCTGATGGATGAGGAGGCGATGGAGGCGATGAGGCATATCATGCGCTCGCAGGCGGCGTTTGCGGGGATGGAGGTGCTGACGTATTGCTTTATGGCGAATCACTTTCACATCTTCGTGCGGCTCGATCCGAAGGAGACGGAAAATTTGGACGATGCGGGTCTGGTGGGGCGGTTTCGGGCGCTCTATGGTGGGACGCG
>JAFIGE010000062.1 GCA_020831585.1 Opitutales bacterium | reverse complement strand
GCGGAAGCCGACAGGAGCGGCGTGCTTTCAGCCGCCGATTGCGGTGCGTAGGCCCATCGCGGTCAGGCGCACGCTCCCGGATCGCGCGACAAGGTGCCGCGACTTTTGCCGGATTCCGCTTCCTGTGCGACGGGTTCCGCGGTTGAAAGCGCGCGGCTCCTATCGATGCAATCCCTGTCCGTAGGTTTGGATCGCCGCGAGGTGCAGCATGGTGAAGGCCGCCACCGCACTGGCGGGGATGTTTTGCACCGAGTGCGGGTTGCGCACCTGCGCTTGTCCGACGACGACGTGCAGGATCGGGGCCGCCCCGTCGTTCTCGGCGGCGCACTTGCAGGAATATCTCGCCCGCCCGTGGCGACGCGGTCTTTGGCGTAGAGGTCGTAAAGGGTCCTCCAGTCCTCGTATTGTCCGCCGAAAACGGTGATGAGGCCCGAGATGGTGTGCCGCCCGGGCAGAGCAGATGGGCCAGCAGGTGTTGGCGCAGGCGTTGTGCGCAAGAATCGGAGCGGCAGACCTCGGGGGCGCAGCGAATCCAAATCAACTCCCAGGCACCGAGGAGGGAGGTGTCGTTTTTTTTTGACTTTGACGGGCGAGGGGGGCACGTGCCGGCGGTGGGCGATGATGTTGGCTTTGTCTTCGATGATCCACTCGATGACTTCGCCCTTCTGGAACTCCATGGCCTCGGCCACGGCGGTGGGGAAGTTGATGTAATATTGATCGGCTCCCTTTTTGCGGGAGATGAGCTGAACTTTGGTCGGGTATCCCATGATTGCTGGTTTGGTTGAGGGTGAATGATCGATCAAAATCTAGTGTATACGCTAGGTTAAAGTCGAGCAAAAACCCGCAGAAAAAGCGGGGTTCGCAAACAAAAACTAGAAGCGGTCTCTAGAAAAACCAAACTCGATACACAGACATTCCTGTCTGTGCCTTTAGCGGTTTTGCAGGCAGGAATGTCTGTCTCACTTTGCATTTGCGGCGCGACGGCAGGCGAGGGGAGATTGGCCGCAGACTCGCCGGAAGAGGCTCCCGAAGTGCTTTTCGTTCAGGCCCACTTTCTCGGCGACGAGGCTGATGGGGAGGGTCGTGGTTTCCAGGAGGCGTTTGGCTTCGGCGACCCTTTGGGCGCGCACATAATCAGGCGGCGTGGTGGCAAACCACTTGTCGAAGCGGCGGTAAAGGGAACGCTCCGACAATCCAAGGTTGTGGGCAAGAGCCGGGACCCGCAGGTCGTCGGTGAGGTGCTCGCTGACGAAGCGGCGCGCTCGCTCCGCCGGATCGGCCGCCGGGAAGTGGCGATCGGCGGAGAGCTTGATGTCCACACGCAGCGGGGGGAGAAGGCAATCTGGCGGCGCTTCAACGCTCGCGCCCGCGCGCATTTGCATGACGATGGACTCCACCGCCTGGAAGCCAATGCCGAAAAAGTCTGGAATCACACTGGCGATCGGCACGGGGCTGGACTCGTTTTCGAGGCGGTCGCCGTCCACGCCCAGAAAGTAGCGATCACCCGGTACGCGCAGTCCGGCACGCCGTGCCGCAAGGATGCCGTGGCGGGCGAGGAAATCGTTGGCGCGGAAAACAGCCGTGCCTTCAGGCAGGTGGCCAATCCACTTCTGCATTTCAGCCATACCGCTTGGCCTCGAGTTTCGGGAGAGGAGGAAGCAGGCGGGCAGTGGGTGACCGCTTTGTTCCAAGGTCTGCCGGAAACCTTCGATGCGCCGCGCACAAAACCCCAAATCCGCTGAGCCCATCGCGGCGAAGCGTTCGTGGCCGTTCTCAAGGAGAGCGCGAGCAGCCGCTCCGCCGATCGCGAGATCATCTGCGATAACGTTGGGAAAGTCCTTTGAGAGGCGCCCGGACGTTGTGTTCACGCCATAAGGAAATCGGCTGCGCAACCGCTTTTGTAAACTCGAAGAACCGAGCACACCCAGCACGGCAGTTGCCCCTTCGGTTGACTGAGGGCGATCCGGATGGTGTTCCAACACCTCCTCAAAGCCAAAACGTGGGAAAGCGATAAGGAACTGCCGGATTCCCAGGAGAATCTCGCGGGCGAAGTATTGCTGGATGGGCAGACGAACGAGGATCTTCATGTTTGGCGGATTCAAGACCGCCCGGTGGCAAGGGCGCTCCGGTTCTTTGGCAGGTTTTCGGGATAGTTTGGCAGGTTTGTGGGTTGTGCTTTGGGGTGCAATACGGAAAGATAGCTGGCGTGATTTTCTCTACGCCAGATACCCCCGACGGCGTTGCGCATCATGCCTTCTCGAAACCGATCTGCCTTAACCCTTATCCGGGGGAGGTGGCACAACTGATTTCCCTCTCACCTCCCTCTTATTATCTCTCAAATGAAGATTCTCTCTCTCATCGCTTTTCTTGGTGTATCCGGCGTCACCACGATCCTTGCCGGTCCGCCTGCTTTGCCTTTTCCGGGCACCCTGCAAACCATGCACTCGCGGGACATCGAGGACTCCCGTTGGTCAATTGGCGGGGAGACCCTTGATCGCGACTATGCCGACTTCGAGGCTTACCGGGAGTTTCTTGGCCGCTCAGGGGCGACGCGCGTCCGCTTGCAGGCAGGGTGGGCGAAGACCGAGCGGGTTCGCGGCGAATACGACTTCGCTTGGCTTGATGCGATTGTGGATGGTGCCGTTGCCGAGGGTGTCCGCCCCTGGTTGCAGATATCTTACGGAAATCCGCTTTACGAAGGCGGGGGCCAGCCTGTCCTTGGGGGAGGCATTCCGACCAGTGAAGAAGCCCTCGCCGCCTGGGATGCGTGGGTCGAGGCGACCGTGAGGCGATACCGCGACCGGGTGACGGAGTGGGAGATATGGAACGAAGCGGATCTTTCCGGCGACATCGGGCCAGCGGATTTTGCCGCCTTCCACGCCCGCACAAGTGCGGTTATCCGGCGCGCCCAACCGGAGGCGCGGATCGTCGCCCTGTCCATCGCCTACATTGACCGGACAGAATATGTCACGGCTCTTCTCGATCTTTTCCGCGAACAGGACCGCCTCGACGAGTTTGAGATTCTCTCCTACCACGGCTACACCTCTCGTCCGGAAAGAGCCTATCCGTTTGTTTCCCGCCTGCGGGAGGTTGTGGATGCCTATCGGCCGGGCATTGAACTCTGGCAGGGAGAGCAGGGGGCACCCAGCACGCCGCGCGGCACGACCATCGGTGCCCTTTCACGCGAGGATTGGTCGGAGACGACCCAGGCAAAGTGGAACTTGCGCCGTATGCTCGGCGATGCGGGCCACGACGTAGCCGTGATCAATATCTTCACGCTCTCCGACCTGCGTTATGCCAAAGAGGGCGATCACATGATTGGACTAAATACCAAGGGGCTACTCATTACCCGCGCAGATCACAGTGTCGTCCGGCCAAAGCTCAGCTTTGGAGCTTTCCAGCGTGTGGCCACGCTCTTCCGCGGGGATCTGGAGAGGGTGCGCGAGGCGGGCTTTCGGGGTGGTCACGAGGATCTGTGGACCTTTGCCTTCATCCGTGAAGATGTGCCCGGTGCGGCGGTAGTTCTCTGGTTTGGTGAGGCCAAACCCACCGATGACTACGCCTTCCGCCCGGTCGATCTGGCCATCTCCGGCATCCATTTGGACGATCCTGTGTATGTCGATTTGCTCACCGGCGACGTGCGGGAAGTTTCCGCTGATCATGTGTCGGTCGATGGCGATACGGTGCTCTTGCGGGGTGTGCCGGTCGCTGACTACCCGGTCGTCCTCGTCAATCGCGCGTGGCTGGATCTTTGTCCCTAACCCGCGAAACGGACTTTTCCAGGCTTATGCATCGCCGCCATTTTTTAAAATCGCTTCCTTTTGCCGGTGCGGGTGGACTCGGTCTATCAACCATGAGCTTGCAGGCAAATGACCCTTCGATCCCCGGGGCAGTGCGCCGCCAGCTTATCCTCGAAGCGGCTGCGCACCCCGCCATACGAGCGGATAGGCTCCCGACCGAACCGGTCATCATCGACTCCATCGAGTTGCTCCGCAACGGTCGCCAATGGCTTGTCCGGGTGCGTTCGACCGAGGGCGCGGAGGGGCTTATCGTGACCCATGGCGGCGTGCTTGCTCAGACCTATCCGATCTTCCTTGAGCGCGTCGCCGGGCATCCGCTCGGGACCGATGCGCGCGACTGGGAGAACACCATAAATCGGATTTACAATGGGCGCGGTGGCTTCGGATCGAACTACAAGTGGCAGGGTCTCGCTTTTTGGGCCTCGGTCGCCAGCGTTGAACTGGCCGTTCTCGATCTCCTCGGTAAGGTCGTGGGTATGCCCGTGACGGATCTCCTCGGCCACGGCACACTTCGGCGTGAGATCGGCGTTTACCAAGCCTCCTTTCGGCGGGGAAATGCGCCCGAAGCCGAGATTGAGGTCTTTCGCCGGTATATCGCGGAATTTGGCGCGCGGGCCCTTAAATATCGCCTCGGGGCGCGGATGGGTCAGACTTCGGCCTCCGATGCCCGCGACCGCGCGCTTATTCCACTCATGCGCGAATCCTTTCCCGACCTCACGCTCTATGCGGATGCCAACAGCTCCTATGATGTCGCCTCCAGTCTCCGATTCGGGGAAATGCTGGCTGAAACCCGGCACGCCTTCTTCGAAGAACCCGTCCCTTTCGATCACTACGACGAAACCCGCGAGGTGCGGGAAGCCTTGGAAGGAAAAATCATTATCGCTGGCGGGGAGCAGGAGATCAGCCTGCGGCATTTCCTCTGGCAGATCGAACACCGCGTCGTCGATCTGCCTCAGCCGGACATTTTCTATTTCGGTGGTCTCACGCGCTCGATCAAGGTGGCCCGCGCGGCGGAAGCGGTGGGCATGACCTGCACGCCCCATATTAGCGGCCATGGCTTGGGATTCCTTTACGCGGCGGTCTTTGCTGCCTGCGTCAAAGATCCCGGGCCCTACCAGGAATACAAGGGGTTTGACCGCGATCTGCCGGCGGCCGCACCCACCGGTCGCCTCATCGCCAAAGATGGTACCATCATTGTGCCCCACGGCCCCGGTTTCGGCGTGGAAATCGATCCGGATTGGCTCGCGCAATCCAAGGTGGTGGGAACACGGAGAAGATAGTCTGTTTCACAATCAAGAGAGTGAGACCGACATTCCTGTCTGTCTCTCCTCCCCGGTATGCACCCGCAGACTCCCGCCTGCTTGCAGACTGAGGGGGTTTTCCAGAGGTATTTCCCGATAGAGCCCGTCAAGGTCATCCGCCGCCGGATCCCGTAGGCGCACCGTGGATACAACGACCGTCTCTCCCCGGAAAACGCGTTCAAGGTGAAAGACGAGGAATCCGTCCGCCTCCCAGCGCACCGTGGCCCAGAAGCGCGGAGTGACCACCGGAAGGACGCGGGCACCTTCTGCATTGGCCGCGAAAGGCGGCGGCGGACCAACAGTGAGGACTCCGCCCGGTTCGTCCATAGCAAATCCGGAGAGGGCCCCGAGGAGCCACCAGCTCGCCGGGGTGTTCATATACCAGTCCAGCCCCATGAAGGAACCGAAGTCCGGGCGGCCGTCGCGGGCGTCGTGCCAGAGAGTGGTTGCCCAGGGGGTCCGGTTGACTTCGCGCACGACATGATCAAACGCCTCCACGGAGGAGAGGGCCTCTGCCGGAAGGCCCGCGAGGAAGGCAAGACAATCGACGAAGACGAGCCCATACTGGGGCCAGGCGTGCCAGGCGTATTTGCGGTCGGGGAGCGAGCCGTCGGGCCGTGTCTGGATGGGCATGAGCCGGTAGCGGTTCCGGTCGCCCGCAAGCCGATATAGGGTCTGCAACACCGTGCGCACGCGCGCCGGCGGAAGGACACCGGGGAGGCCGAGAGAGCGAACGACCCACTCGCCGGCCAGTTGTCCGAGAAAGACATCGTCGGAGGCTTGACCGGTGGTCGTGTCGAGGCATTTCAGGTAATGGGTGCCTCTCCACATGGACTCGACGGTGGCGGCGGCGCGGTGGCGGCATTCGGCAAAGCGGGCTGCGGCGAGTCTATCCGCCTTGGCCTCTGCGAGGGTCTGGAGAATGCGCAGCGTGGCCATCCACACGGTGGCGGTGGCGATGAAGCAGCCGGGATAGTGCTCGATATCCCATGAACTGCCGCCCTCCGGCACACCGTCGCCGTCGCGGTCGGCCGCGAGGAGCCAGTCCGCTGCGCGGTCGATGTGCGGCTGCATCTCCCCGATAAAGGCGGCCTCGCCCGTTTCGCGCCAATCACGGAAGCATTGAATAATAAAGGAACAGGCGAGGTCGGGCCAGCCGGTCTCGCCGTATTCGACAGCAGCTGAACCGAAAGCGGTGTGGGCATTTCCGTTGAAGTGGGGGAGGGAACCGTCCTCCGCCTGGAGGCGGGCGAAGGTGCGCAACTCGGTGCGGTTGAGGTCGGGAAAGAAGAGGGAGTAACCGGGGTGGGCGACGAGCCGCTGGTCCAGAGTTCCGAGCGCACCAAACATCATGGGCGAGGCCTCAAGGGTGTAGAGATCGCCCTTGGCTGTGACAATTGAGTTGGTCGTGACGGCAGTGTGGTCGTTGAGGACTTTGTTTGCCAGCCAATCGGGCAAGCTGCCTCCGCGGATGTGCCGGTGGGGTGCGCGCACGCGCTCGAGGAGGGCCTGCGGGTCGCGCAGGAGGGTCTCGGCGGCGGACCCGGCGGTGGGGTGGAGCTTGGCGTGGAAATGCGAGTGATCGATACCCGGCTGGTCGAGTGCGGTGAGCGCGGGCACCCGCCAGGCGAGAGAGAAGGGAATCTCTGCTTCCGCTCGCGGCTCAACTGTCAGCGAGACGATCACCGTGCCGGCCGGGTGAATTGCTCCTTCGAGGCCCTCGCGCGCTCCGCCGAAGCGGGGATCGGGGTCGTCCCAGGAAGGCGGCGCAGCTTTGCGCGCTTGCGTAGCCGCCTCCCGCATGGCAAGCGGTCCGCCATCGAAGGAGGGGGGGCGTTCACCAGCGGCCAGGGCGGCCAAGACCGCCGGTCGGTCGCTAAGGATGTTCCAGAACTGAAGGAGGTGAATCTCCGCGCCGCGCGGAGGTTGCGTGGCCAGCACCATTTCACCGCTGGTCCGTTCATTTCGGCTGGGATTCTCCCCGGTGAAAAGTAGGCCGCCGTCCCCGCATTCTCCGCGCCAGGGCTCGATGATGTTGCCCGTGCGGTCACTTTGCAGTGCCAATCCACGTCGGCCCGTGCCCCCGCAGCCAATCAGGTGCTCCCAGGAAAAGGAGAGGTCCACCCGCAAAGTCCGGTCGGTCGTATTGTGTATTCGGAAAATAAACACAGATCCCGGCGTGGATGAAGCGGCGGGATCGTGTGGCACGAGGGGACCAAAGGCCGTCAGGCGAACGTCCACACCATCGTCCGCTGCGCCGGCGTATTCGACCTCGGCCGCCGGGTGCGTGCCGCTGTAAGCGACCCGGGAGCCGGGGAAGCCGTCCAGGCCCTGAGCCTGGAGGAGGCGGAAGCGGGGAGCGCCGGGAAAATCCGGGTCTTCCACGCGCAGACCGAAGAAGGCTCCTTCGAGATCGGCCAGGAGCCGCTGCCAGTTGTTCGTGATGGCGGCAAGGCTGAGGCGCCCTTCGCGGCCGAGCTCGATACGACCGGTGCCGAGGCCGCCGAGTTGAACGCCGTTGGGGTGGCCTTGGGCGGAAGGACGGGGATGGGCGAGGGGAGGCATCATGGTGAGGTGGACGCGGCATCCTGCCGCTTTCGTGGGCCGGGGTGGAAGCGGCATCCTGCAGCTTGTTTTAGGGAGAGGATTCAAAAAAAGTGCCTCCCCAGAGACCAGGGAGGCAATGAAATTCCGGAGGAACTGTCTTTGGCCGGCGCGAATTCGCCTTACGCCTTGCGCGCACTCATGCGGCGCCGCAGGACAAGGAGGAGCCCAGCCAGTCCGAAGAGGGCGGCGTAAGTCGTCGGCTCGGGAATGGCGGTCACGACTATATTGTCGATGTCGATGTTGCGGGTGCCACTGCTGAAAGATCCCATCATGACGGCCATTTCGAAGCGGATCGATTCGCCGGAGGCCACGTTCTGCAGCGAGGGAATGGCCGAGAGGTCATACGAGAAGTCCGTGAAGGTGCCGCGATTGCTCGTCAGCGAGACATCGCCGGCGATATCGATGACGTTGTTCGCCGGATCGATCACGCGGAGCCCGAAACCTCGGAAGGCCGGGCTGGTGCCGCCGCGGGTCGCTTGCAGAGAGATGGTCTCAAAAGAGAGCGGATCCGATCCCACCGTCAGGGTGAAAGAAAAGAACGCGTCGTTGGTAAAGGCAGCATCGGAGGTTCCGTATGCGTTCGCGTTCGTCACATTGGCCGTGACGATTGTATCCGGATAGGCATTTGCCGGATTCCCGATGTTTAGGGTCAGGTTTGCCGCCTCGGTCAATGCGGATGCCGTGACGAGGTCCTGGGTGCTCGCGGAGAGTGCGTCCATGTTGTAACCGGCCACGACAATCTGGCTGTGAACAAATGACGTCAATCCGACGGCGGCTGCCGCGATGAGTGCGAAACGTTTTTGGTTTTTCATTGTGGATATGGGTTGGTGTGAAGGAGAGGCTGGCCCTGTTGCCAGCTTCCTGAGCCCACATCCGTGGTCATCGAACCACAAGAAACAAAATGCGTATAAAATATTACCTTTTGCGAATATGGCGGGGAGTGCGTGGGCGACGGGCATGCCTGCGTCACTTCCGGGAAGACCGGTTGGTCGATCTGCGCTCACGGCGGTAGGCACCCGGGGTCGTGCTGAGGCGCGCGCGGAAGGTCCGCGTGAGGTGATTGAGATCGCGGAAGCCGCTCCGGGTGGCAACCTCTTCGAGCGGAAGGGTTGTTTCGCTGAGGAAGTGGCGGGCCAGCCGGATACGGGCTCGCTGGATTTCTTCGAGCGGAGAGTGGCCAAGCTCGCGCTGAATGCCCTTTTCGAGCGTGCGCCGTCCAATACCGACGGACTGCGCAACTTCGGCAACATTGATCCCCGATCCGGCGTGCTCCCGGATATGGCGAACGGCGCGGGCGATCCCCTCATCGGCGATAGACAGGTGGTCGGTGGAGGCCCGTTGGATCACGCCGCGGGGTTGTACCGGAATGCGTTTGAGCGGGGGGACCTCGCCGAGGATGAGGCGGTCGAGAAGATCGGCTGCCAGCTTTCCCGTTAGACGGGGCCGGGGCGACACACTGGAGATGCCCGGCGTCATGAGCGTGCAAAGGGCTTCGTCGTTATCCACTCCCAGAACAGCGAGATCCTCGGGCACCCGCAGACCGATTTGCGCCGCGGCATGGAGGACGGTCATGGCCGTGATGTCGTTAAAACAAAAAAGGCCGCAGGGTCGTTGCAGGGTGAGGAGCCATTCCACGAGCTGAGCGATCGGGCGATCCGTCCCGAAACCCGAAAGGTCGATTTGCTCCGGTGTTTGCTGCCGGTCAAGCAACCCGTCCTGAAAGCCTCGCAAGCGATAGGGTGAAGCCGGGTGCCCCTTCCAGCCAACATAGGCAAAGTTGGACACGCCCGTTTCTGTGAGGTGCCCGGCGGCCAGCCGTCCGCAGGCCTCGCCATCCAGAACCACCCGGTGCATCGCAAATTCCGGGAGACCCTCCGTTATACTCACCGTCGGGAGGCCGGTGTCCAATCCCGTCCGGGCGATTGCCGCTGAGTCGATCGCGCCGAGGATGCCGTCGGGGTGCCAGCGGCGCATCTGGGCCGCGCCATCCGCGTCTGGCCGGAAAATGTTGAAGGTCCAGCGGCCGCTGCGGGGCCGGAAGAGCGGGAGCCCGGCGAGCACGCTCCGGTGCCACGGGGTGTTCAGGCCCAGAATGATCGCGATGCGCTTGTTTGGCTCCATAACGCTTTCTTTCTCTGGATTAGGAAAAGGTAAAGACATCTTTGTTTTTTACGTCGTGAAGCCAGGTTTGTTTCCCCCCCCTTGCTTTGGCAGGCAACAAGGCAAGGCCATTTCGTTCTTTGACTGCGGGAAGCCGACGCCTTCGGCAGCAACGATGAGAGCCTCTTCACCCGTTCCCCGGTGGGATCCATTCACCTGGCACAAGCAAGCGCGGAGCGTGGGGTTGCGTGCCGAGGATGTTGTTGCGGAGATTGAGATCGAGCAGTTCGAGGGCGGCGCGGCCGATTTCCTTCGGGCGCTGGAAGATGCCCCCCGCTCCCTCCGAGCGGCTTTCCAGGCCAAGTGAATAGCCCGCACAGGGCGGGCGCACGTGGGCGGGCACAATGCGCGCCCACGGGTCCGCCGTGAGAATGGCGTCGGGCCGGTTCTGTTGGCACCAGGCAAGGAGGGGGGAGAGGGTCTCGATGTTGCGGATGGCCCCAAGCCAGCGTGAATCCTCCCGCGCGGCACCGTCTGCCCAGTTCATCCACGAACGTTTCACACCTTCGTCCATGAGCCGTTGCGGCAGATAGGCGATGCGTCGGTGGCCCGCTTGAAAGAGTTGCTCGGCCAGCATCTGCATGTTCCATTGATGGTGGGGGCCGACAATGGTGAAGGGGCTGCGCGCCATGGCCGAGCCGATACCCACCAGAGCGAACCCCTGCCAGTCCGCCTCCAACGAGTCGGTCAGCCCGGCGGGTTGCGCGAGAAGCAAGCCGTCGACCCCCCGCGCCCGCAGCCGCCGGATCACCGCCGGGTCGGGACGGCCGAAGATGGCGCGCGCGACGCCGAACCCCAGCTCGGCGGCGCGCTCCGTGAAGCCGGCGAAAACACCTTGGTGGTAGGGGGACTTGCGCCAATCCTCCTCCGTTGGGGCCGTGATTACCAGCCCCACTTTGCGGTAGGCGTGCTTCGATCGTTTGCTCTCGCGGTGTGCCAAAAGTGCGCGCAGAGCCGGATCGGGCCGGTAGCCCAGGTGCGCTGCCGCGCGACGGATTTTTTCCGCCAGTTCAGCCCCAACCCGGCCCCGGCCCCTCCCGGTCAACACGAGCGAGACTGCCGTGGTCGAAGTGCCCACGGTGGCGGCGATGTCGGCCATTGTCACACGTCGAGCCATCGCCAAAAGAATTTGTTGCAAGCACAAGCGGGTGGCAAGTTTATAGATTAACGTCCGTTCTCCATGGAACGGACGGAGGATACGGACAAGGATTTTTCTATGTTCCTCCGTAAACCCCTCCCAAGAATTCCCTTATCTTCATTACTGGTCGCGACCCTTTTGGGTGCCTCCTCCCTTGTCTCGGCCCAGACCACAACGACGGGCGCAGCCCTGTGGGCAGAGTTTGCCGCCAACCCGGACAACCACTCACACATCCCCAACAACGCCTACGCGGGCTACCGCCGGGGCGAGACGCCTGTGCCCGATGTGCCGGTGGTCGTGAATGTGCTCGACTTCGGGGCCGTCGCCGATGGTACGGGCGACAATACTCGCGCCTTCCGCGAAGCCATCGACGCCGCCTGGTATGCGGGCGGCGGGGCCGTTCTCATCCCGGCGGGGACCTACCGCGTGGCCCACATGATCCATCTTCACCGCGACGGCGTCGTCCTGCGCGGGGAAGGCACGGGCGAAACCATCATCGACTTCGCCAACCCGCTCGTTTCCACCCTCGGCAACACCGGCATGGGCAGCCAGCACTGGAACTGGACCGGCGGGCTCATCTGGGTCGGCCCGCGCGACCTCTTCCGTATGCGCGACGACGGACGCTGGACTCAGCTGCGCGACGCCGCCCCTGGCTTCAACGTCAACGCCGGCAACTGGGAAGCCTGGCGCAATCAGGGTCCGATCACCACCGTCACCTCCAGCCACCCGCGCGGCGTGCGTTCGGTCGCGGTGGCCGACGCCTCTGAACTCGCCCCCGGCGACTTTGTCCTCATGACCTGGGACAATCCGGCCGGCGACCTTCTGTGGAAAGAAATTGCGCAACATGGTTCCTTCGACAGCTACAATTTCGGCGAATGGCTCGGCGCCACACCCTACTTCGGTTGGCCCGTGGAAATCGCCGCCGTCGACGGCAACACGGTGAGCTTTGTGCGGCCCACCCGCGTATCTATTGTGCCCGAATACAACGTCACCCTTCGGCGCATCGGCCCGTCGGTGCGCGAAATCGGCGTGGAGTCGATGACCCTGCGCATGGCCAATACCCGCGAGACTTATTCCTACAATAACGGTGTCGGCTGGAACGGCCTCTTCTTTAACCGCGCCTTCAACTGCTGGGCCCGCGATCTCGAAATCGTCAATGCCGAGACCCCGCTCAACGTCTCTTCTTCCACCAATGTATCCATTCTCGGGATAGAAACCTCCAGCCCCTTTCAGTCCAAATACATTTTCACCAACCGCGTCATGTCGCACGACGTCCTCTACGACGGCTTCGATATCCGCAACACCGGACTGCTCTCAAACGGCATCAACACCGAGTGGCTCGGCACGGGTAACGTCTGGACCCGTGGCAACATGGACAAAGGCACCTTCGACAGCCACCGCCTCATGTCCTTCGACTACCTGCGCACCGACATCACGATGGTCAATCCCGCCGAAGCCCGCCCGGGCGGAGCGGGGCGGGCCGGACCCTTCACCGGTCGCCGCGCGGTCCACTGGAACGTCCGCATCGAAAACACCGAGCGCCCCGAAAACACGCGCGGGGAGTGGGTCTTCCATCCCGTGCAATACACCTACGGCGCGCAGATCGGCATCATCGGCGCACCACCCTACACGCTTAACCAGAACAACGTCTGGGCCATGCCGGCGGGCGACAAAAACATGCTCGTCGGCGATGTCGGCGGCGAACCCGCCCCGGCCAATCTCTTTGACGCCCAGATTGCCCTCCGCCACCAGAGCGAAGCCTGGGCCGTGCTCGCCTGGCCCAACGAAGGCTTCCTCGATAAAAACGACCCCGTCTTCCGCGTCTCCGCCAACCCGCCCCCGGGCACCGCCATCGCCGCCGTCCGCTTCCACATCAACGGCGAACTCGTCGGCACCGCCGACACCGCACCCTACACCTTCGATTGGACCGATGCCGTGCCCGGCCGCCACACCGTCCGTATCGAAATTTTGGATTCAACAGACGGTTCCACCTGGTCGCGGCCCTACGACGTTGTCGTGGGCGAGCGGATACGCCTCGAACACAACGATCCCTTTATCCAATACGGCGGGGGCACCTGGAACGTGATCTCCCACCCGGAGTTCAGCGCCGGTCAGGCCCGCCTCTCCGAGGGTGTCGGTAACCGCTACCTCGAAGTCGTCTTTCGCGGAACGCGCGCCCGCTGGATCACACGGGAGAACAACAACGGGCAAGACGCCATCATCAGCCTGAACGGTTTCGATGTGGCCAACGTCAACGTGCACGGCGGGCAGGTCTACTACCGGCAGGTCGGATGGGACTCCGGCGAACTCCCCGAGGGCATCTACACCCTGCGCATCCGCACGGCCAACCGCATCCTCCTCGACCACCTCGAAATCACCTCCACCGCCGGGGCCACCGGCGAACCGACCGCCCCCGACGCCCCCGCCAACCTCACCGCTACCCCCGTCTCCTCCTCCGAGATCGACCTCCTCTGGACCCGCGGCTCCAACAATGAGCAAGGTTTCCGCGTGCAGCGCCGCCTCGCCGGGGAGACCGACTGGACCTTTATCGCCAACGTCGGGGCCGCCTTCACCAACTTCGCCGATAGCGGCCTCGCCCACGGGGCCACTTACGAATACCGCGTGCAGGCTTTTAACACCTTTGGCGAATCCGCCTTCAGCGAAATCGCCACCGCCACCACACCCGAGCCCGTCACCGCCCCGGCCGCCCCCTCCGGCCTCACCGGCGTCGCCGTCTCGCACAACCGCGTTGATCTCGAGTGGACGAATAACGCCACCGATCACCTCAATTTTCAGATCGAGCGCCTCGCCGCCTTCGGCTCCTGGCAACTCGTCGCCACCCTTCCCCTCAGCGCCACCTCGTGGATCGACATTGGCCTGACCCCTGAGACGACCTACCAATACCGCGTCCGCGCGACCAATTCGGCGGGTCCCTCGCCCTTTTCCAATGTCGTTGAAGTGACCACGCCCGCTCTCTCGGAGACGGCCGGCAACCTCTTTCCCGAGTCCTGGTTCGTCCAATCCCTCGACAACACCGGCGAGGTCCTCGTCAACGAACCCGACCGGGTTGCTTTTGCCGGAGAAACGACCGGCCAATACCGCGGCGTGGTCGCCCGTATCAATGAACCCACGACACTCTCTGAAGAAGGCGACTTCATCGAAATGTCCTTTGTCACCGGCGGCATGCCGGCGAGCAATAACCTCCAATACTCCCTCCGCTTCGGCCTCTACAACGATCTCGGCACACCCGTGGCGGAAGACTTTTCCACCGCCACCACCGGATCGGTCGGCCTCTTCTCCGCCCTCGGCAACCGCACAAGCGACGGTCGGCGCTCCAACCTCCTGCGCCAAGGCCCCGGAGCCGGGCAGATCCTCGCCCGCGGCAACGGTGCCAATGGCCTGCCCGTCACCGGCGTCAACTCCGTGGCCGAGACCACCGTTGCCAACCACGGCAACCGCGATGCCCTCCTGCGCATCGAACGCCTCGGCGGGGGCGTCCTCCGCATGACCCTCGACGTTGTCGACGCGAGCAGCCGCCCGCTCTTTCTCACCGTCGACATTCCCGCCGGGAACGTCCCCACCTACACCTTCAACCAAATCGCTTTCCTCTTTGCGCAGGAATCCGGCACCCCCACCATCGACGAACTCGTCCTCCGCCGTGGCGGCCCCTCCTTCGATGGCGATTCGCAGGGCTGGACGCTCGATGCTTGGCGCGCGCTTCACTTCACTCCGGAGGAGATGGCCGATCCCGCGATCAGCGGGCCGCTGGCAGATCCGACCGGTTCGGGTGTGCCCAACCGGCTCCGCCACGCCTTCGGCCTCGATCCATGGGAAAACCCGGGCGGGTTCCTCCCCGAGGTGGTGGCCGTTGGCGAGGAAGGGCAGGTGTATCTGGAAATGCGCTACCAGCGCGACCTGGAGGCTTCCGGTGTGGCCATCGTCGTGGAAGCATCGGCGGATCTTGTCGATTGGACTTCGTTTAACGGCAGCATCGTCCCCTGGGGCGATCCCGAGCCGACCGGTCGGCCCCAGGTTGTCCGGGAGACTGCACGCCTGACGGTGCCGCTTGACTCCAGCCGCCCACTCTTTATGCGTTTAAGGCTTCCTGAATCCTCACCTTGATCCGTGGCGTGCTTCACAGCTCCTCCGGTATTCTTAACAATCCCCAAAAGACCCTGTGCTATGAAGGTTTACCCCCGTTTCCTTGGGCGGCTCCTGGCCGCTGCCTCCTGCTTGGTTGTTTTTGCCGCGACTCTCTTCGCTGATGAGGATTCGCCCTGGAATCTCTCTGCGGCTTCTTACCTCGGCTATGCCGGCAATACCGACGAAGTCTACGGCCTACGCGTCCTCGCCGACGGCACCATCGTCCTCGCTGCGCAGATTGGCGATGCCCAGCCGCGCAACCCCGGGGCCTCCGAGCCGCTCGAGCCGATTCTCCTCAACGGGGCCACAGCGACGACTTCCGGAGCCGTCCTCCGCCTCACCAGCGACGGACGCACCATTCTCTCCGTCACCCGCATTGCCGACCAGGTGCGCGATCTCGAGATCGATGCCGCCGACAACCTCTATGTGGCCGCTGGCACGGCCGGTCTCATCAAACTGAACCCGCAGGCGGATACGCTCCTCGGTGTGCGGCAGGCGGGCCAATTCGTCAAACGGGTCACGGTCGGGGGCGCGCACGTGGCGACCCTCGTGCCGGATAATGTAGCCACCGCGCACATCACTCCGGGGCCGGGAGACATCACCCTTTACACCACCGCCGACCTCACCGAAAGCGCCGCCTTCCGGGGCTTTCGCCATACCCTCGACATCGCTCTGCACGCACCCTCGGAGACGCTTGCCCTCGTCGGTTGGCGGCAGGCCAACGCCTGGCAGGAAGATGGTTCCGGCGTCCTTCCCGTGCAAATCGCCTACCTGCGCGGCATGGACTTTGCGGGCAACGTCAAATGGGATGCCTACGACTGGACCGTCGAATCCAACATCAACGGAGGCAATGAGTTCACCAGCGAGACCATTACCGTTGGCAGCCTTACGATTCCGGCGGGTTTCATTCTCATCACCAATCCGTATTTTCTGAATTCGAGTGGTCAGGCCGCCGGGCAGTTGCCCGATGGGCGCACGGTTTATCCCTACCTCAACAATATGGCCGACACGCGCGGCTACCGCCTCACAGTGGGGGAAGACGGTTACCTTTATGCCGGTTTTGAGGCCGCCGGGGGCAACCACATTTTCCGTCGCCGGGGCCTGCGCGATCCGGAGCTGGAAAACTTCCGCGCATTCACCCCGCAGGCGGGGGGCGATCTCTTCAACAGTTTCATCAACACCGGAGCGGGTCACAAAACGGTCATCAACCGCTATGATGCGGCCACGGGGGAGAAGATCCGCGGCAATCTCTTCAACACGCTCGTTTCCATTGCCAGCGGTCCAAGTGCGAACACCCTGCGGATGTCGCAAGGCGCCCTGCATGTGGACGCGCAAAGCCGGCTCTATTTTGGCGGAGCCGCCGCCAGCGGTCTTCCTTTGCCCGGCAATCCCCTGGGCGGCGATGTCGCCACGCAGACCTCTCCAGCCCTTCGGCCTCGGCACCAATGAGGGTGGGGCCTACCTTTGGGTCGTCGACAGCGATATGTCCACGCGGCTCTTTGTCGGGAGAATCTCCGCTGGCAGCACGCGCGCGGTTCATGCGCGCACGCCCTCGGGTGCCACGCGACCGCTTGTCGCCTGGGCAGGCCGGGCCGCCCTGGGCCGCCCCATGTTTGTGCGCCACGCCGTCCAGCCCCAACCGGGCTATGGGACCAACGATGGTTTCTTTGCCGTCCTTGGAGGAGCGGAGGCCGTCGAGGGGGCGGGTCGCTTCGTATTCGAATTTGGCGGAAGCTACACCGCCTCCAACACGACCCTGCGGAGCACCGCGCCGACAAACCGTGTTGATACGGTGGACGGTCAGACGCGCCGGGTTGTCGAGTATCCGTACAGCGAGGACATCCCCCTCAGCCCCAACGCGCCGAATTACAGCGGCCCCGTTTTTTACGGGGGTTATCGCGCCAGCTCCTTCAACCGCGATTCCGTCTCCTTCAACACGAATCAATTCAGCGGTTCGACGACGAACATCCGCGTGGAATCGGGTGGAGACGGCGAGACCCGTCGCCAGGGCGTTTTCTTCTTTGCCCGCGATGCCTTCGAGGGAATCGAGGCCGAAGACGTGCTGCGCTTCGACTCGGAGAGTTTCCTCATTCTCGGCGGCACGGAGATCCCCAACGGGCGCTGGCTCGTGCGCGATGGCGATACCTTCTACATTTCCCAAGCGGCCATTCCGGGTTCCGGGGGAACTTTCACTTTCACCAGTTCCGAGGATAACGGCGTCTGGGCGGTCTTTGATCCGGCGGACCCCCTGGAGTTCAATGTTTCCACGATGACCTTCGAGCCGCATGTCTTTGAGAATGTCACGGCGGTGGGCTTTGTCACCGGCGGGGCGGGCTACACCACCGGGCGCACATGGCTTCGCTGGAGCAGCTTCAGCGCGAATCTCTCTATCAACGACGAGGGCAACCAAACGCCCATCGCCCTGATCGGCGTTTCACCCACGGGCAATCTGGTGGCACCGGCGAGCGTCACCCTCGACTCCGCCGCGTCCTTCGACCCCGATGGGGACATCACCTTCATTCGCTGGGATACGGGCGACGGCACCAACATCGCCGGTCCCGTCTACACCCATACCTACGATTCCGCCGGCCGTTTCAACGCCCTCCTCACGGTGTGGGACGACAATCTCGTGACGGCGGCGGCAAGCGTTCCGGTCAACATCACCGCTCCCGGGGCCGACCGCCCGGAGCGCACCATCGCCTCCTGGGGCGGCAATCCCGTGAACTCCACCGCTAATTTCCGCGACGGCGGCAATGTGCAGCAGGTCGTCGACCTCTCCGGCGACGGGACCGCCGACGCCCGCCGCCGCGGCACGCCCTTCCGCGAGGACAGCCCGATCGTGGGCGGACGCGGAACCACTCTCTACGGCGGCATCTGGAACACCTCCCTCAGCGAAGGCGGCACGGAAAGCAATTCCTGGGCCGAGGGCGGTATTGGCAACTCCGGGGTGAATGACTTTTTTACCATTCGCCTCCAGCCCAACAGCACCCGCCCGGTGGCCCTTCACGGAGCCGTCTTCATGAACAAAGAGCACTTTCTCGGCGCAGCCGCGCACCAGTCCGTGAGTCTCGCCGCCGGTGACCGCTTCCGCATGCTGAATATCGATCTCTTTGAGCGCATGAGCCCTCTGCGCTGGTTGGTGCGCGATGGCGGGCAGTTCTACGTCTCCGAAGCCACTGTGACCCCCGGTTCACCCACCTTCACCGTCCCTGCCGACAACGAGCACGGGCGCTGGGCACCTTTTGATCCGTCCGCCGTAGCCAACTCCCTCAACTTTGATGCCGACGGAGCCACTTTTGCCACCCGCGTCTTCACCGACATCACCGCTTTCGGCATCCTCATCGACAACGACACCTTCGAGAACGAGCGTATCCGCTTCCGCTTTCGCCAACTCATCTTCGAAGGCAGCCTGGATGCGCCTCCCGTGCCGGATGATGGGTTTGCCGCGTGGCTGGCCGACCGCTTCAGCGAAGGGGAGATGTCCGATCCCGCAACCGTTCATCCGCTTTCCGCCCCCGACGGTGACGGCGTGGCCAACCTCCTCAAATACGGCCTCAATCTTCCCCGTGTGCTCGCCGACCGTTCCGGTTTGCCGCGCGAAGAGGTTGTCGATGGCCGTCTTGGTTTGGAGTTTTTCGCCGATCCGGGCCTGACCGATCTGGCCTACGTGGTGGAAGTTTCGACTTCGCTTGGCTTGGAGGACTGGACGCCGATCTTCGATTCCCGCGTGGATGCGCTTCCGCTTGGCGAAGCCGGTTGGATGCGCGTCGAGGACATTGTCCCCATCAGCGTGGAGCACCCCCGCCGCTTCCTCCGCCTCCGCCTGGAGTTGCTCGACTGATTACGCTCCCTGGTCGCTGCGACGATGGCTCAATCACTCTGTCGGGTTTCCGTTCAGGAGCCTGCGGTGCCACCCCGAATAATCGACTCGGCGGCGAGGCGACCGGTCGCGAGGGCACTGTTGAGGGAGGGGAGTCCGCGGTGGTCGCCGATGACAAAGAGCCCGGGTTTGGCTTCGATCGGAAGGTGGGGCGGTTCGAGATGGGGTCGGGCGGGGAGGGCGCGCTGGATCTTGTCGCGCCGGAGGTGCTTCCAGTTGTCCGTGCGGTTGCCGAAGAGGGTGCGCAGGTCGGCGCAGACTTGGCTCAGGGGGGCTTCCGTGAGGCAGGTGACCGTGGCGAGATGGCGGCCTTCCGGCGCGAGGGTGGGGTGCAGGGCTGTGGGAAAAGCGACGTTGTTCACGAGGCGGCGGCGGTTGCCGTTAAGGTGTAGCCAATCGCCATAGGGAACCGGATCGCTGAAGGCAAAGTGGTCGCAAATGACGCCATGGAATCCCGGTGTCGGCAGATCGGGTAGGAGGGCCTGGGCGGCGGCCCCATCCGTGGCGAGGACGATGCGGTCGGCGGAAATGCGCCCGCCTTGCTCAAGTTCCACCGCTCCATCGGAAATTCGGCCAACGGGGGTGTTCAGGCGAAGGCGGTTGAACGGAAGGGTTTGCGCGAGGACTTCCGGCATCCGGCCCATGCCTCCAGCGGGAAGGGCGGCCTCGCCTTCGCCAAACATCTTGAAAACAAAGTGCAGCATCCGGCTGGACGTGCGCAGTTCGCTTTCCAAAAAGATGCCCCCTAAGAAGGGTCGCCAAAAGGTTTCGATCATGCGCTCGCTGAATCCCATTTGCCGGAGGGCTTCGGCGGCCGTTGTTTCCGGTGAGGCAAGCAGATCTTCCGGGGAGGCGGTGGAGATCCGGCGCTTCCAGCCAAGCACCCGCATCTTGTCGGCGAGGCTCCCGACGCGTGCGCCGAGCGTGGCGAAGAGATCGATTGGTCGGCGCAGGGGGTCGCCCACACGCGTCCAGCGGTTGCCGAGGCGCACGCGCGCCCCCGGTTTGAAGGACCGCAGCTGGAGAGCCTCGTAATCGAGGAGCGCACGGGCCTCGGGATACGCGGTGAGGAAGACCTGGAATCCCCGGTCGAGGTGATAACCGTCGACCACTTCGGTGCGCACGCGCCCTCCCGGCCGGTCAGCCGCCTCGAAGAGCAACCAATCGTGTTGCGCGCGCTCAAGGTGCGCGGCGCAGGCCAAACCAGCCATGCCTCCTCCAATGATGATCGTTTGCACCGAAGCCATGGTGGAAACTTTGGAGGGTTTGATCGCAGATGCAAACAGGCCCGCGACTCAAAACCACGCGCACAATGGACAGGCTGGCAGAGGCGCTTTACTTTCGGTGATGCCGCGGAATGGCCGTTTCACCAAGCCCACTTTACCGGAGAAGACCTGCGCTGTGTGCGGTCGGCCGTTTGCCTGGCGCAAGAAGTGGAAGCGGGTTTGGGAGGCCGTGCGCTATTGTTCGGAGCGATGCCGGCGACAGCGGGGAGTGGCTTCTCCTAATCCGTCAACGCGAAACCGGGAGGGTGAGGATGGGCGTAAGGGAGCGTGAGTCTCCCGACTGGATCGCGAAAAGGAGATCGAGCATGAAAAAGGTGGACTTCGACTGGAGGTCGGCGTCGTCGATGAAATACCATCCCCCGCGGTAGCGGGTTTTCAGATACGCGCCGCCGGGAGGTTTGGTGCTGCGCTGCACGCGGAAAAGATCGCGGTAGACCGGTCCCCAATCAAAGGGTTGGCCGTCGGCTTGGCGGGTCGTTGTGACAATGCCCGCCGTCTGCGCCGCCGGAGAGACTTCCACCGATTGCGAGAAGAAGAAGAGCACACCGAGCAGAGAGCGGGTGCTGATGGCGATCGAGCGGTCATCGATCTGAGTGAGGCCGGGAAGGAGCGGAAAACGGTCGAGAGAGGGATCGAGGCCGAGGGCTTCCTTGAAGGCCAGGGCTTCGGGGGATTGCGACCACTCCGGGGCGATCACGAGATCGGCCGCGCCGGGTTGATCGTCCGCCGAGGGGAGCAGGAAGACGCCATCGGCCTGTTGGAGCGCACGCAAGTGGGCGGCGATTTCCTGGAAGCGGCGGAACTCCGGGGCCTCCGCCGGCGTCGGGCCGGAGGCGGTGGGGGCGTTGCGCACCCGGTTCATGCGTTGCACGCAAACCCTCAGAATACGCTCGGCGCTCCATCCGGATTGGCTGAGGTAAACAAGCGCTTCGATCGGGAGGGGCGTGAGGAGGTTCTTTGCAAACCGGTCCCCTTGCATGGGCACGTAGGTGATGGTCGGGCGCTCGCTTATATTGAGGTTTGGCCGCAGCAGCAGGGCGTTATTGCCCGCTCCTTGGCGCAGCTGCCCCTCCGCTCCGAGACCTGCGGAGCGCTCATAGGCGGTGGAGATGCTCGTGATCTCCAGAAACGAAGGGGTGTCGCGGTATTTCAGGCGCACGATATTCAGGAGGAGCTGTTCGTCCCGTACACTGTTCACCGACTCATTGTAGGGTTGGGTCGAGGAACGCATCGCATGGGGGCCCACCGACTGGCAACCCGCCAGCAAAGCCACTCCAGTCACACACCCCACACGGAACCATCGACCGAGGACCACCGTTCCGAGCAACAAAAATCCGCCTCTCAAATCAAACATAAGGGGGCATGGTGAGCCTTTCCGAAAATCCTTCAAGCCCTCAGCTGTTGCGCACGTTTGCCGCGCACAGGCCGTCTTCCCGCAATAATTCGGCATCAGCCGAAGCAGCGGCGGTGTCCGCGGAAGGCTTCTTTCGCCCGCTCATCCACTTTTCCACAAAGGCCTCCGTGCCAATGATCGCCCCCCGCGTCATATAGCGCATCCGGCAGCGCAGCAGCTCGGCCCGCTTAAACCGCCCGCCTGCTTTGACGACCCCCTCAATGGCCTCCTGCGAATACGCGGCGCCCTTGCCGGAAAGCCCGCCGGTGACATACAGGAAGCGGCGATAGGCCGCGGCCACCTGTTCGACGGATTCGGCATGCTTGCCCGAAAGATGCACGAAGAGGGGGTAACGCTGGAGCCCACCCTTGCCGCCGGCGGCCTCCCCATAGCCACTCCACCGGTAATCCTTCGGGTCTTTTACAATACCTGCCCGGACCGCATTTAAGTCAATATAAGCCCCCACGGCCCGCAGCGCGGCCGCCGTATCCTCCACAAGCACGCTGTGGAAGCGGTCCTCCCAAAGCGTGCCCACGCGGTCGTGGGCGCGGTTGAAGATCACCGAAAAGCGCTGCTTGAGTAGTTTCACGAACATTGGCAGGGAAGCCATCCGCTCCATCAGCAAGCTCCGCATCTTCCGCCGCACTTCCTCGTCCGCCTTCAGCGCAAGGCCGATCCGATAGAGCGAAAGGGGCTGATTCTTGCGCTCCTTCCCGTAGATCAGGCGGGCGCGCTCCAGAAGCGCCTCGTCACTCAGGTCCCCCACCGCCCCCGGCACCCGCACCAGCAGATGAAAATGGTTGTCGAGGATGGCGAAGCTCAGCACCTCCACCCCACAAAACCCCGCCACTCGCCTAAGCAAGTCACGAAACGTCTCCTTTTCCGCATCCTTGAGCAGAAAAGCCCGCCCATTGATGCGGCTGACAACATGATAGCAACTGGCTGCACCCTTTATCAAAATCCGAGGCGGCCTCCGCCGCTTCGCCGGAACCAAGTTTGGATAGGACATGCTTCCACCCTGCCATCCCCGGCATCCTTTGCAAGAGAAAAGACCAGGAATTTTAATTTTGATTCTCGGGATTGGGGCTTGATTTGGGGAGGGCGGGTGGCAGAGTAGGGGTATGGTTCCGAGATCGTTTTGGGTGCAGACGGGTTTGCTAACGGTGGGGTGTGTGGTGGCGTATTGGGGGATTCGACAGATCCCGGTGGAGCCGTGTGACTTTTTGCACTACGGGGACTATGTGACGGCGGACGGGGTGATCGAGGGGTGCGGGTATGAGGAGACGCAGTTTTTTGATATGGCGGCGCTCCGGTTTCCGATTTTGGCGCGTATCACGCCGCTGGGTGAGGTGCGGGTGGGTGAGCCGTCGGCCTTTAAACTGACTTTGTTCACCACGCAGGGGCGGGCCATCCGGGCGGAGGATATCGCGGTGAGCCACACGGAGAAGGTGCACGCTTTGATCGTGGATCCATCCTTGGAGGATTATCAGCACATCCATCCGCAGCCCGCCGGGCCGCCGGGGCATTACCTTTTTGAAATGACGCCGCAGCGCGGGGGGACCTACGCGGTGTATTTGGATTTTATATTACTCACGACCAACCGGCGCACGCTGGTTTCGACGACGATTGATGTGCCGGGTGAGGTCTATCCGCGCTCTTTGGGCGGTGCGGAAAGCCGCCTGGGTCCCTGGGCCTTCGAGATGGTGGTGGAAGGGGATCGTCCGCGTGTGGATGAGGATATTGTTTTGCGTTTGGATGTGCGTCACGCGGAGGGACGCCGCTTTTCCTTCCAGCCGGTGATGGGGAGCTACGCGCATTTGGTGGCCTTCGATGGCGGGCGGAAGGGTTTTGCCCACCTTCATCCGCGGAATCCCCTGGTCCAGGGGCAGGATCCGGAATCGCCGGATCTTTCGTTTTCGATGCGCCTGGACCGGGCGGGGACTTATCGGGTATGGGCGCAGATCATGATTGAAGAGGAGGAGATGCTCATTCCGTTTGACCTCACGGTTGGGGGCTGAATCGTTCCGGGGTTATGTCTCCGCGAGTTGCGATTCCTGTGATCTTGGGTGTGAGCGCCCTGGCTGTGGCGTTTCTTTTCTGGCTGATCTATGGGTTTGCCGGATTTGCGGGAGAGACGGATGCGTTTTCTTTTCTTCCGGCGCTCAACGCCACTTTGAATGCGGTGAGCGCAAGTTGTGTGGTGGCGGGGATTTTTGCTATCCGGGCGAGACGGAAGCAGGCGCACGGTTGGCTGATGGCGGGGGCGACGGTGGCGTCGGCTTTGTTTCTGGTGGGTTACTTGCTGCACCACGCGCTGCACGGGGATACGCGCTTTGCCGGAGAGGGGTGGGTGCGACCGGTTTATTTTTTCATCCTCATCACGCACGTTGTTTTGGCGGTGGTGGTGCTGCCGATGGTTTTGACGACCCTCTATTTCGCGGCGGCGCGTTTGTGGTCGGCGCACCGCCGGATGGCCCGCTGGACCTACCCTGTTTGGATTTACGTGTCCGTGACCGGGGTGCTGGTCTTTTTCTTTTTGCGGGTCTGGTTCCCTGGCGCGTGAGAGAGGCGGTGTGATCGGGGGGCGCGGCTCATTCTTCCGGCGGCAGTTCGGGGAGGGGGGGGGGGAAGATAGCCTCCAAATCGCGGGCGCTCGGGATAACGCGGGCGGGTTGCACGGGAAGGGGCGGGGGCGCGTTGAGGAAGCCATCCATTTCGATGGGCTCCACGGGGAAGAGTTCGAAGTCGGGGGTGTCTTCGACGGGGTCGGCAAGCGGATCAGGTGAAGGTGCGCCAGCGGCCTGTTCGGCTTCGAGGCGGGCTAGGGTGCGCATCAGGTCGCTGAAGGGGGCTTCCGGCAAGGTATCGACTTCAACGAGATTTCCGGCCGGAGGCAGATCATCGACGCGGTCGAGCGAGTCCATGAGGAAGTAAACAGCCATCACGCCGACGAGGGCGAACATGGCCCCGGTCATGGATTTGGCGGAGGAGCGGCGGTCGTTTTTGGCGAGGCTGGGGGCGTCTTCCTTGAGGCGGGAGATTTTGGCCTCCCGTTCGCTTTCGCGATTGAAGCGGGAGTTGGCGGGTCGGGCGGATTTCATGAGGCAAAGTCAAATTGAAGCTGATCCCGGTCGGGGAGGGCGGGTTCGGCGAAACGCACGCCGACTCCCATGAGACGCACGCTGTGCGGGCTGCGCTCAAAAGCTTCTTCGAGCAGCCGCTGAAAGAGCGCCTCGTCGAGTGTGGTGGCGGGGCATTCTTTGGTGGTTGTGCGGAAGTTGGCGAATTTGAGTTTCACGAAGACTTTATGGAAATTACGAACGGAGGGTTGGCGGCGCAAGTCGGCGTCGAGATCGCCAAGTAGGGTGGGGAGTTGGGCGCGGCAGGCGTCGAGGGTCTCGAGGTTGCGGTTGAAGGTGTTTTCGGTGCTGAGGGATTTGCGTGGGCGGCTCACTTCGACCGGTCGTTCGTCCCGCCCGCGGCAGAGATCGTAGAGGGTGTCGCCCCATTTTTCGCCGAAGGCCGCATGGAGGCGGGTATGGGTCCATGCCTGCAGTTGACCGCAGGTTTCCACGCCCCATTCGGCGAGGCGCGCGGCGGACTTTGGGCCGACGCCCCAGAGCTTGCGCACGGGGAGGGTTTCCATGAAGGCGGCGATTTCCTCGGGAAGAACGGCAAACTGGCCGTTGGGTTTGCGCCAGTCGCTGGCGATTTTGGCGAGCATTTTGTTGGGGGCGATGCCGGCGCTGGCGGTGAGGCGGGTGGTGGCGAAAATGCGTTTGCGGATCTCGCGGGCGATCTGCCAGGCGTATCCGGGCGTCTCCGTCACATCGAGGAAGGCCTCATCGAGGGAAAGCGGTTCCACGAGGTCCGTGAAGTCGCGGAAGATTTTGCGGATTTTGCGGGCCTCTGCTTTGTATACCTCGAAGCGCACGGGTTTCAGAACAAGGTGGGGGCAGAGTTCGCGGGCCTTGAAGACGGGCATAGCCGACCGGCAACCATACTCTCGCGCGATGTAGTTGCAGGTGGTGAGGACACCGCGTCCGCTCGAACCCCCGACGCCAACCGGCTTATCCGCCACCGCCGGATCATCGCGACATTCGATGGCCGCGTAGAAGCAGTCCATGTCGATGTGGATGATGCGGCGCTGAGTCATGAATCGGTGAACAAAGATGCCCCATCCCCCCTATTTGTCGAGTATGCCCGGTGATGGGTTTGCGATGGGTGTTGTTTTACCCGTTTGAGTTCAGCGGACTTCGAGGATCACGCCTTCGAGAAAGTGCTCCAGCATGTAGCGGTAGGTGACGAAGCCATAGCCGCCGGCTCCCCAGCGCAGGCCCCATGAGTTTTTGAAGATGAAGCGCAGGTCCTCTTTGCGCCCGCTATCCGAGTAACATCCTACGATGGTGACGGCGTGGTTATAATTGGGGAGCGGCTGTTGGGCATCGAGCAGGGGATGGCGCAGGGTCCGGTGCGGGGGCCAGCGGAGGGCGGCGATGACGGGGACGCCTTCGGCGAGGGCGTTGAGAAGGTTGTCGATGCGCGCTTCCGGGGTACGACCGGGAATCTGATGAGCAAACACCTCCCGCCGGCCAAGCGCATCCGCGAGGATCTGCGGGGGCGGTTCGCGCACGGTCGCCTGGGCGGTGCCGAAGGTGTTGGGCATGTCCTCCTGGCGGGCGATACCGTAGCTGCGCAGGGCGGAAAGGACTTCGCGCAGCGTGTAGCCGGTGTCGCCGTCGTCTGTATCCGCGTCGGGCGAGGCGGCAGGGCGGTTGGTGGCCAAACCCAGTTGACGGCGGGTGGCCCAGAGGAGGTATTCCTCGGAGAGTTTTTCGACCACTCCCGTTTGAACGGATCGCTGAAATTCGAGGGCACTGACGACGGCGAAAACCGCGCAACTTGGGCGTCGGCCCTGACTGCGGGCAACAAGTTCAAATTCGCGGAAGAGGGGACGCAGGTCCACGCGGATTTGCGGGGGAGGCGAGCCAAAGCGCGCCAGGGCCCTTGTTGTGGGAGAGGTGTCTTTTGCCTGGGAAAGATGATCACGCGCCGGAGGCGGGCGGGATGGCGAGGGGCGGGGTGGTGAAACGGAGCGGCTTGAAATTTGTGAATGAGCGCGCGCAGCCTGCTCGCGGACGGCGGCCTCGTGGGCACGGGCTTGCGCCGCATCATACCCCAGCGCAACCTGAAGCGCGTCCGGCAAATCAGCCAGGCGGAGCTGGGTGAGGCCGCCGCTGTGATGGATGGTAACGGTCGACGGGGTGGAAGAGAGGACGCGGACCTCCGTGAACCGGCGATCTTCCAGATCCCAGAGGGTGGGGACGGGCGAAGCGGGTTCGGCCCAAGTCACCGCGACTTGCGCTGCCATCAGGCAGATGCCGATGGTCGGCCGCCAACCTTTGATGCGTATCCAGAGATTCACCGTAATTGGGTGGGTAATGCACACGGTCGGCAGCGGGTTGGCAAACGGAAAGGGACCGCAGGCGTCGGGCGGGGGTGCATGACCAAAAAGTAACCCTGCCTCAGGCGACGGGTCGTAGGCGGAGGT
>JAFIGE010000061.1 GCA_020831585.1 Opitutales bacterium | reverse complement strand
CGCCTCGGGTCGACCGCTGAAGACAGGTCGACTACACGGCAGCCCGTATCCTGCTGAAGGCAAAGTAGTCCGGCGGATTCATCGCCGGACCGAGACGGAAAGGCACCCGCGCACCTCCGCCGCCCAGCGCGACGAAGCCGGCGCACAAAAGTCCGCCCGCCCTCCTCCGCCTCGGGTCGACCGCTGAAGGCAGGCCGACTACACTGGAGACTGCCATCATTGGCTGAATTCGGCAGGAAGAAGAGGAAAGGGATGAAGCACCAAAGTTACGGCCAAACGGTGTCAGCCTCATTTTCACACGGTGTAGACACACGCGCGATCTTTCGCGGCCCCAACATTATCGACCAGGGCCCTACCAGCGCATGGGAAACTTTGGTTTGAGGGGCAGGCGACCGCGCCAATAGAGGATGATGAGTGCGCCGAAGAGCATCCCCCCCAGGTGGGCGAAGTGCGCCACACCGGTATCCATGCGACTGGCCCCGAGGAAAAGCTCGATGGCTCCGAAAATGATGACGAAATACCGCGCCTTCATGGGGATCGGCGGGATCAAGAGCATGATCTGCCGGTCCGGGAAACGCCACGCGTAGGCGAGGAGAATGCCGAACGTGCCCCCGCTTGCTCCGACAGTCGGCACCGCCCAGCCACCCGAGGCCACCGAAGCCGAGGTCACGACCAACTGAATAAGCCCCGCGCCAAGAATACAGCCGAGATAGTAGACAGCGAATCGGCGGCTACCCCACTCATTTTCCAAATCGCGCCCGAACATCCAAAGGGCGAGCATATTGAAAAAGATGTGGGTGAACGTGGAGGTGCTGTGAAGGAAGCCGTAAGTGAGCAGCTGCCACGGATAAAAACCGGCCCCCTGGTAGTCCCCCAATGGCCACAGGGCCAGCCAGATCTCCAGCGTTCCCAATCCGCGGGCAGGCTTGAAGAGCATCTGCAAGAGGAAGAGAAGACCGTTTGCGATGAGCAGGTTAAGAATGACCGGAGGAAGCAGGTTGTTCCCACCGGGATGGTATCGTTGTTCGTAATGGGCCACTAAGGGGGATAGCTATGACGCGGACCGGACGAAATTCAACTCCGTAGCCACTTCATCACAACTTCCCTCAACTGATCGATACGCAGGGGCTTGGCGAGGAAGTCGTTCATCCCGGCGTCGAGACAACGCTCGCGCTCGCCCGACATGACATTGGCAGTAATGGCGACAATGGGCACATCCCGGTGCCCGAGCCCCTCCCGGTCCCGGCGGATTCGCCGCGCGATGGAGTAACCGTCCTCGCCAGGCAACTGAATGTCGAGGAGCACGAGGTCGTAGGTGTTTGCGGCGAGGGCCCGGTCAGCCGCCCGGGCGTCTCCGGCAATATCGGAGGTCAGGCCGAGCCGTGCAAGCAGCTCGCGGGCGACCATCTGGTTGATGGTGTTGTCTTCCACCACGAGAACGCGGAACTCGGCGGGCACCTCCGCCGGAACGCGCTTGGGCGATGGCGCTTCGAGCGGATGCGTTGACGGAACATTCTCGACCCGACCGAGGACAAGCGTGCACACAAACTCCGCCCCCGGACCCTCCTCGTCTGAGCGACACCCGACGTTTTCCGGGTAGACAGGGCTGCGCACCTCCACGCCCCCGCCCATGCGGGTGGTGAGTTCCTTGACGATGGCAAGGCCCAGTCCCGTACCGCCGATTTCACGCGTTGCCGGGCTGCCGATCTGGGAAAACTTCCGGAAAAGCAGGTGTTGTTTTTCTGCCGGAATGCCCATGCCCGTATCACGCACCCGCAATCGGAGCGTCACTTTACCTCCCTCCGCACAAACGAGGCCCACGGCGACCGATACCCTCCCCGCGCGCGTGAACTTGATCGCATTGCCCATCAGGTTGAGGAGAATCTGGCGTACGCGGCGCGGATCCCCGTGCACTTGTGCGGGCACGTCGGGATCGATCTCCGCTTGCAACTTGAGGCCATTCCCATCGGCCACCGTGCGCAAATTGAAGACCACGGCTTCGACGACCTCCCGCACATCGAAATCCTCGGCCTCAAATTCCAAGCGCCCAGCCTCTATTTTTGAAAGATCGAGGATGTCGTTGAGGAGGGAGAGCATGTTCAGTCCGCTCTCGCGCAACATGTGGGCGTAGTGGCGTTGTTCATCTGAGAGTGCCGTCTCCAGCAACAACTCAGTCATGCCAAGGACGCCGTTCATGGGCGTGCGGATCTCGTGGCTCATATTGGCGAGAAAAGCGCTCTTGGCGGCGTTGGCGTCTTCAGCCGCGACGCGGGCATCGGCCAGCTCCCGCGCCGCTTTCACTTCGTCGGAAACATCGCGCAGGGCACACACCACGCGACCAGGGATGGCTTCACTTCCCTCAATGGGTGCCGCGTTCACACTCAGGATGCGGTTTCGCCCGTCAGGCCATACAAGGCGGTAGCGGACATCGAAGACGGGCCGTCCGGTGGCCAATACGCGGCTGAAGACGCGGCTTTCCTCGGGCAGCGGTTGACCGTCGAGGGTTTGCAGATGCCAGTTGTCGTTTTCGATGGCCCGCCCGTCCATGCTGGACTGCGGTATGCCGAGCAGGTGGGCGGCCTCCGAGTTGGCGTAAATGACGCGCTGATCCGCATTCATCACGACAAACGCGGCAATACCGGAGTCGAGAATCCGGGAGAGCAGATCCCGCTCGGCGGCCAGGGCGGCCTGCATGGCCCGGCGCTCCGTCACATCCCGAGCGGCCGCAAAGATCGTTTCGCCCTGCGGGAAAGAACGCCACTCCAGCCAGCGTTCCGTGCCATCTCGGCAGACGAAGCGCTTCTCAAAACTCAGGCGACCCGCATCGGCGTTTCCGGAGGAAAGGGCTGCGGTCACCGCAAGGCGATCTTCGGGATGGAGAAAATCGCTGAGGGCGCGCCCCTGCATTTCATCCGCCCGATAGCCCAGAACTTCCTCCCACTCGGAGTTCAGCCGGAGGAACCGCCCGTCTCGGCTAACGATGCAGAAGAGGTCCAGGCCCAGCTCGAAGAAATGGTCGAGATCCGCCGTGCGTTCGGCAAGGGCGGTTGTGCGGGCCACCACCGTTTCCTCCAGCCATGCCTGTTCCCGCGAAATGTGGCCAACGAGGAGCGCCACAGCAATGGCCAGACTCAAGCCCAACAGGAGCGTTTGCATACCGGCCCGCCGGGGGTGCAGCCCAAGAAACTCCGGCCCTGCCTCCGCCGAGAACAGAAAGACCTGCCCGAAGGCGGCAAGCGGCCGTTGAAAACGCAAGGGCCCTCCATCGTCCGCCGCATTCCCGGAAGCGGCCACGGTCCGCCATTCACCATCGTCGTCGCGAAAGGAAATGGCTAGACGCGTATCCAGCATACTGGGATCGCGGGCAAGCAGCTCAGGCAAAGAAATGACGGCGACAACGCAGCCCAGCGGATCGCTCACAGCTGAACCGGAAGGAACCGGGCGGAAGATCCGGAGGCCGAAAGAGGATTGAGGGGACAGAACCAAACCCACGGGACGGCTGGCGGTCGCCAGGCCCGTGCTCAAGGCTTCTTCAATGGCTGCCCGCCGAAGGGGTTCGGAAGCAAAATCGTAGCCAAGGCTTTGCACTCTGAGCAAATCGCTGGAAGCGGACGAGAAGCGCACTGGAAAATAAACCGGGCGATCGGGGGAACGGAAACGGGTGCCGGCGGGCGACTCATTCCAGATTTCCGCCGAGGGTTGGCCCTCCCTTCGGAAAAGGTCCTCAAAAGCAGCTCGCTCTCCCGCCTCCACCCGCGGTGCCCAAACCCAGGCGATGACATGGGGTCGGTTCTGAAGGAACCGGGTGAAGCCATGAAATTCGTCAAAGGCGACCGCCTCCGAATGCTCAAAAAACTGCCCGAGCGCCTCCAAATCGGAATCCCGCAGGCGTTTAAGGGCACGGACGACCGTCTCCGTCTGGCTCATTGCGAGCTGGGCAAACACGCCTTCCCGTGTCGAACTTTCGCGGGCATCCGAGAGAAGGGTCGCCAGCAAAGCCAAACCCACACCGAAGACAAGGGTGCCGAGCGCCACCGGGGTGAGGAGCAGCGCCGTGGAAGACGTCGGCTGGGTCGTATGCGAAAAATAGAAAAGCAGGCCAAGAAGCACACCCTGGAGCACCACCGTGAGGAGCAAAGCCGGGGCCGCCGCCCGCCAAAGCACCTCATACCAATCACCCGCCGCAATATCGAGGCCGAGCACGTAGCGCGCGGTTTGGCCGGCCACCGGCAACGTATCCACATCATCGGAGAGGGGAACCCAGGCGGTCAGCCAGGTACCCCAACGGTCGCGCACCGGGCCGTCGATAAAAACCCGATTCTCCAGAAATGCCCGGTGTGCCCGATCTGGAGCCTCCTCGAAGGTATCTCCGGGCAGGGAAGCATCGGGCGAATCGAATGGTTCGTTGTCGACGTAGAAGAAAATCAGGCCATCTTCGTTGCGGCCCATCACATAGAGAAAGCGGTGGCGCGGATCCGCCTCGCCGAGATCTTCAATCTGCCGCTTGATCCGCCGGAAAAAGGGAGACTCCAGATCGGCGGGCGTGCCCGTGAGGTCCTTCAGCTTTTCTGCGGGAAGGCTCGCGGCCATGAGCCGGGCATCCCTCGTCAGGCGGTCGCGCATCTCGCGGTTCGCTCCTGCGGCGCAGGCCCACGCAACCGCCATTCCGGCAATCAATAAAACCACGGAGAAAGCCAGGAACAGCCGGATCAGACGGGGCTTGGACCCCCGGGAAAGGCTGGGCGCAGTGCTCATCACGCGGAGAAATCCTCAGGCAAACCCACGAGGTCCCGGATCTTCTGTTGGAGCGTCTCCAAGGCTAAGGGTTTGGCCAGAAAGTCATTCATGCCGACCTCCATACACTTTTCGCGGTCGGCGGCAAATGCCTGAGCCGTGACGGCCATCACGGGCACATCCGCACGAGTCGCCCAACCCGTGGAAGCGCGGAGTTGGCGGGTGACTTCGATGCCATCTGGTCCGGGTAGGCGCACATCCATGAGGACGAGGGCGAAGGTCTGCTTGCGCAGCTTCTCCAGCGCCTCATCTCCGCTTTGCACACACAACGATTCCAGGCCCACGCGGGTGACCGCACGGACATTGATAAGACGGTTGCTCTCGTTGTCCTCAACGATGAGTACCCGCGGATGGGGCGTATCCACCCTTGCCAAGTCCGGAGATTCATCTGCTTCGGTATCCGTGGTTTCAACCGCCGCTTCCACCGGGATTTCAAACCAAGCGATTGTTCCCCCGCCCGGACGGCCTTCGAACCCGATGCGACCACCGAGCAAGGTGACAATTGACGAGGCCACCGGAAGCCCGAGACCCAGCCCTTCATACTCGCGGGAGAGCGAGGTATCGCCTTGCCAGAATTTCTCCGTCCCGCGCCCGGAGAAGTTTTCCGGCAGGCCAGGGCCGGTATCGTGGATCTCCGCACGGATAAAGACGCGGCCCTCCCGCTTCAGTCCTTCGATGCGCAAACGCACGTGGCCGGCCGGTGTGAATTTCAGCGCGTTGTCCGTGAAGCAACGCAAGACCCGGTTGATTTGCCGGGGATCGCTATGAAGGTGGTCGGGCGTATTTGGCAGGATGCGGAAACGAACGGTCAGGCCCTTCTCCCGCCCTCGCAGAATCAGCCTTTTCATCTCGTCCCGGATCAGATCACGCAGGGAAAAATCCTCCTCCACAATCTCCCCGCGTCCGGTCTCAAAGTCAGCCAACGCAAGCAATTGATCCACCAGTTCCATCATGCGATCGCCGCTCTGACGGATGATTTCCAGGGACTCGCGCACGCTTGCGGAGAGCTCGTCTTCGAGGACGAGATCCGTCATGCCTAAAATTCCATTCATCGGCGTGCGCAACTCGTGACTGAGGTTGGCGAGAAACTCGGTTTTTGCGATATCGGCCGCCTGTGCCTGCATGGCCAGAAGGCGGGACTGGCGCACCGTTTGTTCAAGCTCGCTGTTCAGGGCAAGAAGCCCCTCCTCCGCCTCCTTGCGGGCGGTCACGTCGACACAGGTGGCGAGGGTGAGATAGCGCTCACCCACCAAAATCGGTTTCATGTAGACCTCTTCCCAAAAGAGACTGCCGTTTCGATGACGATTACACCACTCGAAGCGTTGCGGTCCCTCCCGCATGGAACGATCCACCCATTCCCTCATATCCTTTTCCGAATAAGGCGGCCCCATCCAAAAATCATTCGAAACAAGCTCCTCGAAGCTTTCAAACCCGTACGACTTCCAGGTCTGCGGGTTGCTGCGAACGATTTCCTTCCGCTCCGGCTCGATGAGGAAAATGGGAACCGGCGAATTATCAAAGAGTCCGCGAAAGAGCGCTTCGGCCTCCTCGCGCCGCCGCGCGGCATCAACGATTGACCGCTCCTGCGCGTCAAGGACATCCCCCGTCCGCCGCAGGAGCGAAAAGAGACCAAAGACCAAGCCCGCCAGGAGAGCAAACGCAATGCCCCCGCCGACCACCGACAAGCGGCGGAAATCGCCAATCAGATCGGTCACGTCAAGAATTCCGAGGATACAGCCGACTGGCTCGCCCGAAGCATCAAACAAGGTTTCGGCGGTAAGCCGCCATGTCCTCTCCTTATAGAGGATACTGTTCCCGCCGTCGCCGTGAACATGAGCGCGCAGGGGATCGTGATCCGCAGCGATAAGGAACGCTTCCGGAATGTATCCAAAGGAAGAGTAGACAGCGAGGCTGCTCGGCATTTGCTCCCACGAGAAGCCGGGCATCCGGCCCTCCGGCGACGCCTCCCAGCGAAGGCGGTCCACCAACGCTTTATGCACGAGAACGATAAGGTGCGTATCCGCCGGGCGACTTTGGCGCGCCAAAACGTGCGCGAGGGTGTTTCCCATCTCGACCAGGCCGAGCAGATTCCCCTCTCCGTCCTTCACCGGCATAACGGCGCGCAGGACGAGCAACCCATTCATGCCGAGTTCGAGCCCGTATCCCGATTCTCCCGTTTTGATCGCCCGCTCGATGAGAAACCGTGTCACCGGATCGCCGAACCGGTCAGGGTCGTGCAGACGCAGCAGCACCGTCCCATCGGTCTCGAAAAAATACAAATGGGAGAGTTCGCCGCCCGCCCGCTGCGCTTCAAAAAACGGCAGCCAATCGCGCAAAAGCACGTCGCGATTACCCGCAATTAGGAACCGCAAAACATCCGGATCGAGCGCGAAAATTTCCAGCGAACGCCGCATCCCGTGCGCCTGGATTTCCAGCAAATGATCGATCTCGGCGTAGAGGAAATCGTTCCCCCGGTCGATATGGCTCTGCACAAATGCCCGGTGCTGCCACCAGAGCAAGCCCCACCCAAGAAAAACAAGCGCTCCCAAGAGAAAGGTAAGTGGCCACAGCAAACCCCGGAGAACCGAACGCCCTCCCTCGACGGCCAAAGCATCCCGTGGCGTTGGCGTTTTCATGGTCCTTCCGCTGAGCCTGTTTGGATGTGCCGCCGACCCTCCCCCACCCACTTCTTTAACACACGTTCGAGATGTTCCAGGCGATACGGTTTCGCCAAATGCTCATTCATACCCGCCGCCAGGCAACGCTCCCGATCCTTCGTGAGAGCGTGTGCCGTGACCGCAATGACCGGTGTTTGGGACGCTGTGGCCCATCCCTTGGCCGTCCGCAGGCAGGCGGTGAGTTCAAAACCATCCATTCCGGGCATACGAAGATCCATCAAGATGGCATGGAATGAACGCTCCCGCATGGCGAGTAAAGCTTCCGCCCCGCTCTGCGCCTCCTCGTATGTATGACCCAGCTTCTCCAAGCACATACGCGCTACCGTCCGATTGTTTGAATTGTCTTCCACCACCAAAATATGGCCTCCGGCAAAGGACCCGGGCGCGGCCCCCTCGGAGAGGACGACCTCACAAACCGGCTCACCTGAGGACGATTCCGTGGGCGACGGGAGCGGTAGCGTCAACCGAAAACAAAATTCAGCCCCTCGCTCACCCTCCGGCGCATCGGGAAATCTGGGGGAAACCACGCTGATCTCGCCCTCCATCATACGAATGAGCCGCTTGGAAATGGCCAGCCCCAAACCGCTGCCGCCAGCCATTCGCGAGAGGGAGTTATCGACTTGTGAAAACTCGCGGAAGAGAAAGCCCTGCTTCTCCGGGGGCACGCCAATGCCCGTATCGATCACGGAAATACGTAGACGAACAGCTTCCGGTTGAAGCCCTTCCACCTCCACCTTCACCCGGACAGACCCCTTTGGCGTGAACTTCAGGGCATTCGTAACCAGATTTGCCATGACCTGCCGAATCCTCAGTTCGTCTCCGATCACGACCACCGGCAACCGGGTATCCAGATCGACAAAAAACTCAAGGCCCCTTCTCACCGCTGCCGGGCGCATAGCGAGAGTAAAGTCGTTGAAAAAAGAAGCCATCTCAAATGGCACCGAGTGCAATTCGAGGCGTCCCGCCTCAATGCGCGAAAAGTCGAGAATCTCATTGATGGTGGCCAGCAGGACCTCACCACTTGTGCGCACCCCGTTGATCAGCTCCCGCTGTTCCTCGGTAAGATCCGTCTCCGCAAGAATTTCCGAGAGGCCGAGGACGCCGTTCATGGGCGTGCGGATCTCGTGGCTCATATTCGCAAGAAAATCGCTCTTCGCACGATTGGCCGCATCTGCCTCTTTCGCCATCTTTTGCGCGTAGGCAGCCGCTTCCGTGAGCTGACGGTTCAAATCATTCAGCCGCTCCCCGGCCTCTTTCTCTTCAGTGATGTCGCGTTTGACCGCAATGTAGGCGATCAGACGGGCGTCGTCATCCAAGACCGGCGCGATATTCGCGTGCTCCCAGTAAAGGGTCCCGTCCTTTCGACGGTTCTGAAAGACGCCCTCCCAAGGCCTTCCAGCTTTCAGTTCAGCCCACATCTTCGCATAGAACGCACTCGATTGTTTGCCGGATTTGAGGAGACGGGGATTCTTCCCATTGACTTCCTCCACCGTATATCCGCAGGAGCGCTCAAACGCCGGATTGGCATAGGTGATCGCGCCGGAGGGGTCGGTGATGACCACGGTGGACGGGCTTTGCTCCACCGCCATGCGCAAGGACCGGAGTTCCTTCTCCTGATGCAACCGCCGGGTGATGTCGGTCTGAACAGAAAAAAAGCCCTCCGGGTGACCATGCGCATTCAGGCGGGGAATCACCTCCAGGTGAATCCAGTAAGGTCTGCCACACTTTGTGTAGTTGAGAATGTCTTCGATAAAACCCTCCCCGCGGTCGAGCGCCGCCCGCATGCGCGCTACTGTCTTGGGATCTGTCTCCGGCCCTTGCAAGAAGGACGGGTTGCGCCCGCGGACCTCCGCCTCGCTGTATCCGGTGAGGTTTAAAAAACTCTCGTTGCACCAGGTGATCCGGCGTTCTGCATCGGTGAAAATTACGCTACTGGCGGTGTGTTTCGCAATGAGGGAAAGGCGTTCGATCTCCCGGCTGTAGGCACGGGTCTCGGTTACATCGCGGAGGTAGAACAACGCGCGTTCGGCTTTTTGCCCATCCGGTGCCGAAACAGCCTGCGCCACCACACTGAAAACGCGCTCGTGGCCCTTCGCATCACGAAGCTCAATCTCAAACTCATTGACTTCAGTTTGCTCAAAGGTGGACCCGAGGGCATCCCTCAACCGTGCCCGCATACGGGGCTTCTCTATGAAATCGAACAGACTCAGCGGGTGCCGTTTCCAGACCCGCCACTCCAAAGCGAGCAGCTCCACCCCGGCGATATTGGTCTCGGCGATCCGACCGTCGCCCGCAACGCGAAAGACAGGGATGGGCGCGGCGATAAAGTGCTGAAAATAGAGGTCGCGCGCGCGGCGGAGGTTTTCATTGGCTTGGCGCAGCTCTTCTCCCTGCATTTCCAGCTCAATGTGGTGAAGGTTCAACTGCTCTACTAGCTGGGTGATGTCTTCAATACCATCGAGATCGCTCCGATTGCCCAACTGCTGCAATTGAGCAAGCGCCCGTTTGCGCAAGTTTTCATCCAGCATAGACTTCTCCTTGTTGCTCTTCATTCGCCTTGAGTCCTTTTCCCCTTTTCGAACCTTTCCTCAACCACCGCCTGCTCTCGCAGGCGCTCTAAATCAGCCAAGTCTGTCACCACGGTAATCTTCCGCCGGGAGCCATCTGATCGGCGCAAGAGGCGAGCCTGCACCGCCACCCGATGCCGCTTACCCGCCTTGTCGACAACCGTCCACACCGCAGGGATTTCTTCACCGGTCTCCATGAAGGAATCGTGCATGCGCTGCGCCGCCCCCCGAAAATCTTCCGGCACAACGAGGGTGAAGGGCTGCCCGATCAGTTCCTCCCGGCTGTAGCCGTAAATGCGCAAATACGCCTCGTTGACCTCAAGGAAGCAACCGCTGTCGTCTGTTACACAAATGCCCGCACTGACCGTTTGCACAATGGCTTTCAACTCCTCTTCGGCGTCTGTCAGGCGGCTCACATCCACCAGGGAAGCCACCAGACCTTCGATCTGGTCGTCCTCCACGCGGTAGGGAATCACCCGCAGCAGAAAGGTGCCCCGCTCTCCCAAATCCACTGTTTCCTCATGCTCGCGGTGCTTCTGGCCCAGAACACCCGGCGCGGCCGCGAGGATGGACCTCAGCACAGGATGCGCAAAAGTGGAGAGACTGCGCCCGACGTCGCTCTCATTCAGCTCAGTGAGCCGCCCAAAAACCGGTGTGAAGCGGCGAATGCGCATGAAACGATCAAAGAACACCGTCCCGATATCCGTGCTGCTGGCAAAGTTTTCGAGGTCGTCGGTGATTTCCGTGAGTTCGAGGATCTTGCCCTGGAATTCTGCGTTCACCGTATAAAGTTCCTCGTTCACGGACTCGAGTTCCTCGTTGGTGCTTTGCAGCTCCTCGTTGGAGGCGAGGAGTTCTTCGTTCGCTGCTTGCAGTTCCTCATTAGCCGTCTCCTGCTGCTCCACAGAGGCCTGTAAACTCTCCCGCGTGGTCGCCAGTTCGCGCTCCAGCTCGGTAATGCGGTTGAGCAGTTCGCGGTCGCGCTGGAAATCCTCCCCGCGCTCCGCCTCCGCTTCCGCCCCTGCGGCAGGGCTTCGCGTATCCGGCAGAAAGGTGAGTAGGATCACCCGCCCCTCATCTGTCTGCGTATCGAAAGCCTCCGCGCGCACCCGGAGCGGCTCAGACCGGCCATCCGCATGAATGAAATTCACCGCCCGGAACTCAACCGCGTCCTGCCCCCGCAAGGCTTGCATACCTGCGGTGCTGAGCGCCAAGCTAAGATCGCGCGGCACCATCTTCAGAACATCCAACTGCATCGGCCCCTCCGGCAGGCGAAAATAGGGACTCACCGGACCGATGGTATAGAGCAACTCGAAGCGCCCGTTCACCACCACGGTGGCCGGAGCAAAGGTTCTCAGCAAATACCGTTGGATGGCCTCGGCCACCGCAGAGGGCCGCGCTCCCGGCGCACTTCCGCCACCCAGCGCCTCCCGCCCCTCCGTCCAGCGTCCCCTTTCCTCAAACCGGGGCAGCGCATCACTCATGCGTAACGACACCCCCCGCTTCTTCCGGTGAATGCGGTGTTTGCCATCGACGGCGTCAAAAGCATACCCTAAATCCCCCAGCGACTCACTCCCACCGAGGAACAACAGCCCCCCCGCCACCAACGAAAAGTGGAACAGGGCCAGCAATTTACGCTGTGCCTCCGGTTGCAGATAAATCAGCAAGTTCCGGCACGCCACCAAATCAATCTTTGTGAAAGGCGGATCGCTCAAAAGATCCTGCCGCGCGAAAATCAACCGGTCGCGCAAGTGACGCTGCACGCGGAAGTTCTCCGATCCATCGGGCAAAAAATAGCGCTTCAGCAATTCCGGCGGTAAATCCGCCACCACACTTCGAGGGTAGATCCCCGCACCCGCAATCTCCAACGCCGTCTTGTCCACATCCGTGGCGAACACCTTGAACTCCGCGCGCGGATAACCCCGCACGCGGATCTCCTCGCACAGCATAGCGAGGGTATAAGCTTCCTCCCCGGTCGAACAGGCCGCCGACCATAGCCGCAGACAGCCACCCGGCGGCAACTCCGCAAAGAGAAAATCCAAATGCTTGGAGAGCACCTCAAACGACTCCGGATCCCGGAAAAACTTCGTTACCCCAATGAGCAAATCCTTTCCCAGTGCATCCGCCTCCTGAGCGGAACGGGACAGAAACTGAATATACTCCCGGATATCCTGAACCTGCGTGATATTGATCCGGCGCTCGATTCGGCGTGCCAGCGTGGCGTGCTTGTATTGGGTGAAATCAATCCCTGTGGCCTGCTTCACCCGACCGCAAATGCGCTCCAAGTCTCCCGAAAACTCCGGGAGCTGCGCCAGCTCACCCGCTTGCCGTGTCGCGTAAGGGTGCCGCGCAAAATTCACCAACTGCGCCGGCATCTCTTCCACCGGCAGAATAAAGTCCGCTGCTCCCGTGGCGATCGCGCTCGCTGGCATACCCGCAAACTTGGCCGATGCCTCCGCCTGCACCATAATCATCCCCCCCGCTTCCTTCACCGCGCGAATACCCCGCGCCCCGTCGCTCCCCGTGCCCGACAATACGATGGCCACCGCCCGGTCACCAAGTTCCTTGGCCAACGAACGGAAAAAAATATCAATCGGCAGGTTTAGCGTCCCACCCCCGGGACCCCGTTCCAAATGCAAACCGACACCCTTCAGCGTCAGATTAAAACCCGGCGGGATCAGGTAGACGTGGTTGGGTAACGGCCGCACCCCTTCTTCCGCCCGCGCCACCGGCATATCCGTCGCCCGCGCCAACAGCTCCGCCATCAGGCTCTTATGGTTCGGTGCCAAGTGCTGGATCACCACAAACGCCAGACCCGAGTCCGGCGGCATCGCTGAAAAAAAGGAACGCAGCGCCTCCAACCCACCCGCAGACGCCCCAATGCCCACCATGTAAGCTGGCTTTTCGGGGCCCGCCGTCGGCCTTTCTTCACGGGATCGCGCAGCATCGCGCGGATGAATCTTTCCTTCATTCATGAGGCTTTCCATCCATCTCTAAATCTTCTCTCCCCCAAAGACGCAAGTCCACATTTTTAAGCTACCGTTAATTTTATTCTTGCGTTTTGCCGGGAATGGGCAAAGACGATTGCCATGAGATACCTCATTCCGAAGAAAAGTTGTCGATTGCCCCGTGCGGGGCGCAAGGGAGTGGATGGGGTTCACCATGTGGTGAGCCGGGTGTGTGGGCGGGAGTTCCTGCTCACGGATGTGGAGAAGGAGGCGTTCAGAGGGCTGCTGAAGCGGGTGGCGGGGTTTTGTGGGGTGGAGGTGATCACCTTCGCCCTGCTGGACAACCACTTTCATCTGCTTATCGAGGTGCCGGGGAAGCCGGGTGAGTTGAGCGATGAGGCGCTGCTGGCGCGGGCGCGGCTGCTGTACGGGAGGGAGCGCAAGGGGCAGCCGTTGTCGATGGCGCGCATTGAAGCGGCCCTGCGGGCGGGGGGCGAAATCCGCGAGGCCATGCGGGGGCTGCTCATGGGCCGGATGGCGTCGCTCCCTATGTTTATGAAGATCTTGAAGCAGCGATATTCGATTCTATTCAACCGCAAGTATGACCGTGTGGGCACCCTGTGGGAGGGACGGTTTCGGAGTGTGTTGGTCGAGAATACACGGGTCGCGGTTCGGGCGGTGGCTGCCTACATCGATTTGAATCCGGTGCGGGCAGGGATTGTGGATGATCCGAAGGACTACCGGTTCAGCGGCTACGGAGAGGCCATCGGGTCAGGCAAGTTGCGGGAGTATGCGCTCTGGCGGCGAATCGCCGACAACCGCAGCGACCCACCGGAAATCGTGGCCGCGCGCTATCGGCAATATCTCTATGTCGCGGGCTCGGACCCGCGCAAGGGGCACTCTCTGGCACCCAAAGAGCGCGCGAAGGTCATGGAAACGAGTGGCTCGCTGAGCACGGCGGAGAAACTGCGCTGCCGCCTGCGTTTCATGACACAGGGGGTCGCCATCGGGACGAAGGCTTTCGTGGAAGAGTGGCTGCGGGGCGGAAAGGAGATGGCCGCGTCGACGAAGAAAAAGCCCCCTTCCACCGCCGATGGCTTTGACAATGAAGGCCTCTTTGTCGCGGGTGGTCGAAACGGCTAGCTTACAGCGGTTGCCGCGTCGCTCCGCCCTGCCCTTCTCGGGACACGCTTAGCCTTCTTCGCGAAGCACGATCAGGGGGCTCTGGGTGGCCACTCGGCGACTGACCAGAAAGCCGGTGACCAGGGTGAGCGCGACCAAACCGACCAGGGAAATGAGCAAACCCGTCCATGCCGGGGAATACGCCATCTCAAAGAAAAAGCGCGTGAGCGCCCAGCTGACAAGGAGGGCAAGCAGGGTGCCGATCAACCCGCCGAGCAGCCCGAGGAGGGCGTATTCGATGCCCATCACCTGACGCACGACCCGGGATCGCGCGCCCAGGGTGCGCAAAAGCGCGCTTTCCCGGATGCGTTGATAACGACTGGTCAATATGGCCCCTGCCAGAACGAGCAGCCCCGTTGCAATGGTGAAGCCCGCCATGAACTGGACAACAAAAGCGGCCCGCTGAAGGAGGTCGTCCAGGGTCTCGAAGACCAGAGTGAGATCGATCATGCTCACGTTGGGAAAGGTGCCGATGAGCAGTTGTTGGATGGCCGCCGCCTCGGCCCGCTCGCTCACGCGGGTCGTGACGGCGAATATGGTCGGCGCCGCCTCCAGCACTCCGGGCGCGAAAATGACTCCGAAATTCTGCCGCCCTGCCTGCCATTCCACATCGCGCACGCTGGCCACGTATGTTTCAATCGGCACCCCCTGCACATCCCAGACCAACCGGTCACCCAAGGCCGCGTTCATATCGCGCAGAATGTTCTCAGCGACCGAGATTGGATAGGGTTCGCCGCCCTCATGGAGCGGAATCCATTCGCCTCCGGAAATAACCTCGTTGTCGAGAAGTTCCGCCCGGTAGGAGGCCCGAAACTCCCACGTAAAAACCCATCTCCGCATGTTGGCTTCGGGGTCGTTGCGCAAGTCTGTGAGGGAGCGCCCATTGATGGCATCAAGCCGCATCGTGACAATCGGCAGGATGTCCCTCGGCGGAAACCCCGCTTCCGCGAGCGCCTCACTCAGCTCGACGACCTGATCCGGTTGCACATCCAGAAGAACCAGGTTCGCGGCATCGCCTGTCTCGGTAACCCGCACTTGCCCGAGCAACTGGCCACTGGCCAGATAGAGCGTGTTGATGAGAAAGGCTCCCATGCCGAGCGTGACGATGAGAAAGAGCGTGCGGTTTTGCGGCCGGTAAAGGTTGCCCAAAGCGAGCCTCCATGTGAAGGAACCCCGCTGCCCCACGCCCCAACGAAGAATCCGCCGCAGCGCCATCCCCAATAGAACCAGTAAACCGAGCGTCCCCAGCAGCACTCCGGCAAAAGCGGCACCGTGCCAGGGAACGGCCGTCTGGAGCAGGCTGAAGATGATCAAAAGTCCCGCGAGCGCAATCACCACGGCCACCGTGAGGGCATCCGGGCGAGTCCGTTTTTGCGCGTCGAAATCGGCCCGCAGGGCGGCCAGCGGGCTGATCCGCCGAACCTCCAGAAGCGGCAGAAGGGCGCTGCCCATGGCCACCAGCCAGCCGAAAACGAGTCCTCCCAGCACCGCCCGGTAACTCGTGCGGATTTCAAAATCGAATGGAAGAAACTCCGCCAAAAAGACCGGCAGGATGTGCTGCACCCCAACCCCGGCCAAAGCCCCCAGACTCACCCCGACCGCCGCCACCACTGCCACCTGCAGGAGGTAGACGCGAAACACCAGACCGGCAGTCCCCCCGAGGCAGCGCAGCAGGGCGACCGTGGGCAACTTCTCCCGCACATAAACCTGCACCGCTCCACTCACGCCGACGCCCCCAAGCATCAGAGCGACGAGCCCGATCAAGCCGAGGAAACCAAACAAATTCCCGAGCAATCGCTCCAGGTTCCGCCTCCGCTGCTCCACCGTTTCGGAGCGGATGCTGTTGCGCACAAAGAGGTCGGCTTCCGCCTCGGCAAAGCGCTCGGCAGCCGCCCCCGTGAGCCCCTCGTCAAAACGAAAATAGATGCGGTGGCGCACAATACTCCCCTTCTGCACCAACTCCGTGGCCTCCACTTCATCCCACCGGATGTAGACGCGGGGGGCAAAAAAGCCCGTTACCTCCGACTCGCCCGCGACGCGGCGCAAAGCCCCGGCAATTTCAAAGCTGCTCCGCCCTAGACGAATCTCCCCGCCCACACGCAGACCCAATTGCATCAGAAGGCTCTCTTCCACGATCGCTTGGCCGGGGCGCAGGTGCCGCCTGTCCGCCGGATCTGTCTCAAAAGCCCCGTAAAAAGGAAACCCGCCCCGCAAGGAACGCACCTGCACCAGCCGCACCGCATCGGTGCCCTCAAACGCGGCCATCGATTGGAAGCGGATCTCCCTTGACGACTCCCCGCCCAGGCGCCGGAAAAAGCGCTCCATCTCATCATTGAAGGGTTGGCGGGCCTCCAGGGCCAGATCAGCCCCGAGCAGGCTGCGCGTCTGCTCTTCGAGAATCCATTCCAGATTGTCCCGCAAGGAGCCGATGGCCACGAGCGCGGCCACCCCGAAAAAGATGGAAAGCGCGCTGAGCAACAATATCCGGCGCTTGCCCCGGCTATCCCGCCAAGCCATGCGCCCAGCCCAGCCCCGCAGAGGCTTCCGTGAATTTGAGTTTGTATCCATACGGCCTCTGCTCAATCCCGCGAACCCGCCGCCATCACCGCCCGCGCATCCTCAGCCAGGCGACCCCGGTTGATGCGGAAGACCCGTTCGGTCAGCGCGGCGAGTTCGGGATCATGCGTGACCAGCACCAGCGTCGTGCCCCTCGACCGGTTGAGGTCGAAAATCAGCCGCGTGATCAACTCGCTTGTAGCCGTATCGAGATTGCCCGTCGGCTCGTCGGCAAAAAGAATCTCGGGCTCATTGGCAAAGGCCCGTGCCAGGGCGACCCGTTGTTGTTCCCCGCCGGACAGCTGGATGGGGTAATGATCGAGGCGTTCGCCGAGCCCCACTTCCGCCAGCCGATCCGCCGCGATTGCCCGCGCGCGGCGCTGTCCGCGCAGCTCCATGGGAATCATCACGTTCTCCAGGGCGGTGAGCGTTGGAACGAGTTGGAAATTCTGGAAAACAAACCCCACCGACGCCATCCGCACGGCCGCGCGGGCGTCCTCGCTCAGAGCTTCCAGCGCCTCTCCCGCAAGCCGCACACTCCCGGTGGATGGGGTGTCGAGGCCGGCGCAGAGACCGAGCAGGGTCGTTTTGCCACTTCCCGATGGCCCCACGATCGCCGCCGTGCTCCCGCGCGCGAGCGCGAAGTTGGCTTCTTCCAACACCGTCAACGGCCCGTGGGCGGTCGCGTAGGTTTTGGTCAAAGAGCTAACTTCGAGAATACAATCACTCTGATCGGAAACAGCCATGCATCAGAGTTAGCGGCTTTCGGGCCGGATGCAACCCGCCAAATGGATTGAATCGTTGCTCGGACAAAAGTCTTTGCAGACACCGGAAGCATGAGCAAACCCGCACCGCCACGATGCGAATCGACCACGGCAATCACAGTGTCTCAAAGTCTCAAAAAAGAGGCTATTCGTCCAAAAGAATGCGCAAACGGAAAAAGACCGGAGGATGGGCGGCGTCGATAAGAATAGGCGTGGGGCCGAGGCCGGGGGCGCTCCAGACGGGGCTCGCGCCCCAATCCTCGAGGTCCGCGCTTTGCCAGATCTCGTAGGTGAGCGCGGGGTCGTCGATGCGGGGGAAGGTGATCTCGGCTCCGGCGGCGACGAGGGCGACCTGTAGTTGCAGCTCCGATACGGGCGTGGCAAGGGTGCCCCCGAGGGCGTAACGCAGGAGGTTGGGAATGCCGCCATGGAGGTCGGTGGGGGCGCGGCGCCCCTCGGGAAGGTGCAGGGCCCAGGTGGCATAGCCCCCGGCTTCAACCGTCAGAGTAACATCGTCGAAGGTGACGGCCTCGCCGTTGGAGACGAGGAAGCGGAGGACGTAGGTGCCGGGGAGTTCGAAGCTGATGGCGGCGTCGGGCGCGGTGGGCGGGACGGGATTCGCCAAGATCGCGCCGGGGCCGGAGCGCTTCACCCACTGGGTGAGAAGCGGGCCGTGGGGCAAATAGTCGCCGCTGAAGCTGGCCGCGAGGGTGTGGGTGTCGCCCAAATCGACCGTGGCATCGGGACCGGCATCGACGAGGGGGGCAAGGTTGACGGTAGTGGGAACGTTGACGTGGGTCCAGGTAGCGGTGCTGAGCTGGGTGCCGTCGTTCTGATTGTCGATGATGATGCCCACAAAAACGGTCGGGGCCATGGAAATGGTGGCGGCAATGCGCTCGGTCCAGGCGGTGCCGTCGGTGGAGTGGAAGGCGCGGAACGTGTCGCCGGTGCGGGTGATGCGCACCCAGCCATGCGTCCGCGTGCCGTTGAGATTTTCGCCTCCGGTGGTGTTGGCACCGTCGGTGAGGCGGCGGCGGACACTCGCCCAGCGCTCGCCGTTATCCCAGGACGCGCCGGCGGTGAAGTGGCGCGAGTTCGGGGCGAGGCTGTTGCGCACATGCAAACCAGTGAAGCTCCAGTTGCGTCCGGAGAAACCGCTTATGCGCCCGCTGACATCAAAATCGCCCGTGATGCCGGCATAGGCGAAGCGGATGGAATCGAGCGTGGAGGTGGTGTGGTCGCCCTCGTAACCGAGACCGGCCCCGCCCCCGGTGAAGGTCCATGTGCTCCCGTCCATGGTGAGCGAACCCCCGCGGGTGGTCGTGATGTTGGCCTGATTGATGCCCGGTGGGTTCACGCGGACAGTGACTTCGGCCGCGGCGGAGTATTCGCCGTCGTCCACGGTGACCCGGAGGACATAGTCTCCATCGGCGGCAAAGCGGGCCCCGGTCCGGAGGTCGGCGGAATCGTCGAAGGTGACGCTGCCGGGGCCGCTGAGGCGTTCCCAGAGAACGGTGAGGGGATCGCCATCGAGGTCGAGGGCCTCGGCAGCCAGCCAGAGGCCGACACCGGAGGGCAGATTGACCGTGGGAACGGTGGGTTGCGCAATGGAGACGGTGGGCGGGTGGTTGAGCTGGGCGTCGATCTCGCGGGCGGTGATGTCCCACCAGGTGCCGTTGTCGAGGGCGAGGCGGAGGGTGGCTTCGCCGTCGAGGGCATCCTCATCGGGGGCGGCGTAGAGGGTAAGGGTCTGCCATTGGTTCCAGTTGCCGGGGGAGAAGGCAAGACTGGCCCCGGAAAGGATTTCGAGGCTTTCGCCGCCGTCGACGGGATCGCGGAGGCTGGCGTGGAGGGTGAGGTCGCCGATGGGCGGGTGGCTGAGGCGCACCCGCACGGTCGCCGTGCCCCCCTCGGGGACGTGGACGAGATCGGTGGAGGTTTCGACCTTCACGCCGTCGAAGGGTTCGAGGAAGGCCACGGGGATGGGCCGCTCGAACTGGCCGCCGGGCAACTCTACGCCGACCTGGATGTGGCGGGTGCCGGAGGTTCCGGCTTTGTGGAGGGCTTCGAGGTAGTAGCGCTGACCGCCGACGAGGGGAATGGCGGCGGAGCGCTGGGCGGCGTTGCCCCAACTGTTGGGGTTGTCCTCGCGGTTGGGATTGAGAATGCGCACGCGGTTGGCGGGTTGGTCGTCGGTGCTCAGCCAGACCTCCCCACGCGTGCGAGCAGCCACGTAGAAGCGGTATTCACCACTCTTGGGGGCGACGAAATAGGCGCGCAGGCGGGTGCCGTAGTTGGCCGTATTATTGGCATACTGGAGCGTGCCGCTATCCATGAAATCAAAGCTGTCGGGAAAATCCGGATACGCGGGGGCGTCCGTGAGATGGGCAATGGTCGTCCCCGTGATGCCGCCAAAGACCTCGCGCAGGAAGCCGCCGAGACCGGTGTTGGGGACGGGGGTCACGCTGAGGGTGCGCGGCTCCGATACGCTCTCACCGGTGTTATCGTCGAAGGCCTGGACATGCCAGGAGGTTGCGCCAATGGTGGCGATCCAGTCGAAGGTATAGAGGTTGCCGGCGGCGGGTGAAGTGCGGGCGCCGACAAGGCTTCCATTCACGAAGAAGCGCACTTCGGTGATGGCGGCGGTGTTGCTTGTGACCTCGGCCCGGAGGGACACGGGGTCGCCCGCCTCAAAGACGGCGGCGGCGACAGGGCTTTGCAGAACGATGGCGGGGTTGACGTTGTCATCGTCGAGAATCGTCACGACCAGGGCGGCGGGGCTGCCGAGGACGCTATCGCCGGAGGCGTTGGTCGCGGAAGTGAGAACGATCTGGAAGGTCTCCGGGGGCTCGGGTTCGGTGTCGTCGAGGATGGGAACGAAGATCGTTTTGGGCGCGGTGTCATTGTGCGCCCAGGTGAGGGTGCCGCTGACGGCGGTGAAGTCCGCTCCGGCGGTGGCGCTGCCGTCGACCGTGGTGTAGTGCGCGGTGAGTTCGCCGGATTGGCCGCCCGTGCGTGTGACCTCGACGGCGAGGGTGCCGTGGTCCTCGTTGATGGTGATGGCGGACTGGCTGAACTGAACCGTGCCGTAGGCGTCGTTATCGATGACAAAGACGTCGAAGGGCGCGCCGACGAGACCGTCGAAGACCGGATCGGCGCTGGAGGCAGTGGCGGTGAGGGTGACCCATGCGTCGCCATCCACGATCTCGTTGTTGACGGCGGCGATCTGCACGGTCTGCGGCTGATCCCAGTTGGCCGGGGTGAAAGTGAGGAGCGCGGGCAGAGCGGCGACGCGGGGGCCTGTGCCGATGGCGATTTGCACGTTGTGCGCGGGTGGAGCGGAAAGGGCGAGGCTGTAGCCAAGGCTGCCGCCCGACTCGGGCAGCTCCCGGCGCGGTTGGGGAGGCAGTTGACCGAAGACAGGGGCCAACGCGGGCTCCAGCGGCGGCGGGGTCACCAGCACGGCGGGCTGCGCGGTCCCGCTCACGACGACGCTGCGCGTGGCCATGCCAACGAGCCCATCATCGTCCGTCACGCGGAGAGTGACATCGTGGATACCGGGCAGGGCGTAGGTGTGGGCGACCTGTATGCCATGGCCCGTGAAACCATCGCCGAAATCCCATGCGTAGTCGACGATGGTGCCGTCGCTGTCAAAGGAATCGGTGGCATCGAACTGGACCGGAAGCGGCGTGCTGCCACTTTGCGGCTGCAGGGTGAAGCTGGCCACGGGCGGTCGGCGGAGATCGTCCACGCGGTTGATTTCGAGGAAGAGGAGGGAGGCGGTGTTGCGGTGTGAGCTGATGACGATCTCGCCGTCGGCCACGGGCAAGGTGAGCGAGCCCTCGGCATAGCCCTGGTTGCCGACGTTGCGGTCGAGGAGGGTTTCGCCGTTGAAGCGGAGGAGGGCGTTGCTCGATTCCTCGCTCGCACCGGTGTGCGCCGTAACGGTGTAGACGCCGCTGGGTACGGCCATGCGCCAGACAGCCCCGTTGCCCGCACGGATGCGGGTGACGCCCTGCTCGGAACCGTAGGTAACCAGCCAGTTGTCGTCGCGGGTCTGGCTGGAGCGGTTGCTCTCCCAGCCATAGACAAGGTCGTTGCCGCGGTCGCCGAAGGGCAGGCCCCTGTCGGGCACGAATCCGGCGGGCGTGGTGGCGCTGGCGGGCTGGAAGTTGACCGCCACGCGGAAGGCTTCGCTGCCCGGCAGCTCAAGGGTGCGCGCCACCGTGGCGCTGTGCGGGCCATCGGTCACGGTCACGGAAACCGTCTTCGTGCCCGGGGTGAAGTAGCTGCGGTGGACCTCGGGGCCGGTCCAGGCGCGGTCGCTGTCGTTGAAGCTCCAGGCGTAGGCGAAGTCGGCGGACTCGGTTGCTTCATAGACGCGGATGTTGCGGAAGGCGGCGTCGATATCGCGGAAATACATGTTGTAGTTCGGATCGACCGACTCGGCCACGAAGACGAGGTGCTGCATCGCCCCGGTGTAGAACTGCCCCACGGGTATGCGGTAGCGCACCCAACCGCGCCGGCCAGAGTGAAGAGAGTGACTGTATGGATACAACCCGCTGAAGGCGGCAAGGCCCCAGTTGCGCTCGCCGAGAAGGCGGAAGATACGCGCACTGTTGACGGCGTCGCTCTCCGCGAGGCCAAGGCCGTAGACGAAGCTGGAAGCAAGCGTGGGATCGTTGAAGGCGCGGAACTCAAACTCCACCACGGTGTTGGGGGTGACGTTGTAGACAAAGGGGTGCTTGCGCAGGTTATTGGTCACGAGGCGGATTTCGCGCCCGGCGTTGCCCACGTTGAAGCTGCCGTCGCGTCCATTGGGATCGCGGTTGGCGGGGTTGCCCCACCAGGTGATCTGGTCGGGAGAAAGAAGGACCGGGGTGATGTCGAAGCGTTCGGCGCTCACACGGTTGCGCGAAACCACGGGCGGCTGGAGCAACTGCGCGGGGTTGCTCACGAGGGACTCACTGAAGACGGGCAGGTCCTCGAACTCCATGCGCAGGCGCAGGCCCTGGCCCGCCTGGATCTGGCGCACGGGGGCATAGACGGTGTGGCCGCTCTCCGCGAGGGTGACCCGGGCGGACAGCTCATGGAAGCCGCCGGGGAGGTTCTCCCAGAGGAAACCAAACGGACCGGCACCCGCCGGGAGAGAGGCGATGACTTCGTCGCCGTTGAGCAAGTCCACCGTGCCCGCCGGGGTGCCCGCGCCCGCGAAGACGGCGGTCACGGCGAGATCGTCACCCGGTTCGACCGTGAGGTCCGCGGCGGGCTGGGTGAGGACGAGGCTCGGGGCGCTTTCGCTCACGGTGAAAGTAACGGGGATGCGCAGGGCCTCATTGCCGGTGGTGTCGTCGCTGTCGATGACGATGCTGCTGTGATAGACGCCGGGAGGCAGTTGACCGGCATCGAGGGTGAGGGAGAGGGTGCCCTGTCCCGCCAAAGAAGCGAGGGTGCCGGCCGTCTGATCAGGCTGTATCCACGCGGCGGCTACATCCGGGCGCATGATGAGAACCGATCCCGGTGTGGGTGCGGCGGCGGTGTAGCCACGGAAGATGGGGTTCATGCCGCGCGCGCCGCTGCCATCCTGCAAACCGGCGCTGAAGAAAAAGGGTCCGCCAAAAGTGAAGCCATCGGCGTTGGGAAGGTGCTGGTAATCCAGATAGCGCACGATGATGCTGCCATCGGAACGCAATTCGATTTGCCCGGTGTCCAGCTCGGGGGGCGTGCGCACGAAGGGGCTGACCCACTGATGCCAGGTGAAGACCCACGTATGCGCATCCCAGTTGTGGGCATAGGCATGCTGGCTGTCGCGGAAGGGATCCCACTGCGCACCCGTGTTGCTGTGCCAGTAGTTGAGATTCGGCTTGCGGTGGATGGGGCCGTTGAGATCGGCGCGACCCGCCTCCCGCAGCGCCCATTGGAAGGCAACTTTGTGATCCATGAAATCCGCGTCCGGCATGGGGTGGGTGGGGTGGTAGAAGACGCTGCGATTGATCGAGGTGAAGCCGAGCCAGCCGCTGTTGTTCACCCGCACACTGCTGAAGCGCTGTCCGTAGAACGGGAACTCAAAATCAAACGAGAGCGGGCCGTGCGACCAGCGGTCCATGCCCGCCCATCCGATTTGCTGGTTGCCCACCGTGGTGTTGGGCATCGGGCTGAAGAGGTCCCACCAGTCGAGGCGGCTGCCGGGGCCGCCAAACTCCGCGCGGATTTCCTTCCAATGAAGATCGGGGCGGGCGGGATCGGTGAGGCCGTTTTCGATAAACTCGTAGCCGTATTCCGTCTCGCGGAGCTGCCAGTGGAGGGGCAGGTTGCCGGAGTTGCCGAGGCCGATGGTGAGTTCGACGCGGCCGCCGGGACGGGCGGTTGCCTCAATCGTGCTGGCGGAGGCGCTGATGACGCTGCTGCCGAGCACAAAGTCGAGATCCGTCTTGCCCGGAGGGGCGGTGTGCACGCGCGTGGCACTGCGCCGGAAGCCCTCCGCGTCGGCGAAGACGCGGTAGGTGCCGTCGACCATTTCAAAGGCGAAAGTGCCGTCGGGGCCGGTGGTCACGTTCCCGGAGAAGGGGCCGGTGTAGGTCACGGTCGCCCCCGCGAAGGGCGAGCCGTCGAGTTGCCGCACCGTGCCGGCGGCGTCGACGGAGGTGTAAACAATGAGCGGAATTTCCTCGATCCACGTGTCGCCACCCCCGGCGGTGATGGTGAGGGCAAAGGGAATCACGTAGGGTGTGGGCGTGGCCGGATCAACCGTGAAGACAAAGGGAGCCGCGTTCACGCGCGTTTCGTAGCGGTCGAAGTCGCCGTAGGTGTGGGTGGCCGAGGTAATGGCGACGTGCGGGCTGCCGGTGCTGAGGGTGGCGACGACGTTTTCCGTGTCGATCATGCCCACGCTGCGCAGGGAGAGGATCAGCTCGATTGTTTCGCCGGGATTGATAACCCCGTTGCCCGCGCGCGGACCCGCCAGATCCGTGAACGCGGTGGCGGTGTGGATCATGATCGGGATATCGAGATTGCGCAGGGCGGTGTTGATATTGAGGCGACCCCGCGAGTGGATGGAGAGATCGTAGAGCGGATCGGCCGAACGGTCGTCAACATGGGTCAGGAGCATCGTCTTGAGGTCGAGGTAGTCCATGTCGGGTTTCACGGCGAGGAGGAGGGCGGCGGCTCCGGCAACATGCGGGCTGGCCATGGACGTGCCGTTGAGGCTGCCGTAGCTGTGGCCGAGCACGGTGCTGTAAATGCCCACGCCGGGTGCGGCGATGTGGGCGTTGCGGTTGGAGAAACTGGCCAGGGTATCCGCCGGGTCGTTACCGGAGGCGGCCACGCTGATGACGTTGTTGAGGGCGGGCAAACCATCCTGCAGACCGGTGTTGCCATAGCGGGCGGGAAAGCCGGGCTGGGCCTCGCCCGAATTGCCGGAGGCGGCGATGAAGAGAATGCCCGCATCCCGCGCCTCCGCGATGGTGTCGTAGAGGGCCCGGGAAAACCCGCCGCCGCCCCAGGAATTGTTCGTCATGTCCGCACCCATTAGAGTGGCGTAGGCAACGGCGTTGATGCCACCGGAGGTTGTGCCCGCGCCGCTCGCCCCGAGGAAACGCAGCGGCAGGATCCGCGTCTCCCAAGCCACGCCCGTGATGCCAAGGGCGTTATTGCCCACGGCAGCGATGGTCCCGGCAACGTGGGTGCCGTGGCGGTTTTCGTCCATCGGGTCGTTGCTGTTGTCGTAGAAATCCCAGCCGCGGATGTCGTCGATGAAGCCGTTGCCGTCGGTATCGGTGCCGTTCACCAGCTCCCCGGTATTGTAGAAGATGTTGGCGGCGAGATCGGGGTGGGTGTAGTCGACCCCCGAATCGATCACCCCCACGACCACGGCGCGGCGACCCGTGGTGATCTCCCAGGCAAGGTTGGCCTCAATCTTGGGCAGCCCCCAGAGCAGGGGGTAGTCGGGATCGTTGGGCGTGACCCCGCCGAGGTGCCCCACGACCCAGTCGGGCTCGGCAAACCGCACGCCCGGGCGACCGCCGAGGCGTTCGATGGCTTCCGGCAGGGCATCGAGGCTTGCTTGCGGCAGTTCGAGGAGAACAAGCCCCGCCCGCTGCGTGCGCTCGCGCAGACGCCCGCCCAGTTGCTGCGCGAGGGCCTCGACCTCCGCCGCATCCCAGACCGGATCGACCTGCACCATCACGTGGTCGGCCACGGATACGAGGATCTCGGGAAAGGGATTGAGGTCGCCGTTGGCAAAGGTCCCGAAGCGCTCCTCCACGCGCAGAAGCGGGTATTTGAAATCATCCGCCCGGACAAGGCGCAGTCGTCCCGGGCGGCCCTGCTCATCGGGCTCCAGCTCGCGGCGCTCCAGCTCCACCGCATTGGCCACGAGGCGGACTACCGGGGGAATGAGCCCCATCGGGTCGTTTACCGCGTAGTTGGCCTCGGGGGCGGGCACGAAAGGGGCCGACGGCAACCGGGCGGCAGGATCGTTGGCTGATGGCGGTTGCGGTCCTCCCGCAGTCCCCCTTGCCACAGACGGAGCCATCACCTCAGAAGCCCCCGGCTGGAGCGTTTCCGGCCCGCCGTCGCCTCGCTCGCCCCTTGGAAAAAGAAAAAGCGCCACAAGAGCGGCGCTTAAAAAAAACGTGATGACACGGCGGGAGAAAAGACGAGAGGGGAGTCGCTTCATGAAAACCATTCGGCGAGCCGTGTCACTTTTTGTCAATCCAGATGGCTGTGTATTCAAAGGGGCGGGCATCCTTCCCGAAGTGCGGATTCGTCTGCTCAACGTCAAGGTGACTCACGCGCGGTAGCGCGCTGAGTCCACCGTCTTGTCGGGCATTTAGAGTTCCATTTCGATCTGTGACGCGACACCCCGAATAAAGGACTTCATTGGTTTTCCAGAGGTCTGCGCCGCGTTAACGGATTTCAAAAATCGTGCGATTCTAAAGGCGAATTGAACTGGCACAGCATTGCCGATTTGCTTGTGCGTATGCCGTTTGTTGCCGCCATGAAAGACCCAAGAATCAGGGAAAGTCTGCAATCTTGCGTATTCACGATCAGTAAAGCTCCTGAGTTTGCTTGCACTAATGCGCCAAAGCTTCAGGTCAGTATCCTTGTTTCGGATGAAAGCACCATTAATACGATCTTTCGTTTTACGCTCGGCTGTTACATTGCCTTGAGCCCATCCCCATACGGTAGCTGTATCAACAGCAGGGAATGGTGCATTCAAGGTTCTGATGGGGTGACCATCCGATCCGGTTCGTGAAAACCTGCATGGAACAGGAGCCTCCGTCGGATCGAATGGCTCGCCTGTCTCGTCATGCACTCGACTCTTGAAGCCCCATTCGGGACTGTGATTAGGTAGAGCGATAAATGGGTTTGATGCAATATCTGCCAAGAATGCAGATGCTGGTGTATCTGGCTCAGGCGTAGGCCAATGAAAGGTTTTGGGGAATGGATCTAAGCTTGCCACAAAAATAAAGCGCCGTCTGGTCTGGGGGACTCCAAATCCTGAGACTCTGAAAATGTTGTGTTTGATGTTGTATCCGAGTGCCTGAAAATGTGATGAAATTACTTCGACGAATGGCCTGCCGCTTTCGGGCTCTTTCATCGTTCGAAGATTCAATACGTTCTCAATCACAACGAATTTCGGTCTCTTCGCCTTGGCTAGCCTAACCACCTCCTTGAAGAGAAAATTTCTTTCGTCTGATTCCTGCCGGTTCCCGCCAAGCGAGAATCCTTGGCATGGAAACCCTGCAAGAAGAACATCGGAATCTGGCAAATCTCTAGCTGTTAATTCTCTCACGTCAGCCTCGGTCGCCTCCCAGTTGGGGCGGTTGTCTCTGAGGGTTCGAACGCTCCATGTGTCAATATCGGATGAATAGAGATGCCTATATCCTGCCATCTCGAATCCGAGATCGAGTCCACCCGCTCCGGAGAAAAGTCCTGTGAATGAGAGTTCCATGCTATTTTAAGGTTACGGTTGGCCCAGTTGAGTTGGAGGAACGGAACACTCGGAATAGGTGCTTCGTTCCTGCGCTGGGATTTGGAACATGGGTTGGCTTGAGTTCGTGAGTCAGCATGTCGAAGCTGTAGCCTCGAATAAGTTTTTTTGATTCAATTCGGGAAAAACTCCCAAATTGCTTTAGTCCACGGCGTTGTTGCATAAATCCCAAAATCGCCCGGCATCTTTTTTCACGATAT
>JAFIGE010000060.1 GCA_020831585.1 Opitutales bacterium | reverse complement strand
AATCTCGCGCCGACCGTCGATATGCACATGCCACTGCGTTTCGGCCGGGGGCGGCCGTGGAATGACGGCGGAGACGAACGGGGCTCCGCCACCCTCTTCGAACAAAGGCGGCAATACCCCCGTACATTGAAACCAGGGCCGCTGCCGGTGCGCCCCGCCGCAGAGCCGCCGCATCCGCTCCTCAAGGCGCACGCACACGTCCGCCCCAAAAGCAAAGCCCCCCCTGCCGCAAGCGGCGAACTCTTCCAGCAAGGCCGCCGTGAAGACGCCTTGGCGACGCTCCTCCAGCTCCAGCGCGGTCTGCTTCTCATCGCAGGCACAGAGGATCCCCAGAGGCCCTTCCTCGACATCGCCGGTCGGCCGCCCGAGGAGGTCGCGCAGACTCCGGGTGGACTGGCCCGGGGCCTCGGCAAGGCGCAGCCCGCGGCGCAGGGCATTGCGGCAGGCGTCGAGAACGAGGAGCCGCCCGCATCCGCGCCCGACGCTAGCCTCGCGGATTTCCCCCACCGAAACCATTGCCTTGTGCCATTTGAGCCGCGCCACCTGCGCGCAGCCGGTGAGGAGCCAGTGCTCGTTCCGGTCTTCCACGCCATGGCCCGCGAAATAGAGCACGAAAAGGTCTTCCGGCCCGAGGTCGCCGCTCAAGGCATGGAGGGCAGCAATGATCGCCTCCTCCTCCGCCTGCGAACCCGCGAGCAACGTCGCCTCGTCGAAGGCCATGCGGTGTTTCAGCCAGCCATAGACTTCGGTCGCATCCTGCTCGGCAAAGCGGAGCGACTGGATGGTGGGATCCGTGTAGTGGTTGATGCCGATGATGAGCGCGTGTCGTTTCATAGGATTTCCCTCAATTACTTCCGTTCACCCTGCCGGTGGCCTCGCCCCCTTGTTCAGGCATCGACGACGGGCGCCTCCCACCAGCCCCATTCCCATGCCTCCGGCTGCCCCCAGAAGCCCGCCGGGTGACCGGTGGCGATGGCGAACCCCTCCCATGGATCGCCGCCGCGGGTGCCCGCCGGCCCCTCCCAGTCCGGATGGAGATCGGTCGCGGCCACCCCGAGGAGCCGAGGCGTGACGAGTGCGAGGAGGCGCTCCGGATAGCCGTTGGCGCGCCTCTCGTCGTCGCCGTCTTCGAGAAAGGCCTCGGCCTCTTCCATGAAGGGCGACCCGCCTTCGTTCTCCGTAATGAAGCAGGAGACACCGGGAGCCACGCGGGCGGCGCTGGCGGGACTCTCGGGGAAAAGTTTGCAGACATCTCCCGAAACTCCAAGATTGAAGAAGTGGAGATAGCCCTCCACCTCCGAGCGCGCCGCAACGTGCAGGTAGTCGCCCACGCGGATGGCTTCGAGGCGGGGACCGTCTTGCGCACTCCCGGCGGGCGCGGCTTCAACGGGAGCCTCGCCCCCGCCTCCGGAAGCGGCCGCCCCGAAAGTCAGGACGTCGAAATCGCAGACGCCCCGCGCGCTGTCCCGGTCGCGGCATGCGCACGGGTAAACCCGGATGCGAACCCGCGGGGCTTTGATGCGCAAAAGACGCTGCCGCAACTCCTCGAACTGCTGCTGGCGATGTTTCAAGGATTTCATAAGGATGGGGCATGGAAAATGCGAAACTCCCGCCGGAAGAGCAAGGTGGAAGGTGCCATGGCCTCAAGTTTTCCACGGATAGCGGTAATCCCGTGGCCCATTTCCGCCAACCCGCGGTCGCCTCCACGTCCCTGCCCGACAACGTCCCATGTGGAGACGCCGCGCATGCCCGCGCCATCCGCATTGAGACCCTGGAGAAGCGCCTCGGAGAGCGGTTGGCGACTGAGAAGGGCGAAGAAACACTCCCAACCGGGCGCGGTGTCGAGCATCCACACATGCCCTCTGGGGAAAGGAGCACCCCCGGCGGCGGGCAGGCAGAGGGGCTCGCCCCCGGCAATGCGGTTTTCGCGAGCGGAAAAGGGGTAGCCGGCGTCATTGCGGGGGGGATGGTTGCCGTAAAGCAGGCGAAGCTCGTAGCCCATACGGCCCGCCTCGTGGTAGGGGCCGAAGTGGAGCACATACGCGTAGGCCTCCACACTGCTTTCAAAGAGAAACTGGAAGGCCGATCCGGAGGGGAGGCAATCGCTCGCGCCAATGTCCCCGCCGAGGGGGCGGATCACCCCGTCGACAAGGGTCACCCGCCGCATGCGGATGGCGGCGCGCCAATCCGCGGGTGGACCAGGGGCGGCCTTCACCGGTTCCCGCAGGAATTGCCGGATATCCTCGGCAAACCGGGCCTGACCTTCCTTGAGGGAAGCCACCTCCCGCACAAGTTGGCCGATGGAGTCGGAGACCCCGTCCAACCCGGCCATGCCATCGATTTGCGCGCCAAAAAAGGCCTCGCGCGCCCGCAGCGTGGAAATCTGCGCCTCCAGCCGCTCCAGCTCCAGGACACGCCGCCTCCCGTCCACCGCCTCGTCTTCATCGGCGAGCCGTTTGGCCCGCTCGAGGCTCTCGCGGAAAGCACTCAGTTTGCCCTCTTCCTCCGCCTTCAGGCGGCGAAGACGGCTCTCCAGCAGCTCGCCCTCAAGCTCGGCCTTGCGCCGCAAACAATCGGCTTCGCGCTCGGAGAACTCATCGGATAGGCGCTCGGCCCGCGCGCGCTCCTCCGCCATGCGGGCATCGGCGGTGGCCGAAAGGACCTGCAAATCCGTGATCACCGGCACCTCCGGAGCCGGAGGAGCGACTCCGATGCCATGAAGCGCCTGCAAGCGGGTACGCAGGGCACCGCCGAAGGCCGTCTCCGTCCATGCGCGACGCGTATAATCGAGGGGGCGAATATAGCGCTCCAGGGTCTCGCGCAGCGGACGCAGGAGAGCGGTGGCCAACGCCGCGCGCACGGATTCGAGAGACAGCTCCCCGGGCAGGGGAAACTGATTAAGGAGGTGATCGGCCTCGTTGTGGGCACCGGGTGGCAAAAGCTCCACATGCAGGAGAAAGGACACTTCGCAGGGATCACGCCCGGCCTCGAGTTCGAGGGAACACCCGACAACAAGCGGCAGGCGGAAAAGGAAGAACGAGCCAGGGGCATTCGCCCCGGGCAGCGCGCCCTCAAAGGTCAGGTTGCGCGCGCCGCCGCTCCCATCGACGCAGATTCCGCAGGAACCGCCCGCCCACGGTGGCAGATCGACAGCGGAAAGTCGCCCAAGGAAGTTCTTCTTCCGCTCGGCGAAAAAGCAATCGCTCAACAAGTCCGCTTTCACAGGCGCTCCTTCATGATAACAAGAACCCGGTAGTTGTAAATGACCGAGGCGAGGAAGACCAGCACAAGCAGAGGCGTGACCCAGAACCCATCCTCGAAACGCTGGAAAATCCACACCGTCAGCAGGAGATTGAAGAGGATCAGCGCCACGAGTGCGGCCAGAACGCTGAAGTTGCTGCCTTCCTTCAGCAAGGGCCGGTGGAAAGGCGCCACGAGAAGCGGCGCGAAGGTGATGCCCATCAGCAGAACCAGCATGCTCTTCCACGTCCCCCGGCTCCCGCCGCCCTCACGGACCACCTGGATGAGCGCCTGCCCGCCGCGGCCTTTGGCCTCAAAGCGATCCTCCCACAACAGCACCCCTTCGGATAGATCCCAAATGCGGAGGGTGAACACCACCTCGGCCAGCCCATCGATTTCCCGCAGGCGCTCAAGTTCGCCCCCGACGACAAAGCGGGCACCGCGGGACTCCGCGCGGCGGGCCACCTCCGACGGATCGCCCGCCGTCGGCAGCGTCCATCCGATGCGCTTGCGCAACTTCTCCCCGAAGCTCCGGTCGGCCAGAAAAAACACATCGCTCCGAAAGACCGCCTCGTAGAGAGGATAAGAGACAAACCCGAAATCATCACCTCGCAGGTTGGCGAAAACCGCTCCCTCCCGCGGAAGCGGAAGCTCGCCAAGGGCGCGAGCCACCTCAGCCGCCGCCTGGCGCGCCATCGCCTCCTGCCGCCCCGTGTAAGGCGGCTCGCTCGGAGCAACGATGAGGTAAAACTGCCAAAACACCGTCAGGACAATGCCCACCCAGAAGAAGGTGCTGGTGAGCATATATCGGAGAATCGCCGAGAGGTTGGTGAACATGGGAGATGAGACGTTTCCGCAGAGTCTGATCTTTCAGGATTCTTTAAAATTCCGCAGGATCAACCGGTCTTTCGGGCCCATTTGATGTACCGGTCATCGGCACTTTTCGGCGAGCCCTTTTCCTCCCCCGCAACTCCCCCGATCGCCCGCTCAAAGTCGGCCCGCGTCAGGGGCCGGAAGCGCAGCGTGTGACCGCGGATCCCGCCGTTGTCGACCAAATCGCCGACCCCGGCATTCATCTCCGAAAGAACGGACAGGAGGACCTTCTTGCAGACGCGCTGAATGTCCCGACCGGAGAAACCATGCGAAAGCTCGGCCAGCAACCGCGCACTCAAATCCGGAGCCAAGGCAAAACCGCGGTCCTGCAAATGAATGCGGAAGATCGCTTCGCGCGCGTCCTCGTCTGGCAGCTCCACGTGGATGCGCAAGTCCATGCGGCTGAGAATAGCGTCATCCAAATCCCAAGGGCGGTTGGTCGCGACAATGGTGAGAACGTTCGACCGTGCCTTTTTCCCCGTCAGGCCATCCAGCTCCGCAAGCAGCGTCGACATGACCTGCGCGGAGTGGGCCGAGGTATCGGAGCGGTCGCGGGACTGCGCCAAGGCATCATATTCGTCAATAAAGACCACCGAAAGCCCGCTGTCGGCAAAACTTTTCGCACTCTGGTACAACGCCGTAATGAGATTGGCCGTCTCCCCGACATATTTGGAGAGCAGGTTCGACACCTTTACGTTGAAAAACGTCGCCCCCAGGGTATTCGCACAGGCGGAAGCCAGAAGCGTCTTTCCTGTTCCCGGGGGACCAAAGAGAAGAAGACGCGAGGGCAACTCGACAAAACAGTTCTCGGGAAGCTGCGCCAGCTGCAAAGCCATGGCATACTTGAGTGAGCGCTTCGCCTCTTCCATCCCACCAATTTCGTCCCAGCCGGTATCGGACTTAAAGATAAACTCCTTACCAAACCCCCCATACTCGGCCTTCACGCCCTCCTCGCCCCCGCCGCCGGCAACCACCGTTCCCTCCCGAGCGCGCTCCTCACAAACAAGGGCCTTTTGCACCAGGCGCGCGCGGTCCACCATCTTGGGCTCAAGATCCGAGAGTCGCCGCAATCCGGCTGCGGCACGCGCCCAATACTCCCGCGCCGCCGTCGTATCCTTCGCCTCTTTGGCCAAACGAAGGGCCTCGGCGGTCTGGCGCCGGACCTCGTCGTAATCTGTGAATAGCTTAGACATTTTCCGTGGGTGAGCTACGTGCCAGCATGATTCAGATATTCAAGGATGTGTCGGAATCTTTGCCATAAGCTCTGTTGTGCATTTGCGCTTCGATTTCCCGGACTTTGTCGGCATCCCCTGCATTCTTGGCTGCAACAAGGGCCCGAAAACGCTCTTCACGGGCACGAACATCTTCCGAAGCCTCGGCATCGAAAGCCGCCGTATCCTCGTTTTGAAGGCGGAACAGAATCTCAAACTCGCGCCGCGTTTCTTCCTCAGACAAGTCGGTGCGGGCCACAAGCTCTCCAAAGCCGGGACTTTCCATGATTTCCAACAACTCTCTGAAGGCATCGGATTCGCTACTCGCGCGCTTAACCTTTCGAATCTGGCACTTGCATACCGTACGTGCGCGCATGTTGTCATACTTATCTCGATTAATCTGCTGAATCTCCGATTCGATGGCGGATAACTCCATACAAGCATCCCTCAAAGCAATTGAATCGCCGGACTCCGTTGCCTTGATCGCTCTTTGATTCAGTTTCTCATAATCACTTTTCGCACGCGAAAACTCAATATCCAGCCGATGCTTGTCCCGGGTCAGGTTTTCCAAGTTCCTGGTAAATTCGGTTTGATATTCGGAAGCTGACTTTTTCGCTTTTGGCAAGAGAATGGAGAACCAGTTTTTTTTGCTTTCTTTTTTCATGGTATTATCTTCATTTAGTTGTTAGGAGTTATAACTTTTGCAAATCCTCATCCGACACACGAGACTCGCGCTGCCTTTCGACCGCTGGGGAATCCAGGGAAAGATCGTCCTCAACAACCGGGTCTTCCTTTCCATCCGAAGCGGCGCGATCTCTTTCCAATCTTTTCACCGCCTCATCGAACGCTTCCTCTCTATCGAGGGCCATTCGATGGTCAATCTGGAGTTCCTCGATCTCTTCCACAGGGCAGGGGGGATGGCGATCCATGACACCCTTTCTCGTGTCCTCAATCAGATCAAGCGCCAACATTTTCTTGCGTGATAGCTCCAAGCGCTCCCGCGCCCGTTTGGCCTTCGAAATCGCTCGATCAAGAGAGGCATGCTCATCGGCCAATTGACCATCCGTCAGTTTGATCGACTCGGTGCGGTCTTTCATTTTGTCGCGCAGGCGCCTCGCATGCGCCACCGCTTCGTCATAATCCCGTCGCCGCAGAGAGCATTCCGCCTCAAATTGGCGCAATCGCTCCGTTCCCACCGGGGAAATTACGGGTTCGGCATTTTTCTCTTTTTTTCTCCAGAACATGGTTTTTCACTGTTGTTTAGTTGCGAACAAGGAAATCCTTTCCCTCCAAATACGCCGGTCGGATGCGAAAATCTTTCAAGGAATCCGCGGAAAATTTGATCAACATCTCCGGAATCCCTAGTGCATCGGCAAGGTGGGCTGTGGGAACGGCGTTGTGATCCCGCAGATAATCTTCCACCCGAAAAAGGATCTCGCTCTCCGTAAGAGGGAAGAACATGCGCAGGAGCAGGAGGTCATCATGATTTCCGAGAAAAACCGGGCCATCTGTGCCGTCTACGAACCCCAGAAGGGAGCGGCGCTGGCTATCCGGCGACCAAGATTCGAGGAAATTGCGAAACCGCCCCATGAGACAAACAAAATCAGATGGGCCATCGGGAATCCGCCCAAAGACTTCCAAAGCCTCCGCAAGAGAAACAGAGCAATCGACCGATCCGTTGTCCGTTGTGTAATGAACGAGGTAACGCAAATGGACACGACCCACAACACTCGAACCCCGGAGAATCTCCCCGGTGCGCGCCACACCAAGGGGCAAAAGAGCCGCGAGATTCTCGCTCAATTGAGAGCGCGCCCGGAAAGCGCGCAAGCGCGCACTCCCATCGCTTTCGGACCAGCGTACGGAAAACGGCCGGGGAATCAGCCCCTTACCGAAGAACGCAGCCCCCTCCTTGCGCACGATCTCTTCGACGCGATGACTCAGCTTGAAGACCCACTCGCGCTCGAGCGCGCGCTCGTTGAATACCGTTGGCTCGCGGACTTGGGCGGCCACCAATTCATCATTGGACGCACTTGTCAGCGGGGGCGCAAATGAAACCGTTTTAGGGGGCGGGCGGGATACGGATGCTCCGCACGCAGATTCCAAGAAGCGGAGGAAAGCAGCGCCGTTTGGAACGCCACGGCCCACCGCCTCCGGAGGAAGCTGCCGCACATTTTTGCAGGACTGCAAGAGAGCCTCGCGGATCCTCCATGGTTCAGGACGAATATCCATTTTCCGCAGGTGCCCGATTGCCAGGGCAACCAAACCACTGATCATCGGGGCAGCCATGGAAGTCCCGCTCATTGCAGAGTAAAACCGGACCTGCGGGTGGATAGGTGGTTGATGGCTCGAGCGGGCGCGCGCGGAGATGATGCCCACCCCCGGTGCGGCCACGTCCGGCTTCATTCCGGAGGCTTTGGCATCAATAGCAGGCCCCCAACTGCTGAAAACCGCTTTGTTCCCCTCGGCATCGGTCGCTCCTACGCACACTCCGCCAGGATAATCATTGGGAACTCCAATCGAAGGACCCGGAACCTGTTCTCCACTGTTTCCCGCCGCAAGGACGAGCAACGCCCCATGCCGCTCGCATGCCTCCATGGCCATCCATTCAACTGACTTAACGCCGGATCGAGCCGATCCATCTGGAGGACCAAGGCTCATATTGATAACTTCCGCGCCAACCTCTATCGCCCACGAAAGGCCCCGCAGAACCTGTTCGGTGCGCGTTGGATCTGGCGCAGCCGGCTCCATCACCTGAACATCCAGTAGCCGGGCGTTGGGGGCGATTCCCATGAACCGCCGCTCCCCGAGATCCGCCCCCGCAATGATTCCCCCAACGTGGGTGCCGTGCCCGGCTGAATCCACCGGACCCAGACGGGTGCTCGTGAAATCCCTCGCGGCGATCACCGTGTTCTCTTCATTCACACGAAAATTCGGGAGCTGGGCATCAATTCCAGAATCCACAACCGCAACCCGAACCGGCACGCGGCCGTTTACGAGAAGGCCGTTTTCAGAGAACAAGTGTTCGTAAAGTTGCTCTGTGAGCCCCATTGCGCGAACCGCACATTCGTAGGCGCCGGCAAAAAAGGGCTTCAAACCTTGGGGCCAAGCCCCGGTTTGGTTGCTCAAGTGCTCTGGATCGGGCGACCTGGGCGGAACCATGGTGTAGGGCTTGAGACCGTCACCCACCAGGGAAACGCCTTCGATTTCGGCGAGGGCTTCGGCCACCGGGAGCAAAGGGGGCAGGCGAAGAAGAATCATTCCCAAGGGATCCAGCGGAGTGACCGATAGGCGTCCGCGTTCACCAAACCCGAACTGTTCCAATTGAGCCTTCACGCGGGCAACCTTGCTTCGATCACCGCAACCGAGCACATAAACCTCAGTGAAGGCACCGGGGTGCTCATCGAAAGCCCGCCACAGGCCCTTGCGCAAGTAGTCGAACCGGTCGTTCGCGGAGGATTTGACCTGGGCCTGCCACCATTCGGGCGGAGCACCATAAACACCTCGCGAAGCCACCTCGCTCCCGTAGCGGCCGGTCCAAAGTGCATCAATACCCGTACTGTCGACAGACCGGAGACGCTCTAACAAATCCTTTTCTAGGGGCATGCAGATCCCTTCTTTTCCGGGTCGCTTCCGAGAGATCCCCTGTCCTTTTGCTCAAAAAAAATCGGGTCCGGCAGTTCATTGGTGGCAAAACCCCTCACATCCGGAGCCCGGTAGACCTCCGAGGGAAAAATCTCGAGCACGAAAGGACTTTCGGAGACATCCGCAGGAATCTGATCCGATTCCAAGGTAATGAACTCGCCGAGGCTCTCCCCTGCATCTTCAGGGCTGATTTCAGGCCCAAGAAAAGAACAAAGGTCTTTGTCAGACTCCCATCCGGCCCTCAGCCGAAGCACCCATCTCCTTAAGGAATCAGAGGTTTGGGGATCGTCCTTCGGAAATCCCGCCTCTCCGCGCGCCGGAGCGCTGTTCTGTTTCGTTGACTTGGATGGCTCCATGACTTTCACCTAGGGAAAACACGCCATGACCTCACGGTTTCTTTCAATGAATTTCAATAGTCGGATAAATGCCAAGACTTTTTTAAAAGAAAGCACCCCGGCTACGTTAACCGCCTTCGTCGTCCACAAAACAACCGGAACCCCGTTCACGTGACTTTCCACCGATCCATTCGACCGTGACGGTGCCGCCGTCTTCAATCCATGCGACGCAGCTTTGGGCGCAATCGATGTTCCACGAACGCCCCTTCCGGCGTGGGACCGGAGCCACCCCTGTTCGACATGAAAGAGTTGGAAGCGGTGCCACGGAACGCGTGCAATCCGTTCGCAGTGGCGCTGGGGCTGCCCGTGAGTGCATCCGGAAAGGACTGTGGGGCCGGAGCGGATGCGGTCCCCCGGACCCAAGATCACGCGGAGGGTGCCGGTCTCTTCCATGACAAGGGAGGGGATCAATCGACGAGGCGGAGGACGGTGCCGAAGGGGAACGCTTCGTCGGGAGCGCCGCCGGGGGGCACGGCCCAGAGGAGGGTGTGGCGGGGGGCGGTGGCGGGAAAATTGCCGAAGCCGTCGGTGAGGTAAACGAGGAGATCGCCGGGATCGGCGTGGCGGACGTGGTGAGCGGTGAAAAAGGGGCAGAAATCGGTGCCGCCGCCGCCGCGGGCTTCGGGCGGAGGGCGGTGGCGGTCGAGGCGGAAAGGTCCGTGGAGTTTGGCGTCGGCGTAGTAGAGATCGATATCGAGATGGGGGTGGCTGTGGAAGAGGGCGCGGAGTTCGGCGAGAAAGCGGGCGAGGAGGTCGGGGTCGACGGAGCCGCTGGTGTCGATGCAGACGTGGATGCCGAGGCGCTCGCCTTCGAGGACTTCGAGGTAGAGGCGGCGGCCGACGAACCTCCGGTCGAAACCGCCGTAGTCGGTGGGGTGGCGCACAAGGTAGCGCCAGAGGAGGTGACGCCAGGGCAAGGGGACCGTGTTGGCCTCACCAACGCGGCGAACCCATCCGGCGGGCGCACGTCCGAATTGCTCACTCACGCGAATGGCGGTGGCGATGATTTCGCGCCAGTTGTCTTCGATGCGCTGGCGCGCTTCGTCGCTCAGATCGGCGGGCGGGGGGAGAAGGTCGCGCCCATCTCCGTCGCCGGGAAAATTCGGCACCTCGAGATCGAGGACGAACTTCACCGGCAGCGGGCGCGGATCGCGCTCCATGAGGATGGCGTAGACCTCTTCGACACTGAGGCGTTCGAGTTCGGGTTCCCGCAAAGCGTGGTAAGGCGGACGCCACCCGGCCTCGGCAAGCATGCCGTTGACGACAATGTCGGCGGCAAAATTGAAGATCTGGGCATCGCGTCCGCGGGCGCGGAGGGGATGCCGGAGGGCGATGTGCAGGACCTCGTGGGCAAAGACAAACTCGAGATCGTCCTCCCGCAGCGTTTGCGTGAAGGCGGGGTTGAAGAGGATGGAGATGCCGTTGGTGGCGGCGGTGGGGATGGAGGCGTCCCACCGCAAGGGCGCGGCAAGAGCGAGGGCGGCGAGAAAGGGTGAACGGACCTGCAGGCGCATGCGGGCAATGGAGAGGCGCTCCTCGAGCGCGGCGAGGTCCGGGGTGTCAGAAGGGGACGTCTTCATCGGGGTCGTGGGCTTTGGCGAGGAGGCCCCGGTGCTGGCGAAGGAGGCCGCTCAGTTTCGGATTTTGGGCAAGGGCGGCGGCCATTTTGGGCCCGAGGGCCCAGCGCCCGATGGCCCCGGCGGCAATCGTGAGGAAGAGGGTGTTCCACTCGGGCGCGGCTTTGCCGGTGAGCCAGCGGAACCCGTGCAGAAGGGCGTCCGGTTCCTCCGCGCGCCGCACGAGTCCGCAAACGAGAGCGTGGCGCTCGGAGAACTCCTCCGGAAAGGGCACCTCCCCTCCCCCGCCCTTGAGAATGGCGCCAATGGAAGGGAGGCGGTCGGCCATTTTGACGAATGCTCGGAACTCGATTTCCACTCCCCGGCCGACGGCGGGTCCGACGCCAAGCCCGGCGCGGAGACAAGCGGAGGCCTTTTCCCAGCTCCGGGGACTGGGCCATGCGTGCGCCGTTCCATTGCCCGGATCGAGAAGGAGGTCGGGACGGAAATGGAGGAAGGCGACCACGGCCGGATCGACGCGGTCGGGATGGGCGGCGGCAAACTCCGCGAAGCTGCGCCCGCAGGGCTTCACTTCAAAATGGAGGAAACGGTTGGCGAGGGCCTTGGGCATCTCATAGACGGCCGAGCGGTCTTCGACACGGTTGCCCGCCGCCCAGACAAACCACTTTTCAGGCAGACGGTAGGAACCCACGGCACGGTCGAGAACAAGCTGGTGAGCGATGCCCTGCATGACCGGAGGGGCCATGGTGATCTCGTCGAGAAAGAGAATACCCGCACCCGTGCGCGGGAGAAACTCCGGCGGATTCCAGCAAGTGACCGTCCGCCGCACCGAAGGGACCCCGCGCAAATCGGTCGGGGCGAGTTGGCTGATGCGCAGATCCGTGAGGGAAAGGCCATGGGCCCCGGCCAATTGCCCGACCAAAGCGCTCTTCCCCACCCCGGGCGGACCCCAGAGCATCACGGGCAGGTCCGTGCGCCCGGCGGCGAGGATTTTGGTGAGCGCCTCGGTCAACTGACGGGGCGTGAGAACGGTGTTTTCTTCAGCGGTGTTTTTCATGCAGAGGGTGGTTTTCCGGAGGTCAAGCGGCGGGGTCCGGCGGGGCGGAGGTAAGATTTCGTAGCCTGAATAGCGGGACACAGCTCGGACACCGGCGGGTGGCAGCGTTTTTTTGACCCGGCTCCGGGTCCGGTCCGGAGTAGCCCGCGCGCAACCCTGCGGCACCCTTCACGAGGGGAACGGGATCATCACACAGCGCGGCCAAATCCTCATCGCGGAAGCGGGCATGCACGTTGTCGCAGAGGCGGTAGCGCACAAGGGTGCGCGGATCGGCGGCGAGGTGCGTGGTCTGTTCGTCGGTAAGCTTGCCGAAGCGCGCGAACCAGGCGCGTTGAAAGGTGTTGGGGATGGCCATTTGCAGGTCGGCGTAGCGCTGGCCGACGAGGAACTTCCAGCGGACGATGCGGGGGAGTTCGCCGGCGGGCTCGAAGAGCCGCAGGGAGAAACGGAAGGGGCGGGCGGCAAGAGCGCGCAGGAGCGCGGGGTCTTCCTCATCGGCAAGCCAGCCGAGGACGCTCTCGGGGATGCCCCGCGTGCGCGCGACGGCAAAAAGCCGGGGGCCCTGAAGACAACGCAGCCGTTCGAGAATGACCGCCGCCGAGAGACGATAGGCAAGGGCCGCGGTCTCAAAGTGGTCGGCGCTGCGTGCGACCTTGAGGAGTTCCAGCAGAGCATCCGCACAGGTTTGGTCGAGGGCGGCAAGGGCGGCTTCAAAGACGCCGCCGTCGGGGTGCAAGAGAAAGCGCACGCGCAGGGGTGTGGCCAGAGAGGCGTTGCCCGCAAGCATGCGGGTCTCGGGCGCGGTCAAGAGGTGCGGAGGCGAGAGCGCCCAATGCCGCAGAACGAGGGGATCGACCCGTCGATCCCCCAGAATGGCGGCGCGCACACGGTCGTCCTCGTCCATCGCAAGGCTCGTGCAGATGCGGCGGTGGTCGGCGGTGTCGCGGTGCTGATTGGGTGCGGTAACCCGCCGGGCAAGGGCTCGCCGGACCCGCACCTGCGGCGATCGGCAAAGATCGGCCAGAAAGGCCGCAGGCACGGAAGGCGTTCCGGCCAACTCCTCCTGCTGGTCATCGGAAAGACGCCCGACAATCGAATAGCGGAGGCCGCGCGGGAGCCAATCCTTTTGCAAAAGGCATTCGTCGACAAGCGGTTGGTTGGCCTCGGCGAGGCGTTTGTAGATGGCGTGGGCGAGCGGGGTGTTCTGCCGCGCGAGGTTGAGGAGGAGGCGCGTGTCCCCCGTCTCGGCCAGGAGCAGAATGACCGAAGCAGGCATGCCCTCGCACCGGCTCAGCAAGTCGCGCACCCACTCCGGACCGTTGGCGAGGCGCGTTCCGACCGCATGGGTGATTTTGGGATTTCGCGCAAGGGCGCAGAGCAGATACTCCTGACCGTGTTCGATAAGGCGCAAATGGGCGGCCTCCCGGCTGAGACCAAGATCGGTTTCGGCGAGGGCGGCCCGCACCGTCACATCGATGTCGTCGGCAAGGGCAAGGGTATCCTTGAGGGGAAGATTCGGATAAGCCGCCGCCGCCGAGCGAACGGTGGGATGGGGATCGCGGGCGCAGGCGCACAGGAGCGGGTGCGCCCAGTCGAGGTAGCGCGTGGGCAGCCGCCGGGCCATCCCCGGGTAGGCGCGCAGCGCGGCGGCCCGCACCGACCACTCGGGATCTTCGAGAAGCCATCGCCATAAGCCGACGGAACCGGGCTTCTCCGCCAACCTCTTTCGTTCCGATACATTGAAGACTTTTTCGACAGCGCGGGCATCCCCTTCGCGGATAGCGCGCCCGTAGGCCGCAAGTTGCTCGATCCAGGCGAAGTTGATCCGAACACCGGCACCCGCCAAGGCCCATAAATTCAGAATGGGATTGCCGAGGAAGGCATCCGGAAAATCCTCCGCCAGCGCGCGGAGGCATTCGCGGGGAGTGGCGGGATTGGCCGCGAGGCACGCATCAATCGAGGGATCGTGCCGACCGGCCAGTTCTTCGAGGTCGGTCGGCGGGGTCTCCGGATTCGCCGCGAGCGCGCACAGCGCGGGCAAATCGGCGCTGGCGTCCCCATCGACTCTGGCTTCCCGGGACAACCCCATACCATCATGGGCTCAAACAACTGTCCTCCGCCCATGGGTTGTGGACACGATGATGCAGGGCGAAACAGAAGAGAGCAGTTGTCGCACGCCGGAAGAAGCCAAAGGCCTTCTTCTGCGAATCCTTTTCGAGGGTGGCGGCGATCCCCGGATCGTCGCCCTCTGTGACAGCCTCGGCTTGAAGCCCGTCCACTTGGGCGATGGTCCCGCGGCCTCTCTTCTCGAAGAGCTGACCTCCAACCAGGAGCGCCCCACCCCCAATGAGGAGCCCCCCCGGGGAGTCAAAGAGGAGCGCGATCAACCGCCCGATGAAACGCTCATCGAGACGCCGATTGAGGTGGACACGCTCAAGATCGATTGCGGACCGATCGGCGAACCGCTTCCCGAAAACGTGCGCGCTCTTGTCATCACCGCCGCGCGGGCGCTCCACGGATTCCGCGCTCAGGCAGCGCTCGACCGCGCGGCCCCGCTCATCCGCCCGACCGATCCCGGCAGCGCGCTCGACCGGCTCGGGCGCATTCGCGAAATCCTTGATTATCCGATACCCGCCCTGCTCAGCGAAAACCACCGGGAGACGGGCGCTCCGTGCGATGGCCGGGGGACGAACATGGCAACGGTTTTCCAAAGCCCATGGCCCTCGCTCAACCAACTCCTCGGACCCCTGCGGGCGGGCCAGGTAGTGCTGCTCGCGGGCCGCCCCCAGAGCGGGAAGCGCGGCTTTATGATTCAATGGATGGCCGCGCACCTTCTCGGCGCGCCGGAGACCGCCGTCGCTCCATGCATTATGGTGAGTGCGGCCAAAGTGGCCGATGAAGTGCGCACGCGCGCCGCTGCCTACTCCCTGGGCATTCCCATGTTCAAGGTGCGGCGGGGAGAGCTCGAGGAAAAGCAAAAGGCCCTGCTCGGGGAACTCATCCAACGGCTCGAAAAGAGCGCGTGGACCATCATGGATGAGCGGGAGGCGGATTTGGGCGCGGCCTTCAAAGCCGCCCGTGCCTGCGTGGGTGAAGGGCGGCCCGCGCCTCTTCTGGTCATCGATTTCCTGCAACTGCTCAAACTGCCCGACGGGATGGAGACGAGACACGCGGCGGCCGCCGGGCGCATCTTCGCCTATATTCGGGAGACCGCCCGGCAGATCGGCTCACCGGTCATCATCGCCATGCAATTGAACGATCATCCCGAACTGCGCCAACGGCCCGCGCGTCTTCCCGACATACGCGAGCAAGCGATCGGTGTGGAAGCGCATGCCGATACCATCATCTGTTTTCCGCAACCGCCCGAAGATCCTTCCGCACCCGCACAGGATTTCCCGCTCTCCATCCCCTGCAACCGGTTCGGCGGCGCCGGCACCCTCCAACTCACCCGCTGCCTGCGCACCGGTTGTCTCGAGGACCCGGCCAACTCCGGCAAGCGCCCCCGCCTCCGCGAGGCTCCGTCCACGCTTTTGCAAGCGCGGCTACATTGAGCTTTCCGAGTCCACGTAGCCGACTTTGCCAAAAGACGGACCCCGCAGGCCGCTCAGCGAGTGGCTTCCGCCCCGAGGGCCTGTGTGAGGAGGTGGCCGACGGCTTCGGGGAGTTGGCGGGGTTCGATGGCGGTGGCGGCGTGGGGAAGGAGGGTGCGGAGGGCTTCGGTGCCCGCGCCCATGCCGAGGCCGAGGACGGCGGTGAGGGCGGGGGCGAGTTCGCGGATAAGCGTTTTGACCGACTCGGGGTCATGGGGCTGGCCGTCGCTGATGATCCAAAGGAAGCGTTCACGGTGACTGGACTCCGCGAATTCCTGACGCGCAAGGTGCAGGCCGGCGGCGAGGTTGGTGGAGCCGCCGACACTTCGGGGGAGGTTGCCGAGGCGGTGGCGGACGTCGGCAGCCTGCGGCGTGTTCCATGTCTGGAGGCGCTCCGCGGCGGAGGAAAACGTGATGAGAGAAAGGGCGATGCCAACCCGGAGAGAGACTTCGCGCAGGAGAATGGCGGCGGCCTGGGCGCTGCGGATGCGCTCTCCGTGCATGGAGCCAGAGGTGTCGATGAGGATCGTGAAATGGGGATCGGGCCGTTGCGGAAGGGTGCGGCGCTGCCAGAGCCGGTTGTGGAGCCGTGGATCGGCTTCAAACTGCATGGCCACGGCCAGATCGAGCCGGGGACCGCTGGGCAGGTGGCGACGGAGTTGCGGGCGGGTCTCGGCGACAAGTCGGCGGAGGAGGTCGTCGGAGACGGCATCGATCTCGCGCGAGAGGTCGGCGACGACTGCTTCGTAGGCAAGATCGGCATTGGCCGGGTGAGAATGGCGCGCTGGCTTTGGCTTAAAGGGATTGCCCGAACGAACGGCTGGTCCCCTGCCCTCGCCATGCTCCGAACCTCCCGTGTCGCTTCCTTCAACGGCGATGAGGCGTCGCCGGAAAAGGGGCGGCACCACGGGTTCGCCTGCGCGCAACTCCTCAAAGACCGGCAGGATCTCACGGTGGACAATCTCCCAGGCCTCCCACTGGGTCATGCGGGCCGCCGCCTCCACCAGAGCCCGCTCGTTCCCCGGTCGGGGCGCACGGCATCGTTGGCTCACAGGGTGCTCTCCATAACTCCGGGCCATGGCTGCGAGACCATCGACCGTGGTCGGCGGGTGCAGCTCAAGGACGCGCGTGAAGGCGTCCCAGACGCGCTCCACGGCATCGCGCGCAGCCGCGGGCCACTCGTCCGGAAGGTGACCATACCACCAGCGACCAAGGAGCCCAAAATGAAAAGCGGCGACCTTGTGATGGCGGACCTGTTCGTCGGCGAAGGCATCGCGGAAGTTGAAGTCGTTGTATTCGCGAATCCACGGCAAGGAACCGGGGTGCCGGCGGCCCAGCCAGGTCTCGATGCGGGCGTCCTCGACGACATTGAGCAGCTCGCGAATGCCGGGGTCGTTAAAGAGCGCAACGGGAACGAGCTGATGCCAGCGCGTGATGGCGGCGTGGGCCGCCTCGTGGAGAATGAGGCCCCGGCAGTAATCCGGCGAGCGGGTTTCCATATCGAGACGGTCCGCCGTGATGACCCCCGTGCGCCAGTTGATCCGCCAGCCGGACTCATCCTCATCACCCATGCGCAGGCGCAGCTCCGGGCGCATGGCGATGAGCCGGGCCAAGGACTGCAGTTCGCGCAGGAAGGCAAGTTGTTCGGTGAGCATGGTTATTCGAGTCCGGAGGCCCGCAGAAGGGATTCGACCCCGCGACGGTCCGCGCGGTCGGCGAGTCGTTCGAGGTAGACCGTGCGGAGGTGGCGAAGGATGAGCGCACGCGCATCAGCCGCCCCACCCCCTCCGAGATCACGGGCAACCATGCGCAAGAGCGTAAGCGGTCCGCGACGGGTGAAGACGGGACGCTCGCGCAGACGGCGCCCCATACCCCCGCCCTCCCCTCCGGGCTCCGCGAGTTTGACCACGGCGGCATGGAACTGGGCCAGCCGGTTGGCCCACGACCGCACTTCGGGTACCCTCTGCCACTCCGGGAAAACCGGTTCGACCGGTTCGGCACGGTAGGGTTGTCCGTCAATTTCCACAACCGGTTGTTCTCCGAAGATCTGGAAGAGGAGCATGGCATGGATCTCCTCTTCTCCGGGAACGCCGGCGTGGTGCCAAATGGCCCACCGGTCGCGAAAGGCAGGGCTGAGGATACTGCGCCCCGAGTAGGTTGCGGGGTTCATGGTTGCGAAGAGATGGAAGGCGGGGTGCACGCCGAAATCGCCGCCCGGCCCGAAGCGCCGGTTGTCATGTTCCGTGAGGACGAAGGTGGGGGTGTCTTCGAGCACGCTGTTGAGCCGCTCGAGAATCTGCGGCTCGGCGAGGTTCATTTCATCAAGGAGCAGCCACAGACCCTCACGCAGGGCGATGGGGAGGCTGCCCTCCTGAAAACGCCACGTGGGCGCGGGGTGCACGCCCGAACCGTTGTTCACCGGCGCGCCCCCGACGGCCGGGACATAACGCCCGACCAGCTCGCCGGTGTCCGTCTGGCCATTGAGGTTGAAGCGCACGACCGGTTGCCCCAGAAGGTGGGCGAGGTAGAGCACCGCCGTTGTTTTGGAGGCCGCCGTCTCCCCTTCGAGGGCGACCGGCAGGCCATGGCGCACGCCGGTGGTGACCGCCTGCAGGGTGCGGGCGAAAGGCTGGTCAAAGCAAACCCCGGCAAAGCGTTCGGCCAGCGGCACCCAGCCAAGCAGGGCCTCATCGGTGAGCGGCCTCTCGGGCAATTCGACATTGAGAACGCGCCGACCCGCGTCCGTCGCCTCGGCAAACGGAAGGGGTTCGCGCGGCGGGGACAGTGGTTCGGGCGCGACCACGGTGGCCTCGATCATGCCCTTGCGGCAATCGTCCCAGGATACCACCCGGAGGCCCCGCGCCGTCGCCTGCCCCAGGGTGCCGCGCTCGATGGTCGGTCCGCTCAGGAGGACGCGGGCCGACCCGAGGAGCCGGGTCACCGAGAACCCGCGCATCTTCAGCCATTCAACTGCGGTTGCTTCCTCGGTCCCGGCAAACCCGCGCAAACAGACGGGACCGCAATCGGGCGTGAACGGATCTTTGGACGGGGCGGGCGCAGAGGCATTTTTGGGCGTCGGTTTGTTCGGCAATAATAGATTAGGGGGTGTCATTATTGAGCACTTGTTTTGCAGTTTTGTTTAGCGGTGGACGGGCCGCTTAGTTGGCGTCCGCTCCATCGCTTTCGAGGGCAATCTGCGCCTGCAGGATCTTCTCTTTGAGGTCGGGGACCCGCAGAAGAATGTGCGAGCGGACATCCTCCCGCAGGATCAGGCCGGTCAGGCCATCGAAGGCCGAGAGCAACTCGACCGCTTCGGTCGGGAGCGCCTTCTGGAGCCAATCCCAGCCGATCTCGGCGGCATAGGCGATATCCGCCCATTTGATCCAGTTGCCCTCCTCACCGCCGGGGCCGACCGCAACAAGCGTCTGGTCGCTGGAATCAACCCGCACGACGCGATAAATCAGGCCGCTCTTGTAGTTGTGGCCATTGGAATTTCCCCGGACGCGAATGCAATCGCCGGGACGGGGAACCCGTGTGGATGAATGAGTCATGGAAGTCCTTTTTAATGATTCGTGGTTAACACCCATTGTGACCGGGACAGTTGTTTCCAGGCGAGGGAGTGAGCACCATGCCCCGTCCACGCAAAACCTTCACCGGCGAATATGTGGTCCCGTTAGAGCCTTGCGACGGGGCGGTTCGGCTGCGCCTGCCAGCCGCGTGGCGCGCGCCCGACTTCCGGGAGGCCGCCTTTCTTGTGCGGGCAACGGGCGAGGGCGGGCTCTGGATCTTTTCGCCGCAGGGGGTTCAGCGGCTGTTACGGAAAGCCCGCCGCCTGGATCAGGAGAGCATTGAGGTTCATTCCGCCCTCCGTCGGCTCTTCGGCAAAGCTTACAATGTTGTCTGCGACGAAACCCACACCCTCACCCTGCAAGCCGATTGGCTCCGGCAATTCACCCGTCTCGGCGCGACCGTGCGCCTCATTGGCCAGCAGTGGCGCATCGAGGCCGTGCCCGAGGAATGACCGGAGGCCCATATCCACCACCTACAATCAGATGATTGAAATCCAACCCTATGCACGCCCGCATCCAATCCTCCCCGACCCGCTCACCGATCCTAACCGTCTACGTAACCGCCCTACCCAAGCCTAAATCGTGGGTATTCTCCATCTCCTGGTTTTACGCTGCCGCACTCTTCGGCCTCTTTCTCTTCCTGAGCGACGCCAATCCGCTTTTCGGCTTCTGGTTTCCCTGGGAGGTTGTGCTCGTCATCCTCTTCCACGAAGCCGGGCACTTCGCAGTGGCAAAAGCCTTTCGCTGGAACACCTCCCCTCCCCTCCTCCTGCCCTATGTCGGCGGGGTGGTGTTTGTTGAAGAACTGTCCCACGGTCCCCGGTGGAAAGTCGCCACGCTTTTGCTGGCCGGGCCCATTCCAGGCATGCTCATTGGAGCTGCCTGCCTCACCCTTCCCGGTATCGCCGTTCACCTGGATGGGCGGCTTTATTCCGCCGCCTACGCTTTATTTTTCTTAAACGCTCTTAATCTTCTCCCCATCTTTCCCCTCGATGGGGGTCGACTGCTGTGCCTCTTCCTCAAGGAAGAAGGCACTTTCCGGTTATGGTTTGAAACCGTTGGCCTCTGGTTTATCGGCATCACGACGATCCTCTTCCTCTTGCTCCTGCTCCTGCTCGGGCTCGGGCTCATGTTGCTTTACAGAGGTTGAGGTGTCACCTCCAGAAAAACAGATTTGAACACCGAGATGCGTCCGTTCTGGAAACAACTGCCTGTGCGCCCCCCGTGCGGAAGCGTCGATCCGCGGTGTCTGCCGAACGACGACGCTGTTTGGTCGCGCTTCACTGACTGCTTCAACCGACCGCCTAAGCTATACCGCAAGACCATCTGCGCCACGGCCGACGGCGGTCTCCTTATTCGCAGCTCCGCAGGCTGGGAGATGCGGGTCCTCCCGTGGCCGGAGCCTGGCATTATCGAACCGCACGGGCAAAGGCTCCATTTTCCGACCAGCATTTCCTCAGACGGCTGCATCCTTCCGTGTGCCTGCACGGCGGCGCTGAGAAAATCGGACGGGCCGACTGTGAGGAGCGAAATCCTCGGTGAACTCGGCCTCAACGAGGAAGCCGCTGATGCCCTGAGGGCCTTCAACGAGCGAGTTCCGCCGGAAGTGCGGGACACCATCTTCCGCTGGCGCTTCCAAACCGGCCATTATCCTGTCGCCGCAGCCTGCGCGCTGCCCGGATTCACCACTCTCCTGAACACGAATCCCCAGTTGGCTTTTCTCACCGCTGTTCACATTCTCCGCAATACGGTGAACCAACCGCTCGGACCCTTCGCGTGGGAGCCTCTTCTCAAGGCTGGCCCGCGTCACATTGCCTCCAAGGTCTTCGGGCTTCCCGATCACGAAGCGATCCTGCGTGTCGTGCGCCGACTGCATTTCAACTGCCTCGATGGAGGCGAAACGCCCTCCAAGGACTTCCTCACGGCTTTCAAGCGCCGCCGCGCCTTTGAGACGCTTCTCTCACTGGAGGCCCCCGTCTCCCCATGGGTTCTCTGGCTTCTCGCCAGCGAACCCGATCCCCATCCGGCACTCGTCCGCCGGACAAACGAATACCAACGCCGAGACGGAAACGACCATGTAGCTTCGGTCATTTACATGAATTACATGATTCTCTCCGAACGCCTGAAAGATAGAACCATCAAGGGTTACGGGCGTGAACAACTTTCACGAGTTCAGTCGCCGGTCCAACTTGAGCAGGTCGTCAGGTGCACAGCACCACACTGACCACGGACCCAGTTCTAAGCGCCACCCCTGGCCACATCGCACGGACAAAACGGAAAAGCAACAAGGGACTACAAAACGGTAGTCCGGATGATTCATCGCCGGACCGCAACGAAGAGCCACCTGCGAATCTTCAAGCGCGCACGGCGGCGAGGTGGGCACGCGAAAGGCCCAAAGCGCACCTCCGCCACGGATCGGCCGCTGAAGCAGGTCGAGGACTCAAGCACGGAAAACGCATGGCAATAAAAGAGAAAGGCTAAAACCCAGCCCATTGCCAAAAACGCCTTCCGACTCTTTACTCAAGAGGGGTCCATGCGCGCTCCATGGCGATGTAGCCGCGCAGGGAATTTTCGAACCGGTCCTGATTTTCCCAATACACGGAATTATGGTCTCCCCGAGCGAAAAGGATGAGGCGGCTGTCCGGTGACACGCACCACTGCCGGAGGCGTTCGGCATGGCTTGCGTCGACAAGGTGGTCCCGCCGAGCATGAAGAATGAGAACGGGGAACCGGTAGCCGGAAAGCTTTTTTTGGTGGTCCAGCCGGGCAGAACAGGCTGCGGCAAAGGCTTCCCCGGAAACACCCAACTCCCGGGGATCGATCCGCATGCGCAGACGCTCCTGAACATCGGCCACGGCGCTATCGAGAATGAGGCCGCCGGTCTCGGGAAAACGGTCTACCCATTCGAGGGCAAAGAGCGAACCGACCGACCGGCCGTAGACAATGATCCGGCTGTCCGGTATCCCCAGCGATTCGCGGTAGGCGGCCACATCGTCGAGCATTTGCCCAAGGAGCGGTCGACCCGCACTCCCGCCGTAGCCCCGGTATTCGGCAAAAAAGAGGTTCACCCCGAGCCCGCCCCACCGCTCGACCGTGCCCGGACAATAATTGGCCACGGCCTCACCGTTGCCATGAAAATGAACAAGCGTCGGCCAATCCGGATTGAAGATGCGGTGGTGGGCCAAGAGCGGACCACCCGGCGTATCGATAACAACTGCCTCCGGCACGGGATGCGGACGCGGAAAGAAATAGCGTTCGGCGATGAGGGGGTGGTTGAGGATGTCCATGGTTTCCGGAAGGTTTCAGTTTCTGTTTTTGAGGTAGCGAATGGAAAGGATGCCAGTTTCGTCGAGGAGCACCCAACAGGTTTGGCCGCCATCAACGCACGCGCTGCGTCCATTCCAGCGGACACCGTCTTTGTCCTGGGTGTGCCCGACAATCTGGGGCGGCAGGGCCGGGTGATCTTCAAACTCATGACGCCAGTCGAGCCAGGTGATGCCGCCCACCCGTTGCGGACCCCCACGGGCCGCGCCGCATCCGAGGATGGGCAGGAATTGCCGGTCCATTTTCTCTCTCGCGATGGCGCAGTGGCCCTCAAGGGCATCCAGAGGATCGACGCCGGGAATACCGTCCCGCCAAAAGCTCGGGTGAAGCCCCGCATGCGAGAGCAAGGAGCCGTTCGCTGTGACAAACAAACGAAACCGCTGAAAGAAGGCGGCGTCCACCACCTCTGCGAGCGACCGCGCGCTGTCCGGATCAAAGCCGGGGCAGTAGGTCAGGGGCTCGCCAAGATCCCGTCCGGCATGCAGCGCCTCCACCGACTCAACGTAGGGCAGATCGTGATTGCCGAGGAGAAAGGTCACGCGTTTGCCGTAGCGCTCCGTCATTTCGAGGAGAAACCGTGCCGTCTCCGCACAGGTGGCCACTTCCGGCGGGCGCTTTGCCGAGTCAAAATAGTCCCCGAGAAAGACGAGATGGTCCCATTCGTCCGCTTCCTGAGCCAACGCGGCGGCGGCCCACGCAACGTTCAGATGAACATCGGGAAGGATCAAGATGCGTCCGGGTGGTATCTCGTACGGTGGGAGGCTCATACCCAACAAGGAACAAACAATTGTTGGAAAGGGTTCCAATCTTTAATCGGTCCACGCTTTTGCAAGCGTAGCTACGCCAACCCTGTAGCCGGCTTCGCCAGAAGGTGGACCGGTGCGATTTGCCGAGATAGGCTGTTCAATCAAGGGGACGCATGCCCGTAATGCCCCGAACATCTGTCTCGCGCCGATTGCCGAGGGGGAAAGCCTGCCAAGCCCGCCCGTGCCTGATCCGCACGGCTTGCACGCAAGCGGAACCCGTCCTTTCCTAGCCTACTTCTTCAGCTGCAAACCCCATCATGCCCTCCATCTTCACCAGGATTCTACGCGGGGAGGCTCCCGCCAGCATCGTCCACCGCGACACGGCGGTAGCCGCTTTTCTCGATATCGCACCACTTTCGGAAGGGCATTGCCTCGTCGTTCCGCTTCAGGAGACGGCGCACCTCGCGGATTTACCGCCGCAAACCTTGGACCGCCTCACCGCTGTCGCGCAAAAAGTGGGCTCCGCCTTGCGGGCAGCCGACCCCACCATCACGGGTCTGAACTGGCTCCTGTGCGACGGAAAAGATGCCGGACAGGAAGTTTTCCACACCCATCTGCATGTCATTCCCCGGCGGGCAGGCGACGGTCTACGCCTCGGTGGGCGGCCCCAAAAGACCTCGCGTGCCGACCTCGACGCATGGGCCGAGCGAATCACCCGAAAGTTTTCAGAATGCCCCTGAACACAGCCGTCGAAATCGAAACGGACACGTGCCTGCTGCTCTTCGATCCCCACGAAAACACCGCCTGGCTCAACCGCGTCCTCGCACGCGAGGCGGACCGGTGCTCCCATGTGCTCCTCGGCGGCGACTACTTTGATCCACGCGGCGACGAGATCGACGGTGCCGGGGGCATGGCCCGCCGCCTCCTTGAACTGCGCGAACGCTTCGGGGAACGCCTCACCCTTCTCCTCGGAAACCACGACATCCCCTACCTGTGGGCGATGCCCTGGGTCCGCCGACAACAATCGCCGCGCCGTGCAAGCGCGCCGCCCTTTCTTCCCGCCGACTTCTCACCCTCGAAGGCCAAGCGGATCGGAAAGGTCCTCGACGACGATTTCTGGCGTGAATGCCGCCTCTTCCAAAAAGTCAACGGCTGGCTCATCAGCCATGCCGGTGTCGTCCCGGCCCACTGGCCGGTCGCGCCATCGCCCGAGGCCGCGCTGGAGAGCCTCGACCGGAGGGCGCGGCACGCCCTTGCCCACCTTCGTTACGAAGCCGACCCCCTCCTCCTGCCCGGTGCCGCCCGCGGCGGAGACGCCCCCGCCCCCGGGCTCACCTGGGCCGACTGGTATGCGGAGTTTGAAGACGCGCTTCCCTACCCCCAGATCGTTGGCCACACATCCCGGCACAACCGTGCCCGACAACGCGGTCGCTCATGGTGCCTCGACGGTGCCCGCACCCTCTACGGACGCCTCCACCGCAACGGTCGCCTCGAGGTAGAGGAAGCGTAAAGACGGCTCACGATAACGAACTCCTTCCACCGGGTGCCTTCTGCGAAACACCGGGACCGTCCCGCATTGCGCAGGACGCGAATTCCAACAGTGCAGCCCGCTCAGTGCAGCCTATGCCGTTGGAGCAAGTTCCGCGTTTACGCGATGCATCGGGTGGGCGGAGATTACGGGCAGCGAGACCGGCTAAAGCCGGGACTCCAACGCGTTGCACCGGTCCCCTCCCCCCTTTGCCATCGGCCTCTTCCGCATCCTTTTAAATTGGTAGGGCGACAGGGACTTGAACCCTGTTCGCAGGCGCCACAGGCCTGAGCTTCACCATCAAAGCTTTCGCCCCATAAAAACTCTCAGATACGCTGACCGCTTCGTTTGAGGAGCAACTCCAAACGCTCCAAGCCGAGGGCCCAGCCGGCCCCGCCCGCATAGGCGCCCCCTCCGAGGAGTTGCTTGCGGTTGCCCGTTGCCCGGATCTCGAAGGTGCCGGCGGTCGTTGTGTAAAGATTGAGCCCGCGCTCGACGCCGTCTTCCAGCGCCCAGCCCTCGTCGCCGAGGAGTTCGCGGAACAACCGAAGGGCATCTTTGCGCACGGTCTTGCGGCAATCAGCCGCATTTTCACCGAGGAACTCAACCCCGATCTGGGTGAACTCGCGCAGGCGCTCGGCATCGGTCGTGGTCTCGTCGCGGAAGCAGCGTGTCACGTAATACACCCGGTCACAGCCGATGGCCCGCGCTCCCAGCGCACGCACATAATTCGTTACCTCGGGAACCAGGGCCATGCCCCCTTCGAGGCGGAACATGCGGTTCTCCGTGCCCTGTGTGCAGGCCTCAAAGAGATCCGCCCGCTCAAGGACGGGAACTTCCAAATATCGATAACCCCAAGCTTCCAGCCAGGACCGGATACGGTCAATGAAGACACCTCCGGCGGAGGGAATCGTTCACATCAGCGGCACGGACGCCGCGCGGACTTGCGCTTGTGGTCTTCATTTAAACAACACTTTGATGGGCTTCGAGTTCGCTGAGTCAAGAAGTTCTTTTACCTGGATGACGGTGCCGAACAGACAATCAATCCAACATATCTGGTGGGAAGCCCCTTCTTGCAGTCGGGGCGTCGCGCACTCCCTCCACGCGGCACCAGATAAGGATGGCCTTCATTAGAGATTTGGGTACGGGTTTGTTGCGGGGGCCTTTGGCTTCCCGCAGCCACCAGCCGTTTGCGCCCCTCCGTATCTCCACGAGAGCTTTTGATGGCCCGCACTCGAAGACAATGAGTCGCGCCTCATCAGCGAGCGCTGCTTCAATGTGCCGTTTAAGAACGTCAGGTTCGCGCAGGCAATTCGAGAACTCCTTCTCTGAACCCACTTCGAGAAGGTCCGACCGAGTCAGCAGCGGTTTGGTTAAACCCGGCACGATGCGAAAAGGAAAGGTCAGGCCCGGTCCCGCCTGCGGCATTACATTAGCCGCCGCGACCAATTCCCGCCTAACACAGAAACGCTTCACTTTGTCATACTCCGTAACCAGACGCCGCAATGACCGAATAGAGGAAAGGGCACATTGTTCGTTCGGAGGGAGATACCGTTGTTCATCAGCAATAAAATGAAAGAAATCGGCCAGCATGTTAGCGTCTTTTCTTTCAGGATCACACCAAAATTCTTCGTGTATGGATCGGACCAATTGGGGATGGGGGGGGATCCGGTGTGAAAGCAAGCGGATGATGGGCTTTCCGAGGGGCGGAAGAAGGGAGAGAATGGCGTCCCACAAATGCGTATGACGAAAAGCCTTTTGGACTTCCTGCAGCAAACCCACACGCTGCAAACAAATCATTCGACAGCGCCGCAGAATTGTCAGCGCCGCCCGACGCTTGGGCAACCCGAGTTGGGCGTGAGCGATATCATGCGGGCGCACAGAAAGAAACCGCTCCCATTCTCGCAAGGAGAAGCCTGCTTGCTGCCTGGATTCCTGAATCTCCGGGGCAAGCAGAAAAGCCAACTGCGGATGAGCGTCGATTAGTTCGCGAAATCCCGGAACGGCACAGGCTGCAACCAGTGCAAAATGCCGTTCCGGAAACCGCCAGCGGAAAACCGTATCGAGCACATCCCGGGGGATCTGTTCATTAAAGGCGCGCAGTGCGCTGGCGGAGGCGGGATCGAGCTTAAGAGGAAGGAGAATTTCTTTGAACTCCAACATCCTTTCAAAGTGCCCACGAACCGCCGCTTCCTCTGCGCGCGCAAACGTTTCTATCGTGGGCAGGGCTGCTTCGAGCGCCCGCGGCAGGATCCACCCCGCGCTCCGAATGGCCGGGCGCGGATCACCCGAAAGGCAGCGAAATGCCCCGAGACGGGGCCACGGTTCCAAAACATAGCCGTCGTTTGCCTTCTTCTGGACCACGAGGCAACCTGCCTCATCCAACTCCAGTTTGGTGACCATGTCCTTGCCGGGAGAATCATTCTCGAAATAGTGCTTCCAGAAAACGTCGTCAGCGAGTAAACACCCGGAGGGTACGGCTAAGTTCTGAGGCCGGGCGGGCAGGTTCTTCCATTTGGGTTCGATCATGGGCAATGAAGTGATCTCAGTCACAATCACAGGCTTGGAACATTTGTTTGCCCCCAAGAATCGGGGATCGTTCCGACCCGAGTTAATCCTCGGTCTGCTCCCTTCCGTGCTTTGGCAACCTGAAGTCCCGGAGCGGACATTGAGAATCATTCAAATCTGGAACGCACCCATAGCTCCGTCCGGGAACCCCACCATCAACCATCAAACGCTGCGTCCAGAACTCCCCATGTGCACGCGGCAATGCGCTCCTGAGCGAACAACTTTATTGCGAGTTGAAAATCGAAATCGTCATCAGGAACATACGCAAGATTACCAACCCAATTCAACCAAACAGAGACATCCCGTATGGTTTTTTGCCAGATGCGCGCAGGGTCCTCCGCGTTCGGCTTCTGTCCAGGGGCGACGACATGCGTGCCCTGAAAAAAGTGATGGAGAAAATGAGCCCATGCATCTGCGCAGTCCCGAAAACCAAGCCACCCCGGCATAATGGGAAACAGGGCGCAGGCCAATTCCGCAGCCT
>JAFIGE010000244.1 GCA_020831585.1 Opitutales bacterium | reverse complement strand
CGAACGCATTCTTGACGCCAAGACCCTCTTGGAAGTGTTCGAGGGGTAACCATTTCGTTCAGTGTGGGTGGGGTGGTGACTTCGCCGTTGCCGTTGGTGAACTGAGTGACGCGGCTGCGGTGATCGTAGACGGGGTCGCTCCACCAGACGTGCCCTGGGAATCGCTCACCTGGGTGACGAAGCCGTCGGTGGGCAGGCATGACGTGATACGTTCTCCCCTTCCCTCCTTCCAACGAAAGGTTCAATCGATGACGGGGAGTGAAACGTTCTGTTTCATGGAGCTTTCGGATAGTGCACACCTTGAAACGTCATTAATTTTGTGGATGTCCCTGTTTTTCTTGTTGTGGATGTCCCTGTTTTTCTTTTTTCTAAAAAAATCAAGAAGATCGTCTCTTGCTAATCTTTCTTCGAAGTTACCTTTTCCACCCAATGGCCAAAAATAACGAAAACGCAAGGGACTCCGACGCAATATGAAAAGAAGAGAAGAATGCTCCGAAATCTCTCCATACTTTCAAATAGAAATGTTAATGAAAAACCGACAATACTGAATATTCCGATACAAGCAAACGCATATCCAATATACCCAATCAACGAAGTCCCTTCTGGATGTGTTTGATTACTCATCATTTGGCGCGAACCAGTTGTTTTTAACTTGATGGAAAGAATGGACCCGTCCTGCCCACGTAAAACTGAGGTCCCCTGCAAATGAACCAAATCTCATTCCCCCCAATACTGTCCCACGGGACGGGCCACCCAAAGTTGAGAAGAACAGCCGCTCCCCTAACGGCAAAGGAGTTCCTGTCTTCCTGTGAAGAAAACCAATTCCACCCGCACGACCTAAAAGGTATGCGTCTCTCGATAATCCGCCTAGAATCTGACTATGTCGTAGACCGTAATGTGAAGAATCATATAATCCGAGCGATTCCAATGGTGTAAAATGGAAGCCGGGAAGTACATTCAAAACGCCGTCAGTCCACGCTGCGGCGCCCATAAGCGAACCACTATACCAAGCAACGGTGTATTCAAGAGTCACGGAGAATTGCTCGATTCCAGTAGAAAGAAGAGAGGAACCTGCTGACGAAGCAATTGCGCTGCCGCTTACTTGTAGTCTGTTATCTTGACTGGTGGGAATTCCTGTTCCTCCATCAAACGTAGAGTCCCGCAATCGCGACATCCCAGAGTTAAACAAATGCTGAAAGGCCGCCGAGATGGCCCCATTCTCGAATTTGCCGCCACCGAGCTTGGAGGCGGTTCCGCCGATGACAGCCGACTTTACGAGATTAGCTCCGAAGTTGTCGAACTGCGGACCATAGTGGGAAGCGGCGGAACCAAAGGACCCGCCCAAAAAACCTGCCCGGAAACTGCCGCCGCCCAGTTCACTCATCACGCCCCCATTGATGCCATGCGCGGCGGCGCGCGCAAGCTCTTTGGCGCGCCCGAAGGCATCGCCAAATCCGCCCTCGAATCCATACCCGATGCCTCCCGCCAACGCCCCCGCAAAGCCGCCGAAAAGGAATTGGACATCCATTTTTTACTTGACTCAGTGTGTAAGGAATTGGACATCCATTTTTTACTTGACTCAGTGTGTGGTCCTTGACTCAGTGTGTGGTCCGACACCGCAAAGGTGTGGGCCAATGGCGGACAACCCGTGGAGGAATACTCGTCGCGCCAACGGCGTTATCTCGTGGGCGGAAGTTTACCGCGCGAAGGAATTCGCCAAACAGCAACCGCCCATCGCCAAACATGCCGTGTCGGTGCCGCTCCCCTTGGTTCCATCGATCATTCCCACGCTGGACGATCAGCCCACGTGCGCGCTCACCCGCTCTGCGGGAAAACCATCAGAAATGATTCGTGCCATTCGGGATATTCGGTGTCCCAAAGACAAAGCTCGCTCACGCCACCCGATACACGCCCGCACAACCTTCGCGGTCCCGCCGACGGAACCACCGTTGGCCCACACGCTGCGCCGCCTCGCGCAACTTCTCCACATTGCCCGCCACCCGGTGATAGAGGCTCCCGTAGCGCTCAACCGTCGAAATCCAATTCTCCACATCCAGTTCCAAACGCTCCAGCACCGGAGCCAGGTCTGCCGGAATCGCTCCGGCTTTGTCGTCGCGCAGGTGCCGCCCCGTCCAGTCCACCAGCTGCAAATAACGCTCCTCGCTCATTCCCAACACCCCGCCCTCTTCCGCGTCCACCGGGGCCAGCCAGCGCGCACGCTCCACATCTCCACGTGCTGCGTCCAACATCCGTTTTTGCACCTCCGTCGCGCTCGACTCGTCTCCCCCCGATGCCTTCCACGCCGCCAGTTCCGCACGACCCCGACGCGCCCGCAGCCGATCCCCTACTCCGCAATACTCGCTCGCCTCGGGCGTCTCCTCCAACCCCGCCCGCACCGGATTCAGGTCCACATAGGCCATGCACGCCGCCACCGCGCCCGCATCCGCCAGACGCTGGCACTTGAAACGGCCTTCCCAGAACCGACCTGCGCACGAATCCTCTTGATTGGCCCGACGCGCAATCTGCTCGCTCAAGCCCCGCATGAACCAGCTCAGGTTCCCCAACCGCTCGCGACAGGTCTTCAACCGCTCCACATCCGCCAGCAACGCCGCCAACCGCGCCTCGTCCACACTCGCCGCGACCTGGTCACGCCGCCCCGGACAAAACCGCAGCCACCGCCGCGCCACCTCCTCGTCGCTCCAACCCGCCACCACCTCCGGACGCGTCCGCACGACCAAGTGCACGTGGTTGCTCATCACCGCGTAGGCACACACGTCCAGCGCAAAGATCCCGCACAGCTCCTTCACCCGCCCGCGCACCCACTCGCGCCGGTGCTCGAAACTTTTCCCAGCGTAGTCATCCCACCCGCAAAGGAAGGCACGCCGCACGCAGCGGTTAATGCAGTGAAAGACCCCGGCATCTCCGGGGCGGTAGACATATTTTCGGGCAATCGGCATGGTTTGTTCCCCCTAGGCTCAGGGTTCAGATCGGTTGATGATTCAAACAGGCGCCTACCCTCACAGGGGCGGACCTTGAGGTCAAGTAAATTTTGGACGTCTATTTTTTCCTCGGCTATGACGACGCCGGTCGCCTCGAAACCTCCACCAACCCGCTCAACCACACCGTCACCCACGCCTACGACGCCGCCGGCAACCGCACCGGCCTCACCAACGCGAGGGAGAATACGTACCAGTTCGCCTTCACCGCGAACAACCTCCCGGAAACGGTCACCACGCCCCTCAACCGCTCCTACACCTACGGCTACAACGACCGGCTCCTCCTCCACACCGTTGAGCAACCTTCCATGCAGACCACCACCTTTTTATATTACGACGACGGCCTCCTCGAACAAAGCATCGACGCTGACGGCACCATTGATTTCGTCTACGACGCCAAAGGCCGCATCCGCACCGTCACCGAAGGCAATGCCGTCCTCACCCGAGGCTACGATGCCCTCGACCGCGTAAACGCCTTCACCGATACCCAAGGCCATACCATCGGTTATGCCTACGACGCCGGCTTCCACCTCACCGAACTCACCTACCCGGCGAGCAAAGGCAGCGTCACCTACGCCTACGACAACGCCGGACGCCTCGCCACCGTCACAGACTGGGCCGACCGCCTCACCCAGTTTGTCTACGACAACGA
>JAFIGE010000059.1 GCA_020831585.1 Opitutales bacterium | reverse complement strand
GATAGCACGCTGCCGCCCCCCTCTTCAAAATCCGCGGCATCCGCCGCCCCTTCAACGGTATCAATCGCATACTCATGCCCCCAACCATACCTCACCCATCCCTTAATGCAAGGCAAAAAACGGCGTTTTCAAAATCTGAGGATTTGCGTTGCGGTGGGGGGGAGGGGTGTGCTGAATGCTGAAAATGCGCTTCCCATTCCGGGGACGCGTTTTTTCTTTTTTGAGCGCATGGCGATTACAGCATTTCAGAGCCGGATTCTCCTCGATACGGGATTGAGCATGGGGGATGAGGGCAAGGGTCGGGTGATTCCGGAAGTGATTCAGGAACTCCGTGAAACGACGTCGGATGACCAGCCGGTGGGGGTGGTGATAAAGGTCAACGGGGGTGCGAATTCAGGGCATACGTGCGGTGGCCTCAAGCTGAACCTGTTTCCGGCCGGGGTGATTCGGGATGATGTACCGGTCCTGGCGATCGGAAGCGGCGTGGTGGCGGATCCCCACAAATTTCACTGGGAAGCGGCGTATATCGAGTCTCGCGGTTTTTCGGTTTATGACCGTTTGCTCATCGATGAGCGCACGATGGTGAGCGATTTGGGTCACCGGTTGCTCGATTTGGCGTGGGAGGCCTACCGGGTGGAGACTTTGGGTGAGACCCCGCGGGGTTCAACGGGCCGCGGGATTTCCCCGGCTTACAGCGATGAGACCGCCTGTTTCCCGATCACCTATGCGGCGTTTTTGGAGAACAAGGCAGACTTTGCGCGGGTCTTCTCGGCGCGCCTGGAGCGGGCCTGTCGGACGATCCAACACGTCTGCGGCATTTCGCCGGAGCAGTGGTTCGGTTTTTTCGATACGCTCTCGACCGCCGAGGAGCGCGCCCATCAGGCGATGATCGATGAGGGGTTGATCGCGCGGGAGACTTTTGCCTTCAAACGATTCTGTGGGGCGGAGCCCTTCACCCTGAAGCTGGAGGATTTGGTGGATGCCTATTGGCAGGCGGGGACGGCTTTGCGCGAGCGCATCGGGGATGTGCGGGAGATGCTTTTGGCAACGCTCCGCCGGGGGCGCTACATTCTGGGTGAATTCGGGCAGGCTTACTGGCTGGACAAGCGGTTTGGTTTCGCGCCCAACGTAACCGCCTCGCACACACTGCCGGCGGAGTTTTTTCTGAGCGCGGGCCTTCCGGTGCAGCCGGTGCACGTGATTGGCGTGTGCAAGGCGTATGACACCAAGGTGGGTACGCACACCTTTGTGACGCAGTTCCCCGATGGGCATCCTTTGGGCGAACGCCTGAAGAAGCTGGAGTTCGGGGCGACTACGGGGCGTCAGCGCATGGTGGGGTGGTTTGATGCGGTGGAAAAGGGCGATTCCCTCCGCTACGGGGGTTGTGACGATTTGGCAATCAACAAGCTCGATGCTCTGAGCACCGGCGAGGACTGGGATGGCGACCTCTTCATTTGCTCGGCGTATCGGGATGTCGACGGCACGCTGCTGCGTCATGTGCCGCGATCAAGCGCGGTGCACCGGCGGGTGCAACCGGTCTTTTTGCAAACGCCGGGGTGGTCGGAGGATATTCGGTCAGTGCGGCACTTTACCGGTTTGCCGAAGAACGCCCAAAGGTATATCGCGCTGATGATTAAGGCGACTTTGGATTGCGCCTACGGTCCGCTCGCAGACTGGCCGACGAACTTGCCGAATCTGCGCTATATCGGCGTGGGGCCCAACCCGGACGAAATCATTCGCGATCTCCCGTCAACACGGGATTTGTTGGAATACGCCTAAGCACAAGAGAGGGCGCAAGAAACGGTGGGGAAGGCCAAAAACGAACTTCCGGCTGCGTCCACGGCTCATTAAAGACAATATGCCAAATCTGGGATAGGTGGCCGGCTCCGTCGATTCTGGTTGAGAGGCCGCTGTTCTCTAATCTCTCAGAGTGGGCGTGGCTTCACTCAACCGCGAGAGGAGGATGAGAAAGACGCTCGATGTCCACGTGTAGGCTTTATCGCGAAGGGGCGCACCAGTGAGGGCATCAAAATTCTCCGCAAATCCCGAGCGGGTGCATAACCGAAGGTAGCGCAGGGCGATTTCTTTCGCGAGCGTGCCTTCGCCGCTTCTTTGCAGACCGTCAATAATCAGAAGGGTGGGGGGAGCCCAAATCGGACCGCGCCAATAGCCGTCGGGCGTGTAGTGAGGGCTTTGCGGGTGCTCGGTCGCGAGGCCGAAGGGCGTGAGATAGCGCTTCAATCGCAAAATCACCCGGTCGCGCACTTCCAGGGGCAGGGCACTGCCCAGAACCAGCGGTATCGCTTCAATGAGGGTGTCTGCCGAGACCTGTTCTTTGCCCGGAAGCCGAAGCGCAAAGAACCGTTCGCCATCCCAGAGGGTCTTGAGGAGAAGATTTTGCAGGCGGTCCGCCTCAGTGGCCCAGCGAATCTCGTCGGCGCGGTGACCCAGAAGATGGTGAAGATGGGCCAGTTCGCGGCATTGCAGGGCGAGAAAGGCGGGCAGATCGGGTGTGAACACAGGCACCCCCCTGAGAAAAAATGTGCTGTTGTCCCAGCCGCTGTCGTTGCCGTGTAGATACAGAGGTAACCCGCCGTCTTCCCAGAGCCGGTGATTCATCCACCAACGCGTCCATGGCTCAAGCCAGGCAATGGTTTCCCGCACGCGTGAGGGGGTGAAAAAACCGGGGTTGCTCGCCCGCAGCAAACCGACTGCCCAGCCGTGAATGGGTGGTTTGCAGAAATTAAAGTGCTCGTGGACGTCGTTCTGCGCATCGGGAAAGGCTCCATGTTCATTTTGGCGATCTGCCATGAGCAGCATTTGATCCCACGCGAGGGCAGGGTCGCCCGCCATGTGGGCCATGGCGTTAAAAGCATGGTCCCAACTCCACACATTCGACATGTAATTTTTGCTCATCAGCATGGCGGGACGCCGAAATTGCCCGCATGGCTCGACAATGGCTGACCAGTTGACGTAGGCCGCCCGCCGCTTAGACGCTGCGAACTCATCGGAGGCCATGGGCAACGCTTCCACGAAGGATGCGAAATCCGCGCGGACCTCCGCCGCGCATACGTCAAAGGAACGCGGATCGCGGGGAATCCATGTGCTGTCGAAGTAATCGAGGACCCCTTCCCAGGCATCTCCTTGATCCGTTGTGAAGCGGGCAACCATTCGTTTGCTCGCTTCGCCGTGCCAATCCGTCTCCGTTTTCAACTCGCCAACCATCGCGCGGAGGAGGACCTTGCGGCGGCATGCCCGGGTGTTCACTTCCCAGGCACCGCACCTGGTCGGATACATGGAGGCCCCCGGCGCTGTCTCAAACTCAAGCTCAAGCGCACACCCCTGGCCCCGTAAACGGAGAGATTCAGTGCCGTCAAAAGCAATCTCCACGTGTCCCCCGCCATTCGGAGGGGAGAGGGTGAGCACAGCCTCGTCCCATTGGCTGAGCGGCTCGACGCCATTCACTGTGATGCGGGCGAGCCAGGGTGAGAGGAAGCGGGCACCATGACAGTGCCGCAAGAAGAGCCCCTGCCGCCCCTCATCCGGGTAAGTGGTATCGTCGAAGCGTCGAAAATTCAGATAGCTTCCGCGCCGGGAAAACGGTTCGAACCGGAGGTCTTGATGGGGAGAAAGGAGCATTCCCAAGATTGCTCCCGGCCCGCTTCATTTGTCCACTGGGAAAGCTTTTCCATTTCAAGAAAATCAATTCCCAAAGGTGGTGGGCGACGACGGACTCGAACCGCCGACCTACTGGGTGTAAACCAGACGCTCTAACCAACTGAGCTAGTCGCCCCCGTTTCGAAAAACGATGAGTAGAGCAAGGGGGAGGATTTGGCGGTCGACAAGATTTTTTCGCGGATTCTTTTCCTTGACCCGACTCACTCTGAGCGCCTTGATGCTCTTTTCTTTTTTTTGATTCGGGCTGTAGCGCAGTCTGGTAGCGCACTTGCATGGGGTGCAAGGGGTCGGAGGTTCGAATCCTCTCAGCCCGACCAATTTCCCCGCTTCCCCGCCCCGGTCCTTCACTCCGATGGGAGGGCATTTGGTCCTCGGGTCGGACTGGGGAAATGGGGGCTGGTTGCGGTCTTCGCATTAAATATGGATTCTCCCGCAACCTTTCGTTCATCGGCCCCTTTGGCGCAACCTCCGCTTCTCCGGCTTGGCTTGGCCGCCGCGCGGGCCAATGCGCTTCCCGCACTGATCCTCTGGATTACGGGGGCTGGTATTGTCGCGGCATTTTATTTCTGGCCCGCTGCCCAACCGCTGTTTGAGCGCGTGAGCGAATGGCGAAGCTCCTTTGGACTGCTCTATCCGATGGTCTCCACGGCAATTTTTGCCGCAATCATTCCTTATTTCATGCAATCTCTGCAAAAGGCGAGTGCGCCCAGGCACTGGGGGATCGGATACTTTGCCTTCCTCCTGGTTTTCTGGGCGCTCAAGGGAATCGAGGTAGATGTGCTCTACCGCTTCCAGGCATGGCTCTTCGGCGAGGGTATTTCGTGGCAAATCCTCGTGCCGAAGGTGTTCTTCGATCAGTTTGTCTATGTGCCGCTCTGGGCGGCGCCGTCGCTCGTCGTGGGGATGCTCTTTGCGCACGGTGGCTATTCGTGGCAAAGCCTCCGGCGAAACCACCTGCACGCGGGCTGGTATCGGCGTTTGGTTTTGCCCGTGATCATTCCCAACTGGTTGGTCTGGGTGCCCGCTGTGATCCTCATTTACCTGCTCCCGACCGATTTGCAGCTCCCCATGCAAAACATCGTGCTCTGCCTCTGGGTCCTCATGGTGATGTTCATGACGGGGCAGCAAAGCGCGGAGGCCCTGAGCCGCCCGGAAAATCTCTGATTCATTGCCGCGCCCCTGCATCAGCGGATAGACAGAACCGGAATATGTGTTTGAATGCCCCGATGGGAATCGAGGAATGGATCCGGGTGAAAGGTGCCCGGCAGCACAATCTGAAAAATATCGACGTATCGCTGCCCCGCGGCCAAGTGGTCGTGATCACCGGTGTGAGCGGAAGCGGAAAGTCTTCCCTGGCCTTCGATACCCTCTACGCGGAGGGCTACCGCAAGTACATGGACAGCCTCTCTGTGCGCGCCCGGCAGGTCCTTGAGCAGTTGCCCCGGCCGGATGTCGATTTCATCGAAGGGCTCTCGCCCGTGATCGCGATCGAGCAGCGCGAGGCCGCCGGGGCCAATCCCCGGAGCACCGTCGCCACAGTGACCGAGGTGGCGGACTATGCCCGGCTCCTCTGGGCCCTTGCAGGGGAGGCCTTTTGCCCGCTCGACGGGGGCCGGATAGTGCGGAAGACCCTGGACGATACGATCGAGCATTTGCTGGCGGAAAAGGAGGGCACCCGCTGCTGGCTCTTCGCTCCGTTCATGGTCGGACGGGTCTCGGTGCTGCGGGGGGAGTTGTCCGGTCTGCGGCAGCGCGGTTTTCAACGGGTCCGGGTCGCGGGGCGGCTCACTGAAATCGACGACCCGGCCATCTTCGACGGACTCAGCGGGGAGGTGAGCCTCGAAATCGGTGTGGACCGGCTTGTTTTGCGCGCGGACCAGCGGTCCCGCCTCGCCGATTCCCTCGAACTGGCCTTTCGGGAGGGCGGCAACCGCGCTGTTGCCCTTGTCCAAGCCAATAAAGAAGAGCCCCTCCGCGAGATTCCCTTGAGCCGCAACCTGGCTTGTTCCATCTGCGGAAGGGTTTACGAACCTCTCACGCCACGCCACTTTTCCCACAACCACGCGGAGGGTGCTTGCGGCACCTGCGGCGGCCTTGGCACGGCGCGCAGTTTCGCCCCGGAACTGCTGGTTCCGGACCCGTCGAAATCGGTCAAGGGCGGGGCCATCAAACCCTGGCGGCTCGGATCCAAGCGCATGATCATCGAGCGCAACGCCACCCTCAAGCAACTCGCCGAGCAGCTTCCCTTTGATCCCGATTGCCCTTGGGAGGAGTTGCCCGCTGAGGTCAGGCAACGAATTCTTCACGGAACCGGCGACCGCCTCTTCCAGTTCAAGCTGCGCGGGGGAAACCGCAAACCGGAGTCGCGCACCTTCCCTGGTATCCTCGCCGATCTCGAACGCACCCGCCGCGAGACCTCCAGCGATGGCCTGCGCGCGCGGCTCATGGCCTATCAGGTGGGCGCGGAATGCCCCGATTGCGGGGGCGACCGGCTGGCACCGCTGGCCCGCGCGGCCCGATTTGCCGGACTCGGCTATGCGGCTTTTCTACGCATGGACCTCACGGAGGCGCGGGACTTTATCCAGCAAGCCCGCGCGACCTCGGCAGAGGGAGCGAATGATCGCCAGACCAAACTCGGCGAGGTCTTTCGCGGGCTCGAAAGCCGGCTCCAGTTCCTCCTCGAAGTGGGACTCGGTTACCTGACTCTCGACCGCAGCTACGCGAGCCTCAGCGGCGGCGAAGCGCAGCGCGTGCGCCTGGCCACCCAACTGGGCATGGGCCTCGTCGGGGTCACCTACGTGCTCGACGAGCCCACCATCGGCCTGCACCCCGCCGATACCGCCCGCCTCATCCGCAGCATGAAGGCTCTGCGCGACCGGGGAAACTCCGTTATCGTCGTGGAGCACGATGCCGATGTCATGGAAGCCGCCGACCATCTCCTCGAGATCGGACCGGGCGCGGGGGCGGCTGGCGGACGCATCCTCTTCGCGGGCTCCGTGGAAGCGGCCAAGACCGACCGCCTCTCCACCACCGGTCGCTTTCTCAGCGGTCAGATTCAGCTTGAGCGCAACGCCGCCCGGAAATCGCCCACGGACGCTTACATGCGCGTGCAAGGTGCCCGCGAACACAATCTCCAAAGCATCGATGCCGCCTTTCCCGTGGGGCTCCTGACGGTTGTTACCGGGGTCAGCGGCTCCGGCAAAAGCACCCTCGTCAACGATATCCTCGGATCCGCCGCCGCATTCAAACTCAACCGCAGCAAAGCCATTCCGGGTCGCCATGACGGCATCACCGGCTGGGAACATGTCCGGCGGCTCGTCCGCGTCGACCAGGATCCCATCGGGCGCAGCCCCCGCTCCAACCCGGCCACCTACACCAAGCTCTTCGACGATCTCCGGCAGCTCTACGCCAAATGCTCCTTGTCGAAAGTCCGCGGTTACACGCCCGCACGATTCAGCTTCAACATGCGCGGCGGCCGCTGCGAAAACTGCCAGGGCGACGGCCAGATCAAGCTCGACATGCAGTTCCTCGGCGACGTCTACACAGAGTGTCCGGCCTGCCACGGACGCCGCTACAACCGCGAAACCCTCGAAGTGCGCTTCAAGGGCTTGAACATCGCTGACGCCCTCGGCCTTACGGTGGACGAGGCGCGCGACGTCTTCCGGGCCGTGCCGAAAATCCTCAACCGCCTCGACACCCTGCACGATGTCGGACTCGGCTACATCCATTTGGGCCAGGCCGCCAACACTCTCAGCGGCGGTGAGGCGCAGCGCATCAAACTCGCCCTGGAATTGAGCAAACGCTCACCCGATCCCACCCTCTACATCCTCGATGAGCCCACCACCGGCCTGCACTGGCAGGACATCCAGCACCTCATCGACCTGCTCTTTCGCCTACGGGATCAGGGGCACACCCTCATCCTCATCGAACACCACCCCGATGTCATTCGTCTGGCCGACTGGCTCCTCGACCTCGGCCCCGGCGGGGGGCGCGACGGCGGCCACCTCCTCTACAGCGGACCCCCGGAAAACATCCCCGCCACCACCCCGACAGGCGGTGCCCTGCGAAGCTAAACCCTGATCACTCCATTGTATGGCTTTCACCCTCCTCATCATCCTTGGCTTGGCTACCCTGTGGCTTCTGCTTCAGGCGGTTTCGCAAAGCCGGGGTGCGCCGGGGGCGGCGGCCTTTTGGCGCGGCGACGGGCGGCCCCGGCGTATCTCTCACCGTGGCTGCGCCGCCCGCTACCCGGAAAACACCCTTCACGCCTTCACCGCTTCCCTCGCCGACGGGGCCGAAGCGATTGAACTGGATGTGCACCTGTCGGCGGATGGCGTGCCCGTGGTCATCCACGACCCCACTCTGGAACGCACCACCAACGGTACCGGTTCCGTGCGGGAGCAGACGGTGGCCGCGCTGGCCGCGCTTCGGGCGGCCCCGCCCAACAGCGGGGTGGAGGAGGGCGTCCCGACCCTCGAGGCGGTTTTCGAAAAATTTCCCAAAACCCCGCTGCTCGTGGAGGTCAAGACCGTCGAAAGTGTTCCCGATGTAATCGCCCTCATCGACCGCTTCGACCGGCGCGACCGCACGCTCATCGGCTCCTTTTCCGGCACCGCCCTCAAACTCGCCCGCAAGCTGGATGCCCGCGTGCCCACTTGTGCCTCGCGCGGAGAGGTCGGGCTGTTTTACGTCCTAGCCTGCCTTCGCCTCGATCACCTCCTGCGTCCCGCTTACAACGCCTTTTCCCTTCCGCCGCGTTCCGGCATTCTCTCCCTGACCGCTGCGCCCCTCCGCCGCGCCGCCCGCGTCCGTGGGCTCCCGCTTCTGTATTGGACGATCAACGACACGCCCACCGCCCGACGCCTCGCTGATCTTGGCGCGGATGGGATCATGAGTGACGATCCCGACGTTCTCGCATCCGTCTGAACCCACCCTCAACGCGCCCGCAAGGCGTGCAAGTCTCCCTCGCCCAAGAATTCGTTGGGGCATTCTTTGACTCTCCCTCGCTTCCGTTTGCGCGCCGAAATAAAATTTTCCACGAAGGCCCTCGAACCGATGACCGCGCCTGCCGTCAGAAAGTGCAAGCGGCAACGCAGAAGCTGAGCTGTTGAGAGGTTGCCGCCGGTTGCCAACACCTTCCGCACTTCCTCAGCCGTGAAGACGGATTCCCTGGGTCCTTGGCTGCCCTTGATGTAGAGAAGTTTCCGATACGCTCCCGCCAGACTGGCCAACGTCGTCGAACCGTCGCCGAACCGCTCCTTGAGGTAACGAAAAAGCCCGTAGCCCGCCACGCCCCCTTTGCTCCCGGCGGCGGCGCCATAGCCGCTAAAGCGGTAATCCTTGGGGTCATCGACAATGCCCGCCCGTACGGGATTTAGGTCAATGTAGGCGGCCACCGTGCGCAAGGCGATTGCCGCATTCTCCACCAAAACGCTGTGAAAACGATCTTCCCAAAGGGTGCCCGAGCGTCCGTATTTCAGGTTAAAAGAAATCGAGAAGCGCTGCTTGAGAATCTTCACAAACATCGGCAGCGACGCCATGCGGCCGAGAAGCAAAGACCGCATACCTTCGCGCGCGGCACCCCCGGCCTGCAAGGCGCGCGCGATGCGGACAAGCGAAAGCGGCTGCCGCCTGCGTTCCTTTCCGTAAAGGAGCTGCGCCCGATCCAGGAGCGCCTCATCGCTCAACTCGCCCACCTTTGCCGGCACCTCCACCAGTAAATGAAAGTGGTTATCCAGAATTGCAAAGGCCAGGACCTTCACCCCGCAAAATCCGGCCACCCGCCAAAGCAAATCCACAAACGCCTCCTTCTCCACATCCCTCAGCAGGAACTCCCGCCCATTCACCCGGCTGACCACATGGTAGCAACTATCGCAATCCCTCCGCACAATCCGCGGCATTCGCCGCCCCTTCATCGGTAATAAATGCTTCATCCTTCCCATCCTGCCTTTCCATCCCCTTTTGTCGAGGGAAAAAATATACCAGGTATATGTTTTTTGGAATTCACTCTTTGACAGGGGGGGAGGGGTGTGCAGGGTAGGGGGGTAGGGTGTTGAGCCCGATTGAATCACTGTAAAATCAGATCATTATGTGTGGAATTTGTGGAGATATACGTCCTCCTGGGGAGGCGGCGCGGCCGGAAGTGTTGACGGCGATGGCGGATGTGATGACGGCGCGTGGGCCGGATGCACATGGGTTGTATGTGCAGGGCCGTGTGGGCCTGGCGCACCGCCGCTTGAAGATTATCGACCTGAGCGATGCCGCTCAGCAGCCGATGGTGGATGCCGCGCTGGGCCTCGCTATCGTCTACAACGGGGCGATCTACAACTATAAGGAGCTGCGGTTGGAGCTGGAAGGGAAGGGCTATACTTTCTTCAGTCAGGGCGACACGGAGGTTCTCCTGAAGGCCTACCATGCGTGGGGGCCGGATTTCGTGAAGCGGCTCAATGGTATGTTTGCCTTCGCCTTGGTCGAACGGGATAGCGGACGGGTGCTGCTCGGGCGGGACCGGCTGGGGATCAAGCCGCTCTACTACACACACGGAGGACAGGGGATTCGATTTGCTTCGAGCCTTCCGGCGCTTCTGAAGGGGGGCGGTGTGGATACACGGCTGGATCCGGTGGCGCTGAATTATTACATGAGTTTTCACGCGGTCGTGCCCGCGCCGCACACGATGATCCGGGGGGTGCGCAAGCTGCCGGCCGGCACTCTGGCCACCATCGAGCCGGACAATACCTGGCATGAGCGCTCTTTTTGGTCGCTCTCCTTCGAACCGCGCGAGGAACACAAAAACTTCACGTTTGAGGATTGGAAGGCGGCCACGCTGGACGTCTTGCGGCGTTCAGTGAAGCGGCGCCTGGTGGCGGATGTGCCTGTGGGCGTGCTGCTCTCCGGCGGGCTGGATTCGAGTCTGATCGTGGGTCTCCTGGCGGAGAGTGGTGCTTCGGGTATCGAAACCTTTTCGATTGGGTTTGAGACTGTGGGTGAAGAAAAGGGCGACGAGTTTATGTATTCGGACATCGTCGCGAAACACTTCCAGACGAGCCATCATCAGCTTTTTGTCGATAGCTCGAAGGCCCTGCCTGCGCTGCGGGAGTGCATTGCGAACATGTCCGAGCCGATGGTGAGCCACGACAATGTGGGCTTTTACATGCTCTCGAAGGAGGTGGCCAAATACGTTAAAGTGGTGCAAAGTGGGCAAGGTGCCGACGAGATTTTCGGCGGCTACCACTGGTATCCGCCGATGCTGGAGAGCACTGATTCGGTGCGCGACTACGCCCGCGTCTTTGTCGACCGGAATTTTGATGAATACCGGGAAATGATGCAGGCGGCTTATGTGGAGGAGGACTATGCGCGGCAGTTCCTCGAGGCACACTTTGCCGAACCGGGCGCACCTCGTCCGGTGGATAAGGCGTTTCGCATCGATACGCGCATCATGCTGGTGGACGACCCGGTGAAGCGGGTGGACAACAACACCATGGCGGCCAGCCTGGAGGCGCGGGTGCCCTTCCTCGACCATGAGGTGGTGGAGTTTGCAGCGGCCGTCCCGGCTGAACACAAGATCGCCAAGGGCGGCAAGTATGTGCTCGCGGAGGCGGCGCGGTCTGTCATCCCGCACGAGGTCATCGACCGGCCCAAGGGGTATTTCCCGATGCCTTCGCTGAAGTATTTGCGCGGACCCTTCCTGGAGTTGGCGAGGGATGCGCTGCTCAATCAGGCGGCGACGGACCGCGGTCTTTACCAGAAGGCCTATGTGGAGAAACTTTTGAAGGAGCCGGAGAAGCATATCACGCCCCTGCGTGGATCGAAGCTTTGGCAATTGTCGCTTCTGGAGTTGTGGCTGCAGGCCCACGGTATCTAAAATCTCACGACAATGGAAAACCCCGAGCTTGCACACCCTTCATCGTCGGGTGGCGTCTCCGTGGATTGCGGATGGGGACGCCTGCTCTTCGCGCACACCTTCCCCGACCCGGAGGCCGTGGTGCGCTGCATTTTGGAAGAGGAACCGGGCCGACGGGATATCGCTTTTTATCTGACTGATCCGCACATTGTCCTGAGCCTTGAGCCGCAGCGCCTTTTTCTGGACCCTTCCCATACCTACCGCATCCGCTTTGAGGATTATGCGCCGCGTCCGCGCACAGGGACGGGCTTTTCCGTCGCTCCCTTACAAAACCACAAAGAAATCGCGGAAATCAACCGCATCTACCGCCTGCACGATATGGTGCCGGTTGACCCGGACACGGTCTGGAAGGGGCGGGCTGATCCGCGGCATGTCTACGTGCTCGCAAGGGACGACGCCTCGGGCGCGGTGCTGGGGGTGGCCCTGGGGGTGGATCATATGGCGTGTTTTGAGGACATCGAAAACGGCTCCAGTCTGTGGTCTCTGGCGGTCGATCCGCAGGCTCCCTTTCCGGGGGTTGGGGAATCGCTCATCCGCTATATCATCGAGGAGTATCGGGCGCGCGGGCGGGCTCAACTCGACTTGTCGGTGATGCACACAAACGAGAGCGCCATCCGTCTCTACGAAAAACTCGGCTTCCGGCGGGTGGCGGTTTTCGCGGTGAAAATGCGGAATTCGATCAACGAGTCGCTTTTCGTAGGAGATTTTCCGCACGCCGGATACAATCCCTATGCCCGCATTCTCATTGATGAAGCTTTGCGGCGCGGCATTGCCGTGGCACCGGTTGATCCCGGGCGCGGCTACTTTCGTCTGCAGTTGGGCGGGCGGCGCATCACCTGCCGGGAGTCGCTGAGTGAATTGACTTCGGCCGTTGCCATGAGCCGCTGCGACGACAAGGCCCTGACCCGCGAAATTCTTCTCGAAGCGGGCATTTCCGTGCCGGCGCAAGCCCCTTGGGTCGACGACGAACAGGCGCGGGCATTTTTGAAAGAGCATGGCCGCATCGTCGTCAAACCTACCAGGGGCGAGCAAGGTGCGGGCATCTCGGTGGATGTGCGCACCCCGGAAGAGCTGGCCAGCGCGGTGAGGGCGGCTGCGGCGGTGGACGAGCGTGTGCTCCTCGAGCAATTCGTGGAGGGCGAGGATCTGCGTATCATCGTGATCAATGGTGCGGTTGTGGCGGCAGCCGTGCGGCGTCCGCCGACGGTTGTCGGCACGGGCCGCCACACTGTGCGCCAATTGATTGAGTCAGCCAGCCGTCGACGTGAAGCCGCTACCGGCGGAGAGAGCCGGATCCCCTTGGACGCGGAGACGGAGCGCTGCGTGCGCAACGCGGGCTTGAGCTTCGACGAAACCTTGCCGGAGGGCAGGCGCCTCGAAGTGCGCAAGACAGCAAACCTGCACACAGGCGGCACCATCCACGATGTCACCGCCCGCCTCTCGCCAAACCTGGCGGCCGCAGCCATGAGTGCGGCCCAGGCCCTGGAAATCCCCGTCGTCGGGTTTGATTTTCTCGTGCCGGATGTTGAGGGGGAGGCGTATGTCATTATCGAAGCCAATGAGCGGCCGGGACTGGCCAACCACGAGCCCGCCCCCACGGCGGAGCGTTTCATTGATTTCCTTTTCCCGCACACGGCTGAGTGTGTGCGCCGCCACGAATCCGAATCCGTATGAGCACACCTATCGATCACACCTATTTGCAAGAGCGCCTTTTGCACTTCCTTGGGATTCACAGCCCTGTTGGGTATACTGACCCGATTGTGCGCGAAGTGTGCAGCGAACTGGAGCGCCTTTCCATTCCTTACGAGCTGACGCGGCGGGGTGCCATCCGGGCGACACTGAAGGGCAAGTGCGATTTGCCGGCGCGTGCGATCGTGGTGCACCTAGATACGCTCGGCGCAATGGTGGCGGACATCAAGGACAACGGGCGCCTCGCCATTGTCCCCCTGGGCACGTGGTCGGCCCGCTTTGCCGAAGGGGCGCGCGTCTCCATTTTTGCCGCCAGAACCATTTACCGGGGCACCATCCTTCCGCTGAAAGCTTCCGGGCATGTGTATAATGAAGAAGTGGATACGCAGCCGGTGAACTGGGCCAACCTCGAGGTGCGTATCGACGAGATCACCGGCAACCTCGAAAGCACCCGCGATCTGGGCATCCGCGTGGGGGACTTCATCGGTGTCGACGCGCACGCGGAATTCTTGCCCAACGGCTTCCTCGTGGCCCGCCACCTCGACGACAAAGCCGGGGTGGCCACCCTCCTCGCGGTGGCCAAGGCGATCCGCGAGCAAGGGATCGAGCTGCCGCAAACGACCCATTTGCTCTTCACAATTTCCGAGGAGGTTGGTATTGGGGCCTCGGCTGTGCTCCACGGGGATATATCGGAAATGGTCACGATCGACAACGGTACCTGCGCCCCCGGCCAGGCATCGACGGAGTTCGGTGCGACCATTGGTATGGCGGACTCATCCGGGCCTTTTGATTTTCACCTCACCTACCACCTTTTGCGTTTGTGCGAGGAGGCGAAGATTCCGCACGCGCGCGACGTCTTTCGGTATTACCGTTGCGATAGCGCTTCCGCCGTGGAGGCCGGTAACGACATCCGCACGGCCCTCGCGGCCTTCGGCGTGGATGCCTCGCACGGCTACGAGCGGACGCACATCCGCGCCCTCGATGCCATCGGTCGCCTGATGCTGGCGTATGTGCAGTCGCCTCCGATTTCTCCGGGGAGGGCACATCTGGAGGAAGGCCTGCGGCACTTTCCGGAGACACGCAAGGTCTCGGTGGGTCCCTTGTTGCATGAGGAGGCGGCCCGTGTTTTGCAGGAGCCTTTGGGCGGCCACTCGCGGAGTGAGGAGGCTGCGCCGGAGCGGTGAAGGGCCGTGAAGAGCAGAGCCTTCGGCGGCGGCTCGCGGGGATTTTCTTCGTTTGGTTGGCGGGCTGTTGCCTGTGTGCTTGCAGTGGAGAGCGTCGACCTCCGGAGGATGCCCTTCTCATTGGACAGGCCGCCGAACCGCGCTCACTCGACCCGCATGTCGTGACCACGACCAACGACTTCCGCATACTCGCGCAAATGTATGAAGGGCTCGTGCGCTTCCAGCCGGGCACGCTCGAAGTGGGTCCAGGTCTCGCGGAGCGGTGGACCGTTGACGACGGCGGTCGGCGCTTCACCTTTCATTTGCGGGAGGGGGTGCGGTTTCACGATGGGTCTGTTCTGGATGCGGAGGCGGTGCGCTTCAATTTTGAGCGCCTGCTCGACCCCGATCACCCGCAGGCGGACACCGGCCCGTTTCCGATGTCGTTTCTTTTCGACCGTATCGAAACCATCACGACACCGGACGAGCGAACCGTGGTCTTCACCCTGAGCGAGCCCTACGGACCCTTTCTTTCGAACCTGGCCTATCCTTCCGGATTCATCGTCTCGCCGGCTGCTGTGCGGGAGCACGGGCGGCGTTTTGGGCGCCATCCATCGGGGACGGGGCCCTATCGCCTGCGCAACTGGGAGCGTCGGCAGTGGGTTGAACTTGAACGCTTCGAGGGCTACCGGGGAGCGCCCGCGCGCACGCCCCGCGTCGTCTTCCGCGCCCTCACCGATGAAAACGCCCGCCTCACGGCGATGGTCGCGGGGGAGCTGGATATCCTTCTTGAAGTTCCGGCGGACATCATCGGTTACTTTCGGGAGCGGCCCGGCATGGCCGTGGCCGAGGCAACCGGTCCGCACCTGTGGTTTTTGATTCTCAATACGCGGGAGCCGCCTTTCAATGACCGTCGCGTGCGCCAGGCGGTCAACTATGCTATCGACAAGGAGAGTCTGGTGCGCGACCTCCTTCAAGACACGGCGGTGGTCGCGCGCGGAGCGTTCGCCGATGCATTCGCGTGGGCACGTGATCCCGATTTGGAACCGTATCCCCACGATCCGGACCGGGCGCGGAAGCTTCTGGAGGAAGCCGGTGCGGTGGGCACGCGCCTCCATCTGCTGGCCCCCTCAAGCGGATCGGGGATGCTCGAACCCCTTCCGATGGCGAGCGCGATTCAAGCCGACTTGGCCCGCGTGGGGCTGGATGTGCGCATTGAAGTTTTTGAATGGAACACCTTTTTGGCGCGGGTCAACGCCGGCCTCACCCGCCCGGGCGAGATGGCGCAGATGGCCTGGATGACGAACGATCCGGACACCCTGCCGTCGCTAACCTTGAGCTCGACAGCCCTGCCGGAAGCCGGCGGGTTCAATTCCGGCTTTTTTGAAAACGTTGAGCTGGACGCCCTGTTGGCGGCAGCCCGGCGCACGACCGATTTGGATGCGCGGGCGCGCTATTACCGGCAGGCCGACCGCCTGATCCATGAAGAAGCACCCTGGGCTTTCGTCGCAAGCTGGCGGCAGAATGCGGTTCATCGGGTCGAGGTGAGGGGGCTGCAGTTGGAACCGTCCTTCCTGTTTGATCTGGCGGGCGTGGAAAAGGGGGCGCGGCCCCGTCCGGGGGTCAGCGTGTGGCGCGGGCAGCTTTTCGAGGCTGTTTCCTTGCTCGCGCTTCCGACGTCCACGGATTTGAAGGCGAGCCGACGGGGAGGAGGGGGCGTGCATGTCCCTGGGGCGGACGGAAGCGCACACCTTAAGGCCTCCAATTATGGCCCCAAAGGGGCGAAAGGCGCCTGGCGGGTGCATGGGAACAACGCTGGACACCTGCCGCCCCAGCAGGGCTTGCCCATTGGATGGCCGTTCACCCAGGGCGTTGCTTCGCTTGCCCTGGGCTATCGCCTTCTGCCCCCTTGGGGCAAACGTGGTGTACCGCCGCCAGAAGACCATGAGGAGGGAAGGCAATGAGGGGGTTGGTTTGGGAACGATTGTTTTGGACCGGGCCGGTGTTGCTGGGGGTGTCGGTGCTGGTGTTTTTGCTCATGGCTTTGATTCCGGGGGATCCGGCCCTGGCTTTATTGGGGCCCTACGCCACGGAGGCCAATCTTGATCGTCTGCGGGCGCAAATGGCCCTGGATGCGCCCCTGTGGACACGCTACTTCACCTGGATCGGGCAGGTTTTGCAGGGGGATTTTGGATACGCCTACAGTGTCGACCGGCCGGTTGCTGAGGAACTGTGGGAGCGGGGCCGGGCAACGCTTTTGCTGGCCTCGGCGGGGTACCTCGTTTGCCTGTTACTGGGAGTCGGTGCGGGGGTTTTCGCCGCCGCACGTCAATACACGTGGATCGACCGCAGCCTCTCCGTGGTCTCCATGGTGGGGATTTCGACACCGGCCTTTTGGTTGGGGCTTTTGTTTGTGATGGTGTTTTCGATACATCTGCAATGGCTGCCTTCCGGGGGGATACAGACCTTTGGCGAGGATCCCTCGGCGGGGGCGCTCCTGCGGCACCTCGCGCTTCCGGCCCTGACGCTGGGTCTGGTCGCGGCGGCCCTCGTGGCGCGCTTTGTGCGCACGCAGATGCTGGAGGTACTGAGGCTGGATTTCGTGCGCACGGCACGGGCCAAAGGGGCCGGCGAAGGACGCATCTTGTGGTGCCATGCCGTGCGGGCGGGTATCGTGCCGGTGTTGCCCGTGCTTGGCTTACAGGCAGGCTACGTTCTTGGCGGGGCGGTGTATGTGGAAACGGTCTTTCAGTGGCCGGGTCTCGGTCGCATGCTTGTGGAGGCGGTGACCCAGCGCGACCTGCTCCTTGTGCAAGGGGGCGTGCTCCTCGTGGCCACGGCCTATGTTCTGGTCAACCTCGCGGCCGATGTGCTTCAAGCGGTCCTCGATCCCCGCCTGCAGAAATGAGCCGATTTCTGCGCAACCCTTCAGCCCTTGTCGGCCTTGTCATCGTTCTTCTGCTGGTGGTGCCGGCGCTCTGTGCACCCCTCCTGCCCATTGCCGATCCGAACGAGGCCAACCTGACCAACCGGCTGGCTCCGCCAGGGAGCGACGGGCACCTCCTCGGGACGGATTCGCTCGGGCGCGATATTCTCTCACGCCTCTTGCACGGCCTGCGCCTGTCCCTCGCGGTGGCCATTTCGGCAACGGTGGTGGCGGGGTTTGCGGGGTCGCTCATTGGCTTGCTCGCGGGCTTTTATCGGCGGTGGGTGGATACGCTTTTGATGCGCAGCATGGATATGCTCCTGGCCTTTCCCTACCTCATTCTTGCCCTGGCTATCGTCGCCGTCCTCGGGCCGGGGCTGCTCAATGCGTTGCTCGCCATCGCTGTCGTGAACATTCCCTTTTTCGCCCGCAATGTGCGCGGGGCCACGCTGCTGTGGACACGCAGCGCCTTCGTCGAGGCGGCGGTGCTTTCGGGGCGCAAGCGACCGGCCATTCTCCTCGCCGAAGTGTTGCCGAACGTCGTTCCGACGATCATCATCGCCCTCTCGACGACCCTGGGTTGGATGATTTTGGAAACGGCGGGCTTGAGCTTTCTTGGCCTCGGAGCGCAACCGCCAACCGCCGACCTCGGTGCGATGTTGGCGGAAGGGCGCACGGTCATGCTTGTGCACCCGCATGTGGGGCTTCTGCCGGGCGTGGTCATCCTTATTCTCGTTGTCGGGCTCAACCTGATGGGCGACGCTCTGCGCGACGTCCTCGATCCCCGCCTGTCGCAGGGCGTGAGCGCCGCGCCGGGGGCGGCCACCGTGGTGGAAAGGGGTGGCGCGCGGGCCGCTGGCGCAGAAAATGCCGGTCCGGTGGAGGACAGCTTTGTGGACGTGCGCAACCTCACCCTTTCGTTTTCCGCGGAAGCCGAAGGAGCGCCCGCCGTACAGGATGTCTCGTTTCGCTTGGGCCGCGCGGAGGCCCTCGGCATTGTCGGGGAATCGGGCAGCGGAAAATCCGTCACGGCCCTGGCCCTCTCGCGCCTCGTGCCCTCGCCCCCCGCCCGCATCCTCCGGGGGGAGGTTCGCATCGGAGACACCGATGTCCTGCGGGCCTCACCCTCTGCTCTCCGGCAGCTCCGGGGGCGGCGGGTGAGCTACATTTTTCAAAACCCGTGGGACAGCCTGCACCCCATGATCCGCGTGGGCGAGCAGGTCATGGAATCCCTGCGCCTGCACGGGCCGGTGAGCCGGGCGGCGGCGAGGCGACGCGCCCGCGAGCTCTTTGAGCAAGTGGCCCTGCCGGATGCCGAAGCAGCCCTGCGGGCGTATCCGCATCAGCTTTCCGGCGGGCAGTGTCAGCGCGTGGGCATCGCCATGGCCCTGGCCAATCAGCCTGAGTTGCTCATAGCGGATGAACCGACGACGGCGCTCGACGTGACCGTGCAGAAGCAAGTCCTCGATCTCCTTCGCCAAATCCGGGAGGAACACGGGCTGGCCCTCATTTTTATCAGCCACGATCTCGGCGTGGTCCAGGCGGTGGTGGACCGTGTCATGGTCATGCGGCGGGGCATGGTCGTGGAGGAGGGCCCGACGGCGGCGGTTCTCTCCAACCCCCGGCATGCCTACACGCAGCAGCTCATGGCGGCCTCGCCGGTCCTGGGCCGGGGGCGCAAACAGGATCTCGGCGAGGCCCCAGCGGACGCGAGAGGAGGGGAGGGCGCCTGAGCGACGTCTTCCAAGTCCGCGATCTGCGCAAAACCTTCGGCACTTCTGGATGGCGGGGGCGGGGCCGGGTCGTGCAAGCACTCGACGGGGTCGATCTGACGCTGCGTGAGGGCCGTGCGCTGGGCATTGTCGGTGAGTCCGGTAGCGGAAAGTCGACGCTCGCGCGCATCCTTGTGGGGTTGGAAGAGCCGAGCAGCGGAACCGTGCTTTTTCAAGGCAAGCCTCTGGTGGAGGCCTTGCGGGCGCGGTCGGCCTTTCACCGGGAAGTGCAGTTTGTCTTTCAGAATTCGCTTGGGGCGCTCAATCCGCGCAAGCGCATCGGTTCGATCCTGCACACGCACCTGCAAATTCTCGAAGGCGGGACGGCGACGGAGGTGAAGGCCCGCGTGCGTGAAGTGGCGGAGGCGGTGGACCTGCCCGAAGACCTCCTGGAACGCTTTCCGCACGCCCTCTCGGGCGGGCAGGCGCAGCGGGTCAACCTCGCCCGCGCCCTCTTGACGCATCCCCGTGTAATCGTGATGGACGAACCGGTCGCAGCGCTCGACGTTTCCGTGCAGGCGCGCGTCTTGCGCCTCCTGCGCCGACTTGCGGAGACCTTTACCTTTACCCTCGTCTTTATCACCCACGACCTCGCGGTGGTGGACTATCTCTGCGACGAAGTCTGCGTGATGCGCGAGGGAAAGGTCGTGGAGAGCGGCAGCACCGCCGACGTCCTGACGCGACCCCACGAAGCCTACACCCGCGCCCTTATGGACGCCTCCCGAGCCACGAGCCACGGGATGCCCTCGTAGAGAGGTGGATACCCTTCCTTTCAGCGTCTTCCGGATTGCGCTTGATCACGCTGTTTCAAAAAATGGAGCCCCCTCCGGCGTGCCCCCGCCCCGACCGCCGATTGAGCAAGTGCGCGGGTTCAGTTACTCAAAATCCCTTAGCAAAAATCACGTCACCTGACTCTTTTATTGCAATCACCAGTCCTTCCGGCGACACACTTTCAGGCCGAGCAAAATTTTTGTTAGCTGACCAATTCTTTGCTGCATTGCGGGGATGGGTTTAGGCTCGTTCGACGATGTGGTGAGCCCGGTTTTCCTCAAAGAGAACCAAGTGTCAGATTTTGTCCCAGCTTTCAGACCAAAGTTCCCCGGGGTCGCATCCACCGAGGGCCGCCCGCCGTCCGGCTTTTGTCAGCCGGACCACCTTTTTTTGGGGTCAAAGGGAGTCTGCTTTGATTCGGGAAAATCCCGTCGAGGTTGCGGCAGGAAGGACGCGCGAACACATCCACCGTCCACAGCAACTGATAGAGCCAAAGTGCCGTTTTCGCTTTCATCCGGCAATCCTCACACCGGTGGCCCTCCGCACGCAGCAAAATATGTGTCAGCTGACAAGATTAACGCTCGGACAGGTGAAATCGAAGGGGGTCGGGGCAGGAGCAAAAATTTGATCAGGTGACACAAATTTTGCTAACGGGGTGATACGGGTTGATACGGGGTTGGGGAAGCGGGGTTGTGCATTGGGGAGTTCCTGAACTTGTGATTGGGATGAGGGCGCACCTGGCACGAGGCAAAGAGCGCTGCTTTGACCTCATGACGTGCGCTCAAATGGCCGGGGTCAGCCGGCGATCATTTGACGGAGGGTGGCGTTGGCGTAGGGGAGGGGGATGTGTTCTTGTTCGAGGCGGAGACGGTTTTCCGCGAGGGTGGCGTGGAGGGCTTGCTCGGCGGGGGTGAGGTGGGGGGCAAGGGTGGCGGCGGTGTGGCGGCCGGCGGGAGCCCCGGTCTGGTGGAAGGGGGCGTGGGCTTCCCAGGTGGCGGCGTCCATGAGGAGGCTTTCGGTGTGGGGAAAGGCGCGGCGGAGGGTGGCGAGGATTTCGAATCCGTGGACGTCGAGGTCTCCCCAGTAGAGGAGGCGGCGCTCGTGCAGGAAGGGGGCGCGGCGGAGGCGGCTGACGGCGTAGCCCTGACCCTGGAGGGCGAGGGTGCCGGGGAGGGGCGGGAGGGTAAGGAAATTGATCCGGTTTTCGGTGATGAGGACTTTGTCGACGGGGAGTGTGGCGAGGTGGGCGAGGTCGCTCACGGGGATGATGAGGTGGCGAAAAGGGAGGCCGGGGGCGACCTGGGGATCGAGGAGGCGGCACTCAATGAGGCTGTCGGGGGTGCGCAGGCCAAGGCGTTCTTCGAGGCTGCTGCCCTCGGCGCGGAGGCTCTTGGGGGCGATGTGGGGGAGGAGGTTTTCGAGGGGCGCGCGGGCCGTGGCGAGGAACTTGGTCGGCACGGGCACGGGCAACTCGCGCGCAAAGCAATCGGGAAAGGGATTTTGGCGGAAGTAACGGAGGAGGTGGCAGACGCCGTCCCAGTAGGCGGCATCGCCCGCGCAGAGGAGCCGCCAGTGGTGAGGGAGGACGGGGTCGAGTTCGGGAAAGGCGGCACGCAGGGTCTCGGCGGCGCGGCGGATGACGCGCATTTCCTCTGCTTTGCCGATGTAGTGGAGGTAGTCGTCTTCGGTGGCGAAGGAGAGGTTGCCGGGGATGCGGTTGCGCCCGTAGCGGGCGGTGTCGATCTCCTGCCACTCGATGGTGATGCCGTGGCGGCGGGTTTCCGTGCTCTCGGCGCGGAGGTTTTCGATGGTCTGGAGGATTTCGGCGCGGGGCGCGGTCGTGCGGATGCGGCGGTAGCGGAGGGAGAGCGGAAAGGGGTTTTCGCCCGCGAGGAGGGCCTGCACGGTGGCGGGGTATTTGTTGGCCGCCTGTTTGCGAAGGTCGGCGGCAAGGCTCATGGCGTCTGGCGGATGCGGTTGTATTCGTGCACGGAGATCGTGCGCACGTTGGAGAACTCGCTCCGCTTGGTCACGATGTGGTAGCGCTCAACGTATTTTTGCACGAGGTGGATTTTGGCGTCGAGGGGCTGAATGATGAGGAGCTGGAGGTGGAACTCTTTGAAGAGTTCGAGGAGGTAGGCGGAGAATTCGTCGTCGGTCTTGCTGAACATCTCATCGACGGCAACGAGGCGGAAGGTCTCGGTCTGCCGGTTGCGCACGGAGATGCCGTATTGGTAGGCGATGGCGGTGGCGAGAATGGTCGAGGCGAGGCGGTTCTTCTCTCCGCCGGATTTGCCCGAGGCACCGGTGTAGCTTTGGCGGTGCTCGCCGGAAGCGCGGAAGAATTCATCGGCGCGAAAGATGAACCAGTTGCGCACGTCGATGACGCGGCGGGTCCACTCGGGGTTTTCGTCGAGGCGATTGAGGAGGTATTCGATGCGCTGATACCGCTCTTTCAGTTGCTCGCGGTCGTTTTCGGTGTTGAGTGAATCCTCGAGGGCGTGGCGGCGAATGCTCCGGAACTCGCGCACGGCCTGCTCATCGGTGCGGGCGGGCACAAGCTGGATGTAGGTGCCCTCGCGCCGATCAAAGTCGATGAGGCGGAGGTGCCCGTTGAGTTCCCCGATCTTGGCGGTGATCTTTTTGGCGTGGTTTTCGAGGAGCTGGTCCCAGATGGAGACGTCATCGGTGATGGTCGAATGGAGGAGGGACTCGAAGCGTTTTTGGTTTTTCGGCAAATCCTCTTCGAGGATGTGGCGGCGCATGGTGGCGAAGGGCGCAAAGAGGTCTTCGTTGTAGCCGGGCAGGTCGTAATTGCCCGCGAGGCGGTCCTTGAACTCCTCGTTCTGGGGATCCTTCTGGAAGGCGATCATCTGCGTGCGGATGCGCACGGAGCGTTCGTCGACCTCTGTCTGCACGGAGCGGCGGCGGCTGCGGATGGCCCGGAGGGCGTCTTCGCGGGCCTCTTTGAGGCGGTCGAGGGTGGAGAGGGGAAAGGCCAGGGAGTCTTTGATAGCGGGATAGCGTTTGCGGAAATCGGCGAAGCGCTCATCGGTGGCGGCGGCCTCCTCGCAGGTGGCCACAATCTGGCGGGCTTCTGCGAGGTCGGCGTTGTTGAGGGAGAGGGCGTTCTCCACAAGGGCGAGGGTGCCGATGAGGTTCTTTTCCTCCTTCTTCGCCTCGGCGAGCTGTTTGGCGGCGGTGGCGCGTTCGCTCTGGAGCTGGCGGAGGCGGTCGGAGGAACTTTCAAGGCGGGTGCGTTCGGCTTCGAGGTCGTCGATTTCCTTGGCCACCGTCTCCCAGTCGATGAGGTCGAAGCGGGCGAAGTGTTCGGCAAGGCTCTCGGCGGCGCGGAGGCGACGGGCGATTTCTTCGCGTTCGGTCTTGAGCGCGGCGAGGGTCTGGTCGTGTTCGCCGATGCGGGCATGGAGGGATTTGAGTTCCTTGGCGATGGCAACGAGCTTTTCGCGATTGTCCCAGCCAAGGACGTATTGCTGGGCATCGTTGAGGTCGTGGCGGTCGTCTTTGCGGCGTTCGGTCCCGCGTTGCTTGATGAGGCCGTTGAGGGTGAGGGCGTTGGGGGCTTCGCGGAAGCGCGGACCGGTATCGGGGCAGGCGATGTGGTCGAAGCGGTGGCTGACTTCGGTCGCGAGCCAGTCGCCGATTTCGCCCAGGCCGCTCTTGATGGCGAGCTTGCGGGCGACGGCATCGGCGGAGAGGCGGGGGTTGGGAGGCGCGATGGTTTCGGGGACGGTGTGGTAAACGACGAGGCCGCGCTGGCGGTGGCTGTGCACGAAGGCATCGACGCGGTCGCGCAGTTCGCGGCGGACGACGAGGCAGAGGGCAAAGGAGTGGGTGAGGCGCTCGATGGCCCCGGTCCATTCGGCTTCGTTTTCGTCGACCTGGATGAGTTCGCCGATGAAGGGGAGGTCGGCGGGCTTGAGCTGGAGGCCGTCGAGGAGGTAGGCGCGGGTGCGCAGGTTGCGGTCGGGAATGTTGCTCGTGCGCCCGAGGAGGGAGCGCTCTTCGGCTTCAAGCTGATCGCGCGCGGCAATGAGGTCGCGGCGCTCAATCTGGCGGGCGGGGGTTTCGCTTTCCTCAATCTCGCGGAGGCGATCCTTGAGGGCGGGGCTGCGCTCGTGGCATTCGCGGTGGAGGTCGGTGAAGGCGGTGGAATCGAAGATGCGGAGCCCCGGACGCCAGTCGCGCACAACTTTTTCGAAGGCCTGGCGCTTTTCTTTGCGCGCCTCGCGTTCCGTGGTTTTGGCGGCGATGTCGGTCTTGATCTGTTTCAGGCGGCGGCCGTCCTCGCTGTGTTCGAGTTCGTGGTCGATCGCTTTGATCTTTTCATCGAGGTCGGTGAGGCGTTGTTCGAGGCGGATCTGCTCGGTCTCGAGGCGGCTCTTTTTGATCCGTTGCTCCTCCGCGAGAGCTTCGCGCAGACGGATTTCGGCTTCGGCAAAGAAGGGGGCGAGGGTGTCTTCGCGGGAGCGGAGTTCCTGCAGCTCGCGTTGCAGGGAGAGGATGATCTCGTGGTCCCCGTGCATGAGTTCGAGGGCGTCGCGCTGGCGTGTGGCGATCTCGATACGGCGGTTGGTGTCGCGCAGTTCGGTGAAATTTTGCCGGAGGGCGGCAAGCTTTTCGGTCGTCCCGCCGTCGTCGAGCATGAACTGGCGGATGAAGGACGTGAGGTCGTGAATGTCCTTGATGCAGATGGCCTGGTTGAAGATTTCCATGGGTGTCTTCTCCTTGGGCATGCAGAGGAGATCATGGAATTTCTCGGAGTAGGCGGAGAAGGAATCAAATAGCGTGAGGCCCCGGTCCTCGCGGAGGATGCGGCGGAAGGTGGCGGGCGTCTGGAGGTGGTTGAACTCGACTTCAATGGCGAGTTTGCGCGGTTCGACGATGTAGACCTTTTCGACCTTGTTGGCCGTGTTGATCCAGAGGACCTGGGCGAGGGCGACCCAGGAGTTGAGGTCGGCGTTGTGAAAGTTGGCGAGGAGGACGGAGTAATGCCCCGGCTCCTTGCGGAGGTAGAGCTTTTTTCCGATGCCGAGGGCTTCGTCGTGCTTCTCCGAGTGCGCGCCCATGACGTATTCGCGCTCATTGCGCTCGGAGCGTTTTTCGGTCTGTCCGGCCTGGTTGTAATTCCGCTTGCGGTTGGGCACGAGGAGGGTGAGGAGGGCATCGGCCAGAGTGGATTTGCCTGTGCCGTTGCCCCCGGTGAGGATGGCCGTGCGCCCGTCCGGGTGGATCGAGTAGGGGTGGCCATGAAAGGTCCCCCAGTTGTAGACGGACAACTCGTGCAGGCGAAATCCGGCGCGGTCGGCGTCGGGGGCGAATTCAAGCAACTCCTGGCTCATTTTCCTTCGGGGGCGGATGCGGTGGAGGTGGTGGTGTCGTCGTCGGTATCGTCGTCCGCTGTGGTGTCGGCGGGCTTGGCTTCTCCGGTGGTTGCCTCGCCGGTGAGGCGGGCGCGCACTTCCTCGATTTTGTCGGGGGGGAGTTTGGCTTTGATGATGGGTTCGACGCGGTAAATGGGTTCGCTGCGGTTTTTCAGGGCGGTGAGGAGACCCAGTTGCTGGAAGCGCCGGATGAGGGCGTGGACGCTGTCCATGAGCTTCTTTTCGTTGTTGCTCTCGGGGAAGTAGGGGCGGATCCAGTCGGTGAGGTCGTCGACCGAGCAGAAGAGGTGCGCGTCGCTGTCGGGCGATTGATCGTGCTGCAGGAGGCGCTCGCGCAGGAGGACGAGAAAGATCGTCTGGTGGTAGCTCAGGGGCGTGCGGCGGAGGATGCGGGGGAGGGGGGCGAGGCCGGATTCAGTCCAGCCTTCGTCGGCATCTTCATCGGCTTGGCGAAGGTAGGCGTAGCCGCCGGATTCGTCGATGACGAGGGTCAGGCCCATCTCCGCGAAGTGGGCGGAGACGCGCTCGGGGTCGCTTTTAAGGGCTCGCCAGTATTCGGTGTCGCCTTCGTAAAGGGGGCCGGTGGCGAGACGGGCGAGGACGTGACGGTGGTCGATGCGGGCGCTCATGAGCTTTGGAAAAGGATGCGGTGAACGACGGCGGCGCGGGGCTGGGCGGGGCGGTTGAGGTCGATTTCCTCGCGTTCGCCGGGGTCGATGAAGTGGCGCGGATCATCGGCGGCGACGCAGAGGTAGCCAAGAATATCAACTGCGCCTTCGGTGAGGGGGTGCAGCTCGGTGAGGCTGCGGAGGGAGAGTTGATCGCGGGTCGCGAGGGCAGCTTCGACGCGGCGGCGGTAGCCTTCGAGGTCGAGGGGCTTGCCCACGCCTTTGACGGCGGCGGTGAGGTCGGCGTCCTCCTGCGGCGGGGGCGGGGCGATGTTGCCGAAGCTGGATTGGACCGGGGGTTCGTAGAAGCTGACCTCCATGAGGTTGCCCCATTCGATGTGCCCGTCAATTTCGAGAAAGTCGCCCGCAGGCGGATCGGCCCGGGCTTCGAAAGCGCATTTTTTGATCGCACTGATGGCCTCCTTGAGGCGGCGGGTGTCGCCCGCATCAGTCTCTTCGACGACGCGCCGGAGCTGCCGCGCGATGCGGTGGTAGGTCGTTTGCACGACCGTGACGCGCTCGAGAAGGCGTTCCATGAGGGAGTGGTAGGTGGAGTCCTCGCTGCCGGCTGCTTCCGCGAGGCGGCAGGTGTCGGCGATGTAGCGGGCGAGTTCTTCGCGGCGTTCGAGGGAGCGGATCATCTGCCGGAAGCCGTAGTAGCTGCGGCCCTGCTCGGATTCGCGGAGGGCGGCGTCGGTATCGAGGGCGTGGGCCACGATGTCGCCCTTGGAGCGGTCGAGGCGGAGGTGGATTTCCTGGAGTTCGATGGCCTGGTCGCGGAAATGGTCCTCAATCGAGCGAAAGTCGGCGAGGAAGGCTTCGATCATCTGCTCCAGGTCGAGGAGGCGGTCCTTGATGCGGCTTTCGTCGAGCGTTTCGACCTCGCCCGTCTCGCGGATTTTGCGGATTTCGGCGTCGAGGACATCGCGTTGCCGGAGAAGGTCTTCGACGCGGGCGCGGGGATCGGCCTGGGTTTGCCGGGAGAGGGTCTTGAACTCGTTGAAGATACGGCTAAAGCGCGATTCCGTGGTCATGTGACCGGCTTTTTGCCCATGCTGCAATTCGCCCAGCCACTGGAGGGCTTTTTCGCTGTGGCGGGTGAGCCGGTAAACGTAGCTCTGCTCCTCCCCGACGTAGGCCTTGCGCAGGTAGGCGTGGGTATTGCGGCACCAGAGGTTCAGGTAGGTGCGCGCGCGGTGGGCCGCGACGGGGTCGGCCTCGGTCTCCGGATCCGCCTCGGCGTGTTCGGCGAGGTAGCGTTCGAGGAGCAATTCGAGATCCTCCTCGGCGATTTCGAGGCGGTTGGTTTTTTTGAAAGCTTCCTCGAAAAACCCGAGGACGAGGGGGGCGTTGGCCGCGCTGAGCAGGCGCAGGGTGGGTGATCCCTCGTAGAGTTTGGCAACGGTGTTTCCCATGAAAGGGGGCAGGTTTGGGAAGCGCCGAAGGTTTTGAAAGCAAATTGCGGCGAGGCGATGATATCGGGGGCGGAACCACGGAGTTCACCACACGCTGTTTTCAGAGTCGTTTCACTGCGGCTGCAACCTCCGTGAAATCAGTCCCGTCGACCTCAACGACCGGTTTGGCCTTCCTTCCCTTCCGAAAGCCCAGTCGCCCGTTGGCCGCGCAGAAGCTCTCCACCCACCCAACCGACCCGACCACCCAGCCCTCGCTGAAAGCGCGGATCTTCGAGAGAAGCCGCGATCCTTCGGTTATAAAGGCCGATTGCCTATCTTCCCCCTCCGCCTTCCTGGAAGGCTTCCGGACGTCTCCACCGCGAGGCCGCGTTCCCGGCCCCATCCGGCTGCATAAGCGCGCCCGGTAGCGCTCATGCCATTTGGTCGCCCAAGTCATCTTGCCCTCGATCCGCGCGATCCCCCGCCGTGCCGCCGAGCCACCCGCGCAAGCCTCCCCGAAACCACTGAAACCATAGTTGCCCGCGTCCTCCACAAGCCCTGCCCGCACCGGGTTCAAATCGATATACGCCGCCACCATCCTTTGCGCCG
>JAFIGE010000058.1 GCA_020831585.1 Opitutales bacterium | reverse complement strand
CGGCGCGTGCGCGTGCGCAGGACTACCGCTGGTATCTGCTGGGTGAGGGGAAGGTGGCGGGTGGCGAGCTGACGCGGATCGAGGAGCTGCGCTGTCGGGTGCGCTATTTCACGGAAGGCGTAGTGATCGGGAGCAGGGCGTATGTGGAGAGCTGGTTTACCGATCACCTTGGATGGTTTCGCGGGCGCAGGACAGACTCTCGTCCAATGGAAAAGATGAGTCCGGACGGATTGTGTGTTTTGGTGAGGGAGCGTTCCCGGCGATAATCTCGATTTCCCTTCCGCTGCCACAGACCGACCGTTTCTGAAAAAATGGCGCTCCCGCAGGGACTCGAACCCCGATTCCAGCCTCCGGAGAGCCGTGTGTTATCCATTACACTACGGGAGCGAGCGCAAAAGAAGGCAGACGGTGCCGAGGGTGACTCACCCGGTCAATTCTTTTCCTCATGCAAATTTGATAATGCCCAAGACGGCAGCGGGGCTTCAAAGGTGAGCAGCTTTCCCGACACGGGATGAGGAAAGCGGAGGGCACGCGCGTGCAGACAGAGCGGTGGAGCATCCACCGGGAGGGTTTGGATCTCACCAATTTCCCCATTGGCCAGATAGGTGGGGTCACCGCAAATGGGGAAGCCCAGATGGCGCAGGTGGAGGCGGATTTGGTTGGTGCGTCCACTGTGCGGGGTGATTTCGAGGAGGGCGGTTGGGGGGGCTCCGTCGCTTGCGACAAAACGTTTGATCAAGCGGAAATCGGTCTGGGCAGGAAATCCGCCGATTTCATCAATTTCGCGGCAGCCGGTCTCCCTTGTTTCCCGTCCGATCGGGGCGGAGCAGGTGAATTGGTCTTCGGGCGGGTGGCCACAAACGCGGGCGAGGTAGGTTTTTTCAACGCGGCCTTTGGCAAAGAGCGGTTGCAAGCGGCGGGCGATGTGGGCGGTCTTGCTGCAAACGACAAGACCCGTGGTGTTGGCATCCAGGCGGTGGGCGGGGCGCGGTTTGAGGGGGGCGAAGGCCGTGTGGAGGATGTGAACGAGGGTGTTGCGGTTGAAGCGGCCGCCCGGATGCATGGGAAGCGGGGCGGGTTTATGGAGAACAAAGATGGCGTCGTCTTCGTAGAGCAGTTCGATGGCGGGGCTCACGGCGGGTTCAATTTCTCCGGGGCGCACATGAACAAGGCGTTCGCCCGCGCGCACACGATCTGTCGCGGCAAGTGGATTTCCGCAGGCGCTCTGAATGTGACCCGCCGCACATTCGCCAGCCCAATCCGTGGCCGCGTGGCCGAGAAGACCTTCGAGCAGTTCGCCGACGGGGGCTCCGTCGAATTTGTTGGGCACGTTGATGGGGCGCCGGTTTTCGTAGGGCAGGGAACCGGGGAGGGGATTGGTCGCCGCGACCAGTGCCTCCCTTCGCTTGACGAGCGTTTGCCGGGCGCGGTCTTCGGGGGTCACGAAACAATGCGGGCAGCTGCGGGGCGGCTGGTAATGCGGGTGCTTCTGTTCGTCTTCGGTGAGGGGGGCGAGGCAGTTGTGGCAGACAACCGCACTGGTTTCGCGGAGGGCCGGATCGACTCCCACCCGTTGATCGAAGACGAAGCATTCGCCGTCATAGTGGGCCGAGCCGCATTCTTCGAAATATTTGAGGATGCCGCCGTCGAGTTGGCGCACTTGGGTGTAGCCGAGTTTTTCCATGTAGGGCCCGGCCTTTTCGCAGCGAATGCCCCCCGTGCAGAACATCACGACGGGGCGTTCCTTGAGGTCTTCGGGCAACGCGCGGGCAACTTGAGGAAAGTCGCGGAAGTGGCCGAGCTCCATGGTGACCGCGCCGCGAAAGGTTCCGAGCTTGTATTCGTAATCGTTGCGGGTGTCCAAAAGGGTCACGGGCTCTCCCCGGTCCAAGAGGTCTTTGAGTTCACGGGGGGAGATTTTTGGTGCGGTGCGGCTCGCGGGATCGATCCCTTCGACGCCAAAAGCAATGATTTCCCGCTTGATGCGAACGAGCATGCGGTTGAAGGGCTGGTCTTCGCTCTCGCTGAATTTGGCTTCGAGGTCCTGCAAGCCGGGAATGGCCCGGAGATGGCCGAGGAGGGCGTCTACGGCGGGGCGCTCTCCGGCAACAAACAGGTTAATGCCCTCGGTGCTTAGAAGGATGGTGCCTTTCAGTCCGGCGGCCCGGCAGGTGCGCAGCAGGTCTTCGCGCAGGAGTTTGAGGTTTTCCAGCGGGGCAAAACGGTAGGCGGCGATGTTGGTGACCGGCATACAGACAAGGGCATGTGCATCCGCCCGGCACATGCAAGACCGCTTCTCTCCGGCTATCGGCTATCGGGGCTCTCCGGTAAGGCGCAGCCCGGAATGCCTCTGGCTATTGGCTGAAGGTGGCGTCGCGGATAAATCGCGGCGTGGCGATGGCAAGCGTGGCGATCGCGAAGATAAGGAGGATGCCGAGATAAGGGAGAACGCCGATCAGGTCGGCATCGCGCCAAAGAATGGCGAGAAAGCCGTCCACCCCCCAGTGCACGAGCGTGAGAGGGGTAATGTAGTCGCGCAGAAAAGCCGGGAAAAGGAAGCTGGGGATCATGGCCCCGCCGAGCGCGCTCATGGTGAGGATGAGAAAAGTCGCGATGCCGCTGGCTTGGGCGGGGGTGCGGCTAAAGGCGCAGATGATCATACCGAAGCCGGTGGCGGCACCCGAGAAGGCCAATCCGACGAGTGCGAGCAGAGGGATTTGCGAAGGGTGGTGAACCACGTCAAAGACCACATGTCCAAAGGCGAAGAGCACGCCTAGCTGGACGCAGCCAAGGAGGACGCCGAAGACGTATTTGCCGAGAAGGATCTGAAAACGGGAGACGGGCCCGGCAAGGAGGCGGTGGAGGATCTGTTGCTGACGATCCTCAAAGAGCGAACTGGCTGAGGACGCGAGCCCGAAGAGGAGAAACATGGTGGCAAAGCCCGCCATGCTCTGGGCCGCCTGATTTCGTCCGCGTCCGAAGACTTGTTCGCTTTCTATGGCGAGGAGGCTACCGAAAAGGTCGCCGCTTTCCTCCGGCGAATCCGCAAAAAGGCCATTCTCTCCGCTGCGGAGGTCATCCAAAAACGTATCAAAGCCCGCGATCGCGTCATCCGGGTCGGTGCCGAAAACATCGAGCGCGAAGAGACCGATGTTTTCGCGAAAACGCTCCCAGCCCTCGCCGCCGAAGAGCGAGTCGAGTTCGTCATCCAGTCGGTCGATAAAGAAGTTCGGAGCCTCGGCGAAGAAGGCGCGTTGAAGTAGGCCGGTGACAAGCCCGCTTTCCATGGCATTTTGGGGGTTGTAGAGGAACCGCAGGCGGAAGCCGAAGCCCTCGCCGCTGAAATCTTCGGGAAGGATGAGGGCGAAACGGTAGGCGGAGGCGTTGGTTTGCAGGAGGCGGTGGGCGTCTTCGGCGGCCAGTGGAACGGGTCCGTCTTCCGAATGGCGATTTTGAATTACGCGAAAGGCCGTCTCCCGTTCAAGGGCGGTGACGAGGCGCTGGGAGGTGGCGGTTCCGGCCTCGTCGACGACGATGAGGTTGATCCCGGAAGGTCCGCCACCCCCCAGCCCGCCCAAGACGGTACCGAACACGAAGATAAGGATCATGGGCACCGCAAATGTGAGAACGAGGGCGGCAGGATCATTACAGAGCAGGCGCACATCCTTCCAAACCAAGAGGGCTATCGTTCTCATTCGCGCAACTCCTTGCCGGTGAGGTGGAGGAAAAGGTGCTCAAGGCTGGGGCGGCGGATTTCGAGGTGACGGTGGGGGAAGCTGGCCTCCTCCATGGCCCTGGCGAGATCGGCGAGGGTGAAGTTTTCCCCCGGTTCAAAGAGGAGGGTGCCGTTGTCGATGTGAAGATGTCCGTGCGCGCGAAGGATTTTGGCGAGAGCGTCGCGCTCCGGGCAGGGTTGGAGGCGCACGGTGCCCGGAATACCTGCCTCGGCGAGGAGGGCGTCGCGCGTTCCTTCAGCTAGGACGCGGCCGCCATCGATGATGCCGATGCGGTGGCAAAGACGCTCCACCTCCTCCATGTAGTGAGTCGTGTATATGAGGGTGAGGCCGGCGCGGTTTTGCGCTTCGAGGAACTCGAAGATGGCGTTGCGGGATTGCGGATCGACGCCCACGGTGGGTTCGTCGCAAAGAAGGCAACGGGGGCGGTGAAGGAGGCTAATGGCGAGGTTGAGGCGACGCTGCATGCCCCCGGAGAAGGTTTTTACACGCTCGTGGCGGCGGTCGAAGAGGTTGACGAGGCGAAGAAGTTCCTCGCCGCGCCTACGGAGTTCGGCCCCAGAAAGTCCATGAATACGCCCGAAGAGATCGATGTTGGCCCAAGCGCTCAGCTCGCGGTAGAGGGCGATCTGCTGGGGTACAAGCCCGAGAATATCGCCCCGGCGGGCAGACTGGCGGACGTCTTCCCCGGCCAGAAGGACCTCGCCCGCGTCTTTCCCGACGAGCCCCGAAAGAATGTGCATGAGGGTGGACTTGCCTGCACCATTGGGTCCGAGAAGCCCGAAAAACTCGCCCTCACGGATTTCGAGATTTACTCCACGGAGAGCAGGGTTGCCGCCGTAAGCCTTTTCAAGTCCGGTAATGGAAATGAGCGGGGTTATCGGGTTTCCTCCCTGGCTTGGTCGTGAGCGCGGACCTCTGCGAAGAAGCGGCGGAGGCGGTCAGCGTCTTTGATGCCGGGGGCGGTTTCGACCCCGCTGTTCACATCCACGCAATCGGCCCCGGTGATACGCAGGGCTTCGCGGATGTTTTCCGGATTGAGCCCGCCGGCGAGGATCCAGTTTTTGTGTTGGTAGAGAAGCGTCCAATCGCTGAAGCGCTGCCAGTCGCCCGTGTGCCCGGTACCGCCGTAGGCACTTCTGCTGTAGCTATCGCAGACGATCGTGTCGGCAAACTCCATGAGGACCTGAGGAAAGTAGGCTTCGGAGGGAGGGATGCGCGGGGCCAGCCAGAGCCCGCCCGGTCCCGCCAGTCCCGTCCATGCCGCCACGGTGGCGATGGACACCTCCAGGTCGAAATGGATTTGGTAGTGGTCGAAGCCGAGGTCACGGTAAGTTTCGAACTGATCGGTCGGCGTGGAAACATCCACGAGGACGCGCTTACCCTCAGGGATTACTTTCAAAAGGTCGGGGATTGCTTCAATGGCGACACTGCGGGGCGACTTTGCGTAAACGATTACACCGATATAATCAGCGCCGAGAGCCAGAGCTTTTTCGGCATCCTCCGGGCGCGTGATGCCGCAGACTTTTATTTGCGTGGCGATAATGGGTTCCTCCAAGTAGCGGACAGTGAGGTTTTGCCCGCACCTTTTCAGAGGCAAGTTTTTTTAGGGGATCATCGTGAGGCCGGGGTTACGCGCGAAGTTTGCGGTACCCAAATGGGCCTTTTTCAGCGGCGTTTCCCGACGGTCGCAACCGTCGCGAAGTCAGCTCAGCCAGCCGGCGCGACCGGTTGAGCCTTTCTTCCCCTCTTGGTGCCAAGCCAGGCCTTGGCCGCCCAGCCCAGAAGGTCTCCACCCAAGCCCCTTGGCCCTCAATCCAGGCGAACCCGCGCCGCGCTGCCGAACTCCCCGCGCAGGCCTCTCCGAAAACACCGATGCCATCGCCTCCTCTATCGTTGGAGTATGCGGAAAAACTGCACGTGGATATCATTCGCAGGAATGAGAAAGGTGTGGGTGCCATCGTCGGCGGGGAGGGAGCTGATGGGGAGGTCTGTCCAAGTTTGCGCATCGGTACTCATTTGCAAAACGGGTGAAAGACCGCCCCTGCCAACGCTCAGTTTCCAGTGGTTTGGATACTCCGGAGCGCGTCCGAAAAACTCGATGGTCGGCGCAGCGGATTCGGATGGGGGCAGATCGGGCCGGAAATCCAATTTCAGGTTCTCACCGTTTCGGACCGATACGACTTCGGTGCGTGTGGGAAAAACGTCGTCGGTGAAGGTAACGGTGTAAGAACCGTTTCCGGATACGGGGATAGCGTATCCTCCGGCTGTTGCTGTTACGGCATAGAACCGCTCTCCTTCCACCGTCACCACGATCCCGCCGATGCCCTCGCCGGGATCGTAGACGCCGTTTTCGTTGGCATCGACCCACGCTACGCCGGTGATAAAGGGCTGGTCGCGCCCGCTCTCGGTGCCAAATTTCTGCGTCACGATGAGGGGGCCCACCTCATCGGCAGAACCCTCGATGAGGCCCATTCCGATTTCCCGAAAGTCGGGGCTGTGAATATTGATTCGATGCCCCGAAGGATTCTGCATACCGCCGACGGAGCCGGAGCCGGTGTCGCCCCAGTCGATATTGAAGCCAGCGTGGCCGTGCCAAACGCTGCGTGCATAAGCGAAGACGTTTTCCGAGGCGGCGATGGACTCGTAGTTTTTCAATGCCAGCCGCTCTCCCAGAGTGGCTCCCGGCGTCAACGGTGGCGGCGGGTTGGCTGAAGAATCATGGCCTTGAAAGTCATTTTGCAGCATGTCCAGGCTGTGAAGTCGGGCGACTTCCGCGAGGCGTACATTGGGTGCCAGGGGCGGTAAATGGCGGGGGAGTTTTGCGAACTGATCTTCCATGAAATCGAGATCCACATCAAAGAAAGCAATGGCGTTCAGGACTTCGGGATCGTCTGTATTGCGCAGGCGCATAGCTTCAGCCATCGCATCGGCCCGCGCCCGGTTGATCACTTCAAGCATCTGCTGCTCCAGAGCGGTGGGGTCTCCGATAGAATAAAGCTCTGGCTGAATGAGCAAGGACGGGCTGATCTGGATGTCGTCAATGAGCCAGCCCGCAATGAAGACCGTTTGCGGAAAATAGCGGCCGCCTTGGAGAACATAGTTGAAGCGCAGTCGAATGATCTGGCCCGCATAGTCCTCCAGAGAGAGTTCGACACGTGAGAAGGCTCCCTGCCCGGAGCCGCCTGTGCCCGCACGGCTCCAGAGGACGTTCCACGTTGTCCCGCCGTCAGTCGATACCTCAACGCGCGCGAATTGGTCGGGCGAGGCCCACCCGAGGCGACTTTCAAAGAAGAGCCGCGTGTCTGCTTCCACGGCAAAGGAGGGATGCAGGGTAATGATTTCGGCAGCGTTTGGATCAGGTTTGGCGAGGTGGAAGGCACCTGTTCCCTCAATATGCGGCCCGGAGGCGATATTGTTATACTGTCCGCTCGTTTGGACGGTCACATAGTCAAGGTTGTCGGCGGGTTCCTGCCAAGTGCTGACGATTTCCGGCTCACTGAGTTCGGCGTAGATGGCTCCTGCGGGAATCGTGTGGACCCTGAGTATGGCAACCGTCTGCCCCGTCGCAACGCGCGATTGAAGAATGGGCGCCGGGCCTGTTGTTGGAGGAGGTGGGGGTGGAACCAGCGCGGGGAGAGCCACGACTGCGGAAAGGTAAGCGGTGGCGAGAAGAGCTACCCAGGTGAAAGGACGTGGGGGCGAAAACGAGCCGGTTTTTTTTGGAAATGACATCTCAAGGGCGGCGGTCGGAGGGACGGGCGACTCAATGGTTTACCCTAGATCAATCCTTAAAGGGATATTGCTCGAAGGCAACCTGTTTTTGTGATCCTCCTCTGGATTCACATTTGCCTTATGTTTTTAACTAAAAACTAAAAAAGGCTTGGAGATTAGTCGAAGTTTTGTACGCGGTCTTATGGGCAGGGCGGCTCGCCGCACACAATTTTGAAGCCCTTTTGCTACTTCCGGGAGGGCCGCAAACCCAATCGTTGACGCCCCCGTCGGAATCCTGCTTATCAGGCCTCTATGAATATTCTTCTCACCGGTGCCGCAGGGTTTATCGGTTGGCGCACGGCGGAGTTTCTCCTCGATAGAGGACACACGGTTGTGGGGATCGATAACCTCAACGATTACTACGACGTCCGACTCAAGCATTGGAGACGGGCTGAAATCGAAAACCATCCGGCCTGCCATTTCTTTGAACTCGATATCGAGGATCGGGCGCGCCTGGAGGCCCTCTTCGATGCGCATTCTTTCGATGCGGTGATCAACCTAAGCGCACGGGCGGGAGTGCGGTATAGCATGGAAAATCCCCATGTTTATCTGACGACAAACGTGATGGGCACCCTCCATCTTCTGGAAGCGATGCGGCTCTATGGTGTGAAGAAACTGGTGTTGGCTTCCACCAGCTCTCTCTACGCGGGGCAGACGATGCCTTTTCACGAAGGACTGCCCGTGAACACCCCCATCTCCCCTTATGCCGCTTCCAAGAAAGCGGCCGAGGTCATGGCCTACACCTATCATCACCTCTACCAGATCGATGTGTCGGTGGTGCGCTATTTTACGGTCTATGGACCAGCCGGTCGGCCCGACATGTCGCCGCTGCGCTTTCTTCGTTGGATTGATGACGGCACTCCCATCACCCTCTACGGTGATGGCACGCAAACGCGGGACTTCACCTATATTGACGATATCGCAGTCGGCACCATTGCCGCGCTTCGTCCCCTCGGCTATGAGATTATTAACCTTGGGGGTGGTCGCGCGCCCGTTTCCATCAACGATATGATCCGGGCTTTCGAAAAGGCGTTGGGCAAGACCGCGCGGATCGACCACCAGCCCTTCCACGCCGCCGACATGAAAGACACGAGTGCTGACATATCCAAAGCACGGAGGCTCCTCGGATGGGAGCCCATTGTCGGACCTCCCGAAGGATTTCGGCGCACCGCAGAGTGGTATTTGACCCATCGCGATTGGTTGCGATACATTGACCTTTGAGATTGTTTTCCACTTATTAAAAAGCACCCGAACTTCCCCGACCATGTCTGAATCTTCCCTGCGTATACTTGTCACTGGCGGAGCCGGTTTTCTTGGCAGCCACCTGATCGACCGCTTGCTCGACGCGGGACATGAGGTGACGTGTCTCGATAATTACTTTACCGGGCGCAAAGCAAATGTTGCCCACCACTTGAGCAACCCACGTTTCGAGCTGATGCGGCATGACATCATCGACCCCTTCAAGGTCGAAGTTGATCAAATCTACAATCTCGCCTGTCCGGCTTCTCCGGTGCACTACCAGCACAACCCCATCAAGACGGTGAAGACTTCGGTCATGGGCGCGATCAACTGCCTTGGGCTGGCTAAGCGGGTGCGGGCGCGCGTCTTTCAAGCCTCCACCTCGGAGGTCTATGGCGATCCTGATGTGCACCCGCAGCCCGAGTCCTATCGAGGGAACGTGAACCCGATTGGTATCCGGGCTTGCTACGACGAGGGAAAGCGTGTCGCAGAGACTCTTTTCTTCGACTACCACCGGGAAAATGGTGTGGATATCCGCGTCGTCCGCATCTTCAACACCTATGGTCCCCGGATGCTGCCAAACGACGGTCGCGTGGTCTCCAACTTCATCGTTCAGGCTCTCCGGGGCGAGGATATCACCGTTTACGGAGATGGATCGCAAACGCGCTCGTTCTGCTATGTCTCCGATCTCATCGAAGGGTTTCTTCGCTTGATGAACCAAGATAAGATCGTGGGCCCTGTGAACATCGGCAACCCTGGCGAGTTCACCATCCTGCAGCTCGCTGAAAAGGTCATCCAGATGACCGGTTCCAGCTCCCGCATCATCCACCAGCCGCTTCCAGCCGACGATCCCCTCCAGCGAAAGCCCGATATTTCCCTGGCGCAAAAGGAACTCGGTTGGTCACCTGAGATCGACCTGGAGGAAGGACTGCGGCGGACAATCGCCTATTTCCAGACCTAACCCTGGAAGCCGCTTCATTCGGCAAGGCGGGGCTCTTCGACGGTCCTCTTCTGCAAATTCCGCAGAGTGGTGAGGCCCTCCCAGTTGCCCCCGCGCATGGGATGGGCTCCGCGCCGCCGGTTTTTGCCAAAGAAGCGCCGCCACGCTTGAAAGCGTTCCTCCACGAAAGCGCGGCTGCCGAGGATCCCTCCGGCGGTGAAATAGCGCAGGCGGTGGCGCAGGAGATCCCCGATCCCGATCTCACCCTTCTGGACATGAACCGCCTTGCGGGCCTCATTGGAGATGGTCGCCCGCCCCATTCTCGCGGTTGCGCCCTTGTTGAAGAGCATCAACCGGTAGCGTGCGAGGGCCGTCTTCCAATCCTTGGCCGTAAAGAAGCGGCAAAGCGACGGGCGTTTGCCCTTACCCCGTGCCAACGCCTCTGCATACCCGCACCAGCGGTAGTCTCTGGGGTCCTTCACCAGCCCCGCCCGCACCGGATTGAGGTCGATATAAGCCGCCACCGCCGCCACCGCGAGGGGCGCATCCTCCACGAGCACACTTGTGAAGCGCCGCTCCCAGAGGGTCCCGCTGCGGTCCCCGCTTCGGTTAAACCAGACTGAAAAGTTCTGTTTGAAGAGTCGCATAAACCAGGAGACATCGCCCATGCGCGAACGCAGACGCCTCTCCCAGGCAGCCCACGCCTCTCCCTTCCCCCGATAGGCCGCCGAAATCTCCGCCCATTGCGTCATCTGTGCCAAGCTCTTGCCCCCGCTATAGTAGGCCTCCGCTCGTTCATAGACCTGGTCCGCCGATATCGCCGCCTGCGCTTTTCCCGCCCGCACGAGGATATGGAAGTGATTCCCCATCAGGCAGTAAGTCAGCACTTCCGCCCCACAAAAATCCGCCACCCGCCAAAGAATCTTACGCATCACCTCCCGCTCCGCCTCCCCCAGGACTCTCCGCCTATCCACCACCCGGCTCACGCAGTGATACACCCCCATCTTCATTTTGAAACGCATGCCCCATCCTCCGCCAACCGGGCACACAAAGCAAGCAATAATTTGACTGCCAAAATATTAGATTTTTCTAAAGGTTGCGGAGTGGGGGGGGAGGGGTTTTGGTGGGAGGTTCATGAGTGAGAAAGCCGTATGTATCTACGACACGACTCTGCGGGATGGTACGCAGGGTGAGGGCATATCGTTCTCGGCGCAGGATAAGTTGCTCCTGGCGAGGGAGATGGATGCGTTTGGGATCGATTACATTGAGGGCGGGTGGCCGGGTTCGAATCCGCGGGATATGGCGTTCTTCGACTTGGCGAAGAGGGAGCGGTTTGCGCACGCCAAATTGGCCGCTTTTGGGTCGACTTGCCGGGCAGGGGTGGCGGCGAGCGAGGATGCCCAGTTGGCCACTCTCCTCGAGGCGGAGACGCCGGTGGTGACGATTTTCGGGAAAACGTGGCTTCTCCATGTGACCGAAGTTCTGCGGACGACGGCGGAGGAAAATCTGCGCATGATCGAGGATTCCGTCCGCTTCCTGTGCGACGCGGGGCGGGAGGTGGTCTACGACGCGGAGCACTTTTTCGACGGGTTTGCGGATGACCCGGCCTACGCGTTTGCGACGCTGGAGGCCGCCCAACGGGGCGGCGCTTCCTTTCTCGTTCTCTGCGATACGAATGGGGGAACGCAGGTTGATGCGCTGAAAGGGATCGTGGCGCAGGTGTGCGCACGCTTTGGCGATGTGCCGGTGGGGATGCATTGTCATGATGACAGTGGCCTGGGTGTGGCGTTGTCGCTCGCGGGTGTGGAGGCGGGCGCGCGCATGGTGCAGGGGACGATGAATGGCTACGGGGAGCGCGTGGGAAACGCCAACCTCACGACGATTCTGCCCAATCTGCACTTCAAGCTGGGGGCGAAGCTGGCCTGCGGTCCGCATATGGCGGGGTTGCGGGATTTCTCTCTGGCGGTGGACCGTTTTGCGAATGTCGCGCCGAATTCGAAAGCTCCTTTCGTGGGTGAGAGCGCCTTTGCCCACAAGGGTGGGGTGCATGCGAATGCGGCGCGCAAGGTGGCGCACAGCTACGAGCACATGAAACCCGAACTGGTGGGCAACCGGCGGCGTATTCTTCTTTCCGATATGTCGGGCGGCACGAGTGTGGCCCTCAAGGCGCAGGAGTTGGGCATTGCGGTGGAGGAGAAGTCGCCCGAAATGCGGACTTTTCTGGAAAAGCTCAAATTGCTGGAAAGCCAGGGGCACGAATATGAAAACGCCGACGCCTCTTTTGCCGTGCTCCTCTGCCAACATTTCCACGGTTTGGAAGATACTTTCCGTCTTGTGAGCTACCGCACGATCTCGGAGGTCGTGCGGGACAAGCAAGAGAACCTTTCCGAGGCGGTGGTGAAGATCCGCGTGGAGGATGAGCCGGATATCAAAATCGCCGTTGCCGAGTCCACGGGTCCGGTCGGTGCGCTCGACCACGCCATGCGCCTTGCCTTCGGGGCGCACTTTCCGGAGTTGGGGTGTGTGCAGTTGATTGATTACAAGGTGCGCATTTTGCAGACCGGCCTGGGCACGGATTCAGTCGTGCAGGTGCTCATCAACTCGACCGACGGACAGCGCAGTTGGTGGACGTGCGGGGCCGATCCCAACATCATCGAGGCGAGCTGGCTGGCCTTACGGGATTCCTATCGCTACAAGCTGATGTTGGAAAACGGCGCGATCCGCCTGCCTGAAGAGACTTGAGCCGCCGTTAGGGTTGGGCGTCTTCAGGTGTTGGCGGGGGTTCTGCCGCAAGGCGCCGGAGTCCGGAGAGGACGCTTTGCGCGTATTCTTCGACGATTGATAAGCGTGGTTCACCGTCGATCATCCGGTGCCCCTCGTAGTGGCCCATCTGCAAACGGGCGTAGGCGCTGTGGCTGTTGGCGACCCAGGGTTCGAGAAAGAGCACAGGGCCGTCAAAGAGGCGGTTGGCGGCCAAATTGCGTGCCCAGATGTAGGGGTGGCCATCGATATTCACAGCAACCGGGCTGCGGTAGGTGAAGGGCGGGAGGCCGGTCTTTTCCGCCATGGCGTCGGCAAGGGCGCGGGCCGCGATGCGCTCGTTGTCGTCGAGGCGGCGAAGGAGACGGCGCAGCATCTGCCAACGCTGATCATCCAGGGCGAGTTCCTCCCGGCTGTAAGCGCCGTTCACGAGAATGTGGAGGTGATCTTCATCGACGAGGGAAGGGTTCTCCGGATCGGGCCATGCGGCGGCGTTGATGTGCAGGCAGAGGATGAGGTCCGCTGGTTGGGGGAGGCGATCGATGAGGTCTGCCCGTGCCCGTATTTCGGCGGAGCGATAGAAGAGCAGCTCGGCGCGACGGCGGATATCGGGTTTGGGTTCTTCGCCGGTTTCCGGGGCGGGGCGACCCAGTTGTTGGGCAGCCGCAGCGAAAAAGTCGGCGGGCCTTGCGCTGGTCACCGGTTCATTGGCTTCGCGCACAAGCGTGACCTGGACGCCTTCCGCCTCCAGCAGATGCCGCAGACGCTGCGCGACGAGCAAGACCCAATCCCCCTCACGCACGGGCGGATCATCGCCGATGCGAAAGGAGCGCTGTTCGAGCTCCGCCCAGTCGCCGCCAATGTGGCCGGGATCGATAACGATGTGGCTTCCGGCGAGGCGGCCTCCGGGAAAAATGACTGGTTTTGCCGCCACTTCCGCGCCCCCTCCTTCCGCGAAGGCGAGTCGATAATAGGCGTGCGGTTGGGAGGCGCGCGTGCGGATGTAGGCCGCTGTCGCTTCCACCCGGATGGTTTCGCTCGAGGCTCCGCCGGGTGCATACACGGTTTCGAGCCGATGGAGGAACGCTTCGCGGCTCATCGTGCCCTGCCATGCGTCGAGAGCCGACCAATCCGGAGGCGGGCTGGCGAAAGAGAGCCGGTAGGCGGTGGCGGATGGAGTGAATCCAAAGAGCATGACAACAAAGGAAAAAATGATGGGAAACGGGCGCATCGCTGTCCTTGTCTTAAAGAGACCGGGCCGCGCAGCGTCAATCTTCACCCGCGCGATTCCGGCTGATTTGACAAGGTCCCGCGCCCGCCCTGATTCTCATGAAACATGGCAAAGAAACGCACCTTCGCTCTGTTCATCGCTGTCGGGGCAACGCTTTTGCTGACGCTCGCGGCGACCATCTTCTTTTTCAATGCGAAGCCGGTGAGCAAGCGTGCAACAGAGGTGCCGAATGGGGTGCCCTCTGTGTCGGATCCCGCTTTCGCCACGCTCATGGAGGCGTATCTGGGCACGCCGATCCAAGAGGGGAATCGGGTGACGCTTCTGCAAAACGGCGGGGAAATCTTTCCCGCCATGCTTGAAGCAATTGGGCGGGCGGCCCACTCCATCACTTTGGAGAGTTATGAGTTTTGGGGTGAACGTGTTGCGGGGGCGATCACGGACGCGTTGATCGAGCGGGCGGAAGCGGGTGTGGCGGTGCATGTGCTGTTGGATTTCATCGGTTCGATGCGCGCGGATCCGGAAAAGTTCGAGCGCATGGAAGAGGCGGGGATAGAGTTGATTCGCTGGCGCCGGCCTTCCTGGTACCAGAGCGGGCGTTTCAACAACCGCACCCACCGCAAGCTTCTCGTGATCGATGGGCGGGTGGGTTTTTGTGGAGGGGCAAACATGGGAGATGATTGGTGGGGCGGGCCGCCGGAAGAGACGTATCGGGACAACCACTACATGTTTGAGGTGCCGGTGGTGGCGCAGTTGCAAGGGGCTTTTCTCGACAACTGGCTCATCGCGAGCAACCGCATCCTTCTCGGGGAACCCTATTTCCCGGCCCTCGAGCCAGTCGGCGGGCAGCGCATGCAAGTGGTCATCAGCTCGCCCATGGAGGGGAAGAAGCGGGTGCGTTCCCTCCTCCTACTTGCTTTCGGGGCTGCGCGGGAACGCATTCTCATTCAGACGGCGTTCTTTTATCCTGACTTTATCATGAAAGAAGCGCTCCTCGCCGCACGCGAACGGGGCGTGGAGGTGATCATTCTGGCACCCGGCGAAAAGGTGTCGGCCCGCTGGGTGCGGTATGCTTCGCGCAACCGTTGGGGCGACCTGCTGGAGGGCGGCGTGCGTATCCATGAGTTCGAACCGTCGATGTTCCACTCCAAGCTGTTCATTGTGGACGACGCGTGGACCTCCGTGGGCTCAATCAATTTCGACAACCGGTCCTTTCGCCTAAACGACGAGACAAACGTGAATGTTTTCTGCCGGGAGTTCGCCGCGAGGATGACGGAGGTCTTCGAGGCGGATTTGACCGCTTCGACCTCCTACGATCTGGAACGATGGCAGACACGCGGACGCTTGGAACGATTGCGCGGACTGCTCGGCAACCTGATCGGCCCCCATCTTTGAGGGCCGCGAGTTGGCGCAGAGTTGGCCGGGTAGACTAAATCCCGCTGCAAGGTTTCGGCGCGGCGCACGGGCCGAACGGGGAAGTAACAGGAGGCCGCAGGGCCGAAGGCGAAGAAGAGGCACGGCTGATTCATCGCCGTGCGACTCTTTGGTCGCGCGGCGAGTGGATCAGAGTGGCTTCCGCTCCGGATCGTTTCCAGTCCGCCTCAGGCGGCGCCGGAGAAAATCTTCTTCACTTTGGCGACGGCGTAGTCCCGGTTCATCATGGCAATGAAGTCGAGGCTGATGCCCACGGGGCAGGCGGCTTCACACTCGCCGATGTTGGTGCAGTTGCCAAATCCGTTGTCGTCCATGGCCTGGACCATGTGGAGGGCGCGGCGGTCTTTCTCCGGCTTGCCCTGCGGGAGCATGTTGAGCTGGCTCATCTTGGCCGAGGTGAAGAGCATGGCCGAGGCGTTCGGGCACACCGCCACGCAGGCCCCGCAGCCGATACAGGCGGCGGCGTCCATGGCTTTGTCGGCAATGGTTTTGGAGATGGGGACGGCGTTGGCGTCCTCGGCCGATCCGACGCGCTGTGTGATGTAGCCGCCGGACTGGATGATGCTGTCGAGCGGGGTGCGGTCGACGACGAGGTCGCGCATGACCGGGAAGGGCTTTGCGCGGAAGGGCTCGATCGTGATGGTGTCGCCGTCGGAGAAGCTGCGCATGTGCAGCTGGCAGGTGGTCTGCAGACGATTTTTGCCGTGGGGCACGCCGTTGATCGTCATTGAGCACATGCCGCAAATGCCTTCACGGCAATCGTGGTCGAAGGCCACCGGTTCGTCTCCCTGCTCAATGAGTTGCTCGTTGAGCAGGTCCATCATTTCGAGGAAGGAGGAGTCGGGGGAGATCTTGTCGATCTTGTAAGTGACGAATTGGCCGGCGGCTTCCGGCTTCTTTTGGCGCCACACGCGGAGGGTCAGGTTGAGTGTTTTTGCAGACATGGGTCGGAATCTCGGAGGGTTGCTTGCGGCGGATGGATTATTTGTAACTGCGCACGCCCAGTTGGACGTTTTCGTATTCGAGCGGTTCGATGTGTTTGACCGGGGCTTTGCCTACGCCGTTGAACTCCCACACACTCACGTGACCGTATTGGTCGTCGTGGCGCACAGCCTCGCCGTCCTCGGTTTGGTGTTCGAGGCGGAAGTGGCCGCCGCAGGATTCATCGCGGTCGAGAGCATCATAGCACATGAGTTCGGCAAATTCGAGGTGGTCGGCGACGCGGCCGGCACGCTCCAGTTCGATGTTGATATTGTCGGCCTCTCCGGGGATGCAGACGTCGTTCCAGAAGCGCTCGCGGAGCTGGCCGATCCTGGCGATGGCATCGGTAAGGCTTTCCTTGCTGCGGGCCATGCCGCAGTTGTCCCACATGATTTTGCCGAGCTCGATGTGAACGGAGCGGGGGCTGGTTTTGCCCTTTATGCTCATCATCTTGTCGGTCATGGAGCGGACGTTGTTCTCCGCCTCCTCGAAGTCGGGACCGTTCGGGTCTATTTTGCCAGCCTGGCCGAGAGGGATGGTGGCGAGGTAGTTGCTGATCGTGTAGGGGAGAACGAAGTAACCATCGGCGAGCCCCTGCATAAGGGCGGAGGCTCCGAGACGGTTGGCCCCGTGGTCGGAGTAATTGGCTTCTCCGGCGGCGAAGAGACCGGGGACGGTGGTCATCAGGTTGTAGTCCACCCAGAGACCGCCCATGGTGTAGTGGGGGGCGGGGTAGATGCGCATGGGGCGCTCGTAGGCATTCTCTCCGGTGATGTTTTCATACATGTCGAAGAGGTTGCCGTAGCGTTCGGCGATGACGTTCTTGCCGAGGCGCTTGATGGAATCGGCAAAGTCGAGATAGACACCCCGGCGTACGCCGGCGATGGCGGCCCCGACGCCGCGGCCCTCGTCGCAAACTTCCTTGGCGGCGCGCGAAGAGATGTCGCGGGGGGCGAGGTTACCGAAGCTCGGGTATTTCCGCTCGAGGAAGTAGTCGCGGGCGTCCTCGGGGATGTCGTTGGGGTTCTTCGCGCAATCTTCCGCCTTCTTGGGCACCCAGACGCGTCCGTCGTTGCGGAGGGACTCGGACATGAGGGTGAGCTTGGACTGGTGCTCGCCTTCCTGGGGAATGCAGGTCGGGTGGATCTGCGTGAAGCAGGGATTGGCGAAGCCGGCCCCGCGCTTGTGCGCCCGCCAGGCAGCCGTGACATTGCACCCGGCGGCGTTCGTGGAAAGGAAATACACCGTGGAATACCCCCCGGTGGCGAGGACGACGACATCGGCCGCCCAGCGGTCGATCTTGCCCGTGACCATGTTGCGCGTGATGATGCCCTTGGCCACGCCGTCGACCTTGACGACGTCGAGCATCTCGTGGCGGTTGTACATCTTTACCTGGCCGAGGGCGATCTGGCGGCTGAGGGACTGGTAGGCCCCGAGGAGCAGCTGCTGGCCGGTCTGGCCGCGGGCATAAAAGGTGCGGCTGACCTGCGCGCCCCCGAAAGAGCGGTTGGCGAGCATGCCCCCGTATTCGCGGGCAAAGGGCACACCGGAGGCGACGCACTGGTCGATGATGTCCACCGAGACTTCGGCGAGGCGGTAGACGTTGGCCTCGCGGCTGCGGAAGTCGCCCCCCTTGATGGTGTCGTAGAAGAGGCGGAAGATGCTGTCGCCGTCGTTCTGGTAATTCTTGGCGGCGTTGATGCCCCCCTGAGCGGCGATGGAGTGGGCGCGGCGCGGGCTGTCCTGATAACAGAAGCACTTCACGTTGTAACCCAGCTCACCGAGCGTGGCGGCGGCGGCTCCACCGGCCAAGCCCGAACCGACCACGATGACGCTGTAGCGGCGTTTGTTCGCGGGGTTGACGAGCTTGTAGTTGAATTTGGCGTTGGTCCATTTCTGGGCGAGCGGCCCCTCGGGAATCTTGGAATCGAGTTTCATAAAGCGTATGGTCTGCGGTTGAGCGGTGCGGGTTCAGGGTTGGGTCAGCGCGGTTGGGACAGTGACGCCCGTGTTGACCATTTCCTGATAGGGGAGGAGGCCGAGAAGAGAAACTGCCGGGATGGAGGCGAAGCCAATGAAGAGGGCGATGGCGATGATCAGGGCGGCGCGGTCAAGGCGCAGACGCCAAGTCTTGTTGCGCAGGCCGAGGCTCTGAAACATGCTGCTGATGCCATGGCTGAGGTGCAGGAAGAGCAGGGCCATGGCGATGATGTAAAAGACCGAGACATACCAGAATTGCGCCGAGAAGCCCACCGCCACCATGCTGAAAACATCCGGCACGAGCTTGCCCGCCATGTCGGCCGAGCCGTGCATCGTGGCGACACCGGCAATCGGGGTGAGCGCGTAATAGGCGGCTGTCACGTCGGCATGGGTCGCCCGCACGGTGAAGTGCAGGATATGGAACACGATGAAAGCGATGAGGATGAGGCCGGTGTAGCGCATTGTCTTGCTCGCAAAGGATGCCTGCAAGGTGGCATTCACTGAGTAGCCTTGGGGGCGCGCGCGCTTATTCTCCAGGACGAGCAGCACTGCCGTGACGATGTGCGCCACGACCGCGGCAAGGAGGCCCAGGCGGACAATCCAGAGCAGGCCGTAGGGCAGGTTTTGCAGCTTGTAGGCGTAAGCGTTCATCCAGTCCGGGTGCAGGAACATTTGCAGGTTGCCGAGCATGTGCCCGATAACAAATCCAACCAGGATGAGGCCGGTCACGGCCATGATGTATTTTTTTCCGAGGGAAGTCATTGGTCTAAAGGCGCTTTGATCTGTGTCAAAAGAGCGAGGGGTAATAAGGATAGGTTATAGAGTAAAGGGAATATCCGGCGATGCTACCACGATGGCGTAGCTATAAAGCATCTTATCGGTGCTTAGTAGGCAGGCTAATGTTGAGATGTTGGCCTTTCACCGGGGCATCGTCGCGGGCAGTGTCCATGTTCGCTGGTGATGTTGCGGGGGTGTTTTTCCGGGGTTGTCCGTCTGGCTTTCCGCCCGCTGACCCGCATTCAATAGCGGGAGATCAGCATATCGCGCTGCCAAAGGAGCTCCTTTGGAATGTGATCCCAGAGCTTCAAAAACAGCTCTTCGTGCCCCAGTGTCTGTGTTTTGAGGGTCTCCCGGTCGATGCGCATGAGTTCGGCCCACTGGTCTTTGCTGAACTCAAGGCCGCGCCAGTCCACATCCTCAAACCGGGGCATCCAGCCGATGGGAGTCTCTGTTCCGAAACTGCGGCCATTTACGCGCTGCACGATCCATTTGAGTACGCGGGCATTGTCGCGGAACCCGGGCCAGAGCCAGTTGCCTTCATCGTCCCGACGGAACCAGTTCACATGGAACATCTTCGGTGGTTCCGTGACCCGCTTGCCCATCTTCAGCCAGTGCAGGAAATAGTCGCCCATGTTGTATCCGCAAAACGGGAGCATGGCGAAAGGATCGCGCCGCATGGTCCCCACCTTGCCCTCGGCGGCGGCCGTTTGCTCTGAGCCCATGGTCGCCCCGAGGTAAACGCCGTGCTGCCAGTTGAAGGCTTGGAAAACGAGGGGAATTGTCCCCATGCGGCGACCTCCGAAAACAAACGCGCCCACGGGGACGCCGGCGGGGTCTTCCCAGGCCTCGTCGATAATCGGGCAGTTGCGCGCCGGTGCGGTGAAGCGGCCGTTCGGATGGGCCGCCGGGCGTCCGCAGCCGGGTGTCCATTCGTCTCCCCGCCAATCGATGGCGCGCGCGGGTGGTTCCGGCGTCATACCCTCCCACCAGATGTCGCCGTCCTCTGTCAGGGCGACATTTGTGAAAATGCAGTCGCGGGCGCAGGATTCCATGGCCATCGGGTTGGTGTCGGCCCCCGTGCCCGGAGCCACCCCGAAAAAGCCCGCCTCGGGGTTGATTGCCCGCAGCCGGCCCTCCTCATCCGGCTTGATCCAGGCGATGTCGTCGCCCACGCAGGTCACTTCCCAGCCCTCGGCGCGCATCTCATCCGGCGGAATGATCATGGCGAAATTGGTCTTGCCGCAGGCGCTGGGAAAGGCGGCGGTCACGTAAGTCTTCTGGCCGCTCGGGCTCTTCACGCCCATGATGAGCATGTGCTCGGCAAGCCAACCCTCGTCGCGTGCGATGACCGAGGCGAGGCGCAGGGCAAAGCATTTTTTGCCGAGGAGCGCGTTGCCGCCGTAGCCGGAACCGAAGCTCAGAACCGTCCGTTCTTCCGGGAAATGGGCAATGTAGGTGTTCTCCGGATTGCAGGGCCAGGGAACGTCTCCCTCGCCGTCGACAATCGGCACGCCCACCGTGTGGCCGCAGCGCACGTAGTCGCGGCTGTCGCCAAGGACCTCCCACACCTTCAGGCTTACCCGCGCCATGATGCGCATGTTCACCACGACATAAGGCGAGTCGGTGAGCTGGATACCAATTTGCGAGATGGGCGACCCGATCGGACCCATGCTGAAAGGAATGACATACAAAGTGCGCCCCCGCATACAACCTTCGGCGAGGGCGTTGATCTTGTCTTTCATGTCTTGTGGCGGCATCCAGTTGTTGGTGGGGCCGGCGCCGTCCTTGGAGAACGAGCAAATGAACGTGCGTGATTCCACCCGCGCCACATCACGGGGATCGGAGCGGAAGAGGTAGCTGTTCGGGCGCTTGGCTTCGTTGAGTTTGATCGCCTGCCCCTTGTTCACCATCATGCGGAAGAGCGCATCCGCCTCCTGTTCCGAGCCGTCGACCCAATGCACACGTTCGGCCTGCACAAGGCGCGCGAGGCGCTCCACCCAGCGGAGCACGTCTTTGTTTTCCGTGGGCGGGGAACTATTTAACGGATAGTCGCAGCCGGGAGCCACGGTTGGAGAGGAGATCGGGTCACTCATGATACTGGAAATCGAATTTGCCGTGATAATTCTGAATCAAACCGGCTGCTTTCTCCACTAAACTGGCCATTTCCCGAAAGTCGAGACAACGGAAAAATTGCGAAATGGTTCGCTGTTTTCTGTATAGCCGGTATCCGGAGAGAGGAAATGCCCGAGCTTTCCCGCCGCTTAGAAGGATTCATTGCCGTTTATCCCAGATTTTCTGAAATGGGCGACCCCCTTATTGCGGAAATGCCTGCGGGAACGTAGCCTTGCGTTTTTTATGGAAAAAGTTGCCATCATCGGGACGGGGATCGCGGGTATGTCTGCTGCCTACAAGCTCCATGGACGGGCGCACCTCACCTTGTTTGAGCGGGAAAATTACATTGGCGGCCACACCAACACCGTTTCCGTGGAACACGCGGGCGAGGTGGTGGCGATGGACACCGGCTTCATGGTCTACAATGAGGTGACTTATCCCAACCTGATTGCGCTCTTCGAAGAGCTGGACGTGCCCACGAAGCAGACGGATATGTCCTTCGGGGTGAACCACGTGCCCTCGGGCATCGCGTATTGCGGCTCCAACCTGAACCAGCTCTTTGCCCAGCGTTCGAACGCGCTGCGGCCCGATTTCTGGCGCATGATTCGCCAGATTCTGCGATTCAACCGCGAGGCAACCGCCTTGCTCGATCAACCGGGGGCCGAGCAAAAGACCCTCCGCGAGTTCCTCCAGGAAGGGCGTTACAGCCGCGCCTTCAGTGATTACTACCTCTTGCCCATGACCGGGGCGATTTGGTCGACGCCGCCGGATGCGATGCTGGAGTTTCCCGCCCTCACCCTCATTCGCTTTCTCCGCAACCACGGGCTTCTCGGCGTGAACACCCATTTCCAGTGGCGCACGGTGGAGGGAGGTAGCCGCGCCTACCGTGAGCGCCTCATTGCGCCTTTCCGCGATCGCTTTCACCTGCGGCGCCCTGCGCGGGCGGTGGAGGTGCGCGAACGCGGCGCTTCGGTCTTCGATGGCGAGGGCAACCGCGAGGATTTTGATCACGTCGTCATTGCCACGCACGCCGACGAAGCGCTCGCCCTGCGCGTCAATCCAACGGAGAGGGAAGTCGGGCTTCTGCGTCACTTCCATTACGAGCCCAACCGCGTCACCCTCCACACCGATGAGCGGGTGATGCCTGCCACACGTCGTGCCTGGGCCGCGTGGAACTACCGCGTCGACCCCCGCAAGGACGGTGCCGCCAGCCCATCGACGCACTACTGGATGAATGCCCTGCAAGGCGTTTCCGAGCGCCACAATTACTTCGTGAGCGTGAACGATCCCGGCATTGCCCGCCCCGGAACGATCCTGTGGGAGAAGACCTACGATCACCCCCTCTTCGATGCCGCCACACAAAAGGCGCAGAAAGATTTGCCTTCACTCAATGCCGGCGGTCCGGTGTATTACGCGGGGAGTTATTTCCGCTACGGCTTCCACGAAGACGCGCTCATGGCGGGTCTGGACGCGGCGGCGGCTCTCCTGCGAAATACCGGAAAACGTGAACTCCTCGTTGTATAGTTGTCGCGTCGGGCATACCCGTCTGCGTCCGGCGCGTCATCACTTCACGGCGCGCCTCTTCATGTTTTACCTCGATCTCGACGAGTTGGACGAGCTGCACGCCCGGCTTCCGCTTTTCAGCCGCAACCGCTTCAACGCCTACACGTTTGCCGACCGCGATCACCTCTTCGTGGGCCAGGCCACCATCCGCGAGAACCTCACGGGCTATCTGCAGGCCCAAGGCGTCACTGAACCGGTCGGCCGCGTGCGCCTCCTCACCAATTTGCGCGTTCTCGGCTACGTCTTCAACCCCGTGAGCTTCTACGTTTGCGATGATTTGCAGGGCGCGCCTCTCGCCATGGTTGTCGAGGTGCACAACACCTTCGGGGAGCTGAAACCCTACCTGCTCACGCGCGAGCACCTGCTGGACCACCGCTACCGCGACCGGCGGGAGAAGCATTTTTATATCTCGCCCTTCAGTGAACTCGACCACGACCTCGAACTTCGGCTTGAGATTCCCGACGAACGCCTCAACCTCCAGGTTATCAACTGGCGCAAAGGAGAAGACACCCCGTTTTTTGCCGCGACCCTCAACGGTGAGCGCGCTCCGCTGACGACGGGTCGCCTGCTCTCCAACAGCCTCCGTTTTCCCTTCGTCACTTTGAAAATCATGTTTCTGATTCACTGGCATGCCTTTCGGCTTTGGCGCAAAAAAGTGCCCTTTCACCCGAAGTCCGCGCAACCCGAATTGCAGCGCGGAATTCTTCCCAAAGCCCATCAAGCGCAAGCCCCTGTCACGCGCCTCCCATGAGTAAAGAATCCGCCGCCATCGATCCTTCCCTCCTGGCCGCACAAGAGGAAGCCGGCCCGGTAAAAGCCACCTTCGCCGAACGCACCATCCTGCGCCTGCTCGACGCCCTTCCCCTTGGCTGCCTGCACCTGCACACGCCGGACGGACGCCACCGGGTCTATGGCAACGAGGTGCCCGGCACGCCCCCCGCGCGTATCCACATTCACCGCACGCGTTTCTTTCGGCGCATGCTTCTCGACGGCGAAGTGGGCTTCGGGGAAAGCTATGTCGATGGCGATTGGGACACCGAGGACCTCACGCGCCTGCTGGCTTATTTTCTCCTGAACCTGGAGCACTTTCCCGGCATATCTGGCACGCGGGCGAAACGCTTGTTCTATGGTATGTTGGAGAAACTGAATGCCATCGGTCACAAGCTCCGGCGCAACACCCGGCGCAACAGCCGCCGCAATATCCGCGCCCACTACGACCTCTCCAATGCCTTCTACCAACTCTGGCTGGATGAATCGTGGACGTATTCGAGCGCCTTTTTCGAGTCCCCTGAACAGGCCCTCCCCGAGGCCCAGGAAGCAAAATTTCGCCGCCTCGCCGGTAAGCTCGATCTGCGCCCGGATATGCACGTCCTTGAAATCGGCTGCGGTTGGGGGGGCTTCGCCCTCCATCTTGCGAGGGAACACGGCGTGCGCGTGACCGGTCTCACGATCTCGCGCGAACAGTTGGCCAAGGGCCGGGAGCGCGTGCAGGAAGCGGGTCTCGCCGACCGTGTGGACCTGCGCTTCTGCGATTACCGTGACATGACCGGCCAATTCGACGCCATCGTTTCCGTGGAGATGCTGGAGGCCGTCGGGCATGAATTTCTCGGCACATTTTTCGGGCAATGCAGCCATCTGCTCAAGCCCGAGGGGCGGTTGGGGCTGCAAGTCATTCTCATGCCCGACAAGCGCTATCGCACGGCCCGGCGCGAGACCGATTGGATCAAAACCCACATTTTCCCCGGTGGCCAGTTGCCCTCCCTTACCGCTATTCAGGAGGCTTTGAGCCGAACGGGGGATTTCATTCTCCATCACGCCGAGTCCTTCGGCCTGCACTACGCCAAGACCCTCGCGCTCTGGCACGAGCGCTTCCGCGCCTGTGCCGCCGAGGTGCATGCGCTTGGCTTTGATGAGGCCTTCCTGCGCAAATGGAGCTTCTATCTGAGCTACTGTGAGGCGGCCTTCGCCATGCGCAACATCACGGTCTCCCAACTCGTCTTTGCCCGGCCAAACAACACCCGCTTCCACCCGCCCGGCGAGGCTGCCCTGCGCGATATCATCCCCTGGTAGCCTGATCACTTGCGCGAGTCGCGCCTGTGGAAAAGTTTTGCCTCTGCGGAACGGACGGTTTTCTTTCCGCCCATGAACCTTAAACGCAAACTTCGGATGGGTATGGTTGGCGGCGGACCGGGTGCCTTCATCGGCAACGTTCACCGCATGGCGGCCAATATCGACGGGCAGATCGAACTGGTCGCAGGGGCCTTCTCCAGCGACCCGGAAAAATCCAAAGCCGCCGGTGAGGCCTGGTTTCTCCATCCGGCGCGCGTCTATGGATCCTACGCGGAAATGGCCAAAGCCGAGGCGGCCCTGCCCGAGGGCGAGCGTATCGACTTTGTCACCATCGTCACCCCCAACCACCTGCACTTTCCCGTGGCCAAGTGCTTTCTCGAAGCCGGTTTTCATATCGTCAGCGACAAGCCCGCGACTTTCGATCTCGCTGAGGCCAGGAAGCTCGCCAAGATCATCGAGCGCACCGGCAAGGTGTATGCCCTCACACACAACTACTGCGGCTACCCCATGGTCAAAGAGGCGCGCGATCTCGTTCGCCGCGGTAAACTGGGGCGCATTCTCAAGATCGTCGCGGAGTATCCGCAGGGCTGGTTGCTCAAGCAGATTGAGGCCGAAGATCAAAAACAGGCCGCCTGGCGCACCGATCCGCAGCGGGCCGGCATGAGTTGCTGCATCGGCGATATCGGCACCCACGCCGAACACCTCGGCCGCTACATCACCGGTCTGGAGATCGATCAGGTTTGCGCCGACTTCACCACCTTTGTTCCCGGGCGGCTCTTGGAGGACGATGGCAATCTCCTGGTCCACTATAAAAAAACCACCGACGACCAGCTGCCGGCTCCGCGGGGCATTATCTATGCGTCGCAGATCAGCGCCGGGGAGGAAAACGGTCCCCATATCCGGGTCTACGGCACGGAGGGCAGTCTCGAATGGCATCAACCCGAGCCCAATAACCTCCTTGTCCGCTACCCCGACAAGCCGCTCGAAGTGCGCCGGCCCGGCAACCCCTACAACCGGGTGGCGAACGATTGGACACGCCTGCCCCCGGGGCATCCGGAAGCTTTCCTCGAAGCCTTTGCCAACATCTACCGCGAGGCCGCCAAGGCGATTGCCGATGCCATCGCCGGACGCAAACCCAAGGTCTACGATTATCCGGATATCCGCGACGCCCTCCTCGGCATGGCCTTCATCGAGACAGCCGTTAAGTCTGCCGCCAACAAGCAGAAGTGGACGCGTTTCCCCAAGGTCTGAGCGCCTGAGCGGAAGCTTCCCTTTCCTTTGCTCACAAGCCACGGATGGCCTCTCCCTGCTTCACCCTGCTCGCTCGGGACCCCGCTTCATCGGCCCGCCGGGGGCGTCTCCACACCGCTCACGGCGATGTTGAAACGCCCATCTTCATGCCCGTCGGTACCCAGGCCACCGTCAAGGGCCTGCAACCGCGCGATCTGCGGGACGTCGGCACACAGATCCTCCTCGGAAACACCTACCACCTGCACTTGCGCCCCACCTCCGAACGCATCGCCGCTCTCGGGGGACTGCACACCTTCATGGGGTGGAACGGCCCCATCCTCACCGATAGCGGAGGGTTCCAAGCCTTCAGCCTCGCCAAGCTCTGCAAAACCTCCGACGACGGCATCGCCTTCCGCTCCCATCTCGACGGCAGCCCCGTCTTTCTAGGGCCGCGGGAAGTGATGGGCATCCAGGCCAATCTTGGGTCCGACATCGCCATGGTTATCGACGAATGCCCGCCCGCCGGTTGCAGCCGGGAGGTCGCCGAAAAGGCGGTGGAGCGGACCGTTCGCTGGGCCGGCGATTGCCACCGGATCGCCACGGAAAGCGGCTTCCTCGCCAAGCAGCACGTCTTTGCCATTGTTCAGGGCGGACGCTTCGCGGATCTGCGGACAGCCTGTGCGGCGCGCCTCGCCGAGCTGGACTTTCCCGGATACGCCATCGGCGGAGTCAGTGTGGGTGAGCCGGAGGCCGAGATGCTCCCCCAAGTCGAGGTCTCCGCCGCCGCGTTGCCTGTTGCCAAGCCTCGTTACGTCATGGGAGTGGGCACGCCCCCGCAACTGCTCCGGATGATCGCTGCCGGAGCCGACATGTTCGATTGCGTGATGCCCTCCCGCGAAGCTCGCCATGGCGTGGCCTTCACCGTCAACGGTCGGATGAACCTCAAGAACCAGCGGTTCCGCGACGACGCCCGACCCCTCTGTCCGGAGACCCTTCCGCAAGACTCCGGAGCCTGGCCCACCCGCGCCTACATCCGTCACCTCGTCATTGCGGGCGAGATGCTCGGCGGCATTCTCCTCACCCTCCACAACATCCGTTTCTTCCTGCGCCTCATGGAAACCGCCCGCCACCACATTGAAAAAGGGGACTTCCTTTCCTGGAGCGCGGCCTGGATGGAGCGCTACGAACGCGGCTCCGACGATTCCTGAGCCTCTTCCCCGCGTGCGGCCAAGACCCGCTCCAGTTCCCGCCAAACCAACCGGGCAATCCGTTGCTGGCCCTCCGCCGTCGGGTGAATCCCATCAGCCTGATTAAGGGCGGGGTCCCCGGCCACGCCCTCCAGGAGAAAAGGAATCAATCCGGTGTCCAACTCCTCCGCCAAGTCAGGGAAAATCGCATCGAAAGCCTCCGCGTAGGCGGAGCCCAGATTGGGCGGCGCGCGCATCCCTCCCAGAATAATCAGGATACCCGGTTGCAACTCCCGCGCGCGCAGAATCATCGTCCGCAGGTTTTCCCGGGTCGTCGCCGGGTCGATACCCCGCAAGGCATCATTTGCTCCCAGCGAAAGTAAAAGCACATCAACCCGCTGTCGCAGCACCCACTCCAGTCGCCGCACGCCTCCGGCGGAAGTCTCCCCGCTCAATCCCGCATTCCGCACCATGACCGCATACCCCGCCTCCCGTGCCAGCTCCTGCAAAACGGCCGGAAACGCAAAGTCCGGCTCCAGTCCATATCCCGCCGTCAAGCTATCGCCCAGAGCCAGCACCCGCACATCTCCTCCGCGCACCCCCCCAACCCATCCCGCACAAAGCAAAATCATCAAAACATATCGCATCTCGTTCAGCTTCCCCCTTCCTCCCCCAGCCGCAACCAAAACCCCCAAAATATAATCAAAATTGAAAAATATAGTTGACGGATGGGTAGGGCTTTGGTGGGGTTGGGGGATGGAAGACAGTGTAGCGATTGGGTTTGCGAAGGGGCTTTTGCCGAAGCGGGGGCGTCGGCGACCGCGGGTATTGGCGAGGCCGGGGAGGGCGGCGGTTTATCATGTGGTGAGCCGGACGTGCGGGCAGGAGTTTCTTTTGGGGGCCGTGGAGAAGGAGCGGATGCGCGATCTAATCGGACGGGTGGCGGCATTTTGCGGCGTGGAGCTGCTCACATATTGTATACTGGACAACCACTTCCATTTGCTGGTGGAGGTGCCGGGGGAGGTGGGGGAGCTGTCGGATGCGGAGTTGATTCGGCGGGCGGGGTATTTGTATGGGGGGAAGGTGCGTCCGGGGCAGCCGCTGACATTGTCGATGGTGAAGGGTGCGCTGGCGGAGGGTGGGGCGACGCGGGCTTACATGCGCGATCTGTTGCTCAGGCGGATGGGAAGTTTGC
>JAFIGE010000243.1 GCA_020831585.1 Opitutales bacterium | reverse complement strand
TTTTGCAGCAATTCGTCGGGCAATACGAAAACCAATACGGTGTCTTCCTCGCCGGGACCTTCCTCGCCATCCTTCCGCCCGCGCTTCTGTTTTTCTACCTCCAGCGCGAGTTTATCCTCGGGCTGACAAGCGGGGGTGTGAAGGAGTAGGGAACGCCACTTTCCGCCGGGGACGGGCAAAATGCGGCTGTGGGCCTTTGAAAGAATTGGTCTTCGGAGGTATACAGATCGGTGTGAGTTTCACTTCCAGTCATGCCCTCACCCCCTGTTCTGTGCGGCGGAGCATCCGGTGGATCGGGTGTTTGGCCGCCTCCGTGGCCGGATGGATCTTCGGCGGATGCTCGACGCCGATTGAGCGCACACGCCCTTTACCTGCGGATCCCGCCGCCGCCTTGGATCGCGCGCTGCCGGTGGTTGCTCTTGAGGATGGCACGGTGCTGGAATTGGGTTTGGCGGATTGGATGGCGCACCTCGCCGTGCCCGGCTTGAGTATCGCTTTGATCAACGATTTCGAGGTCGTTTGGGCACAGGGGTTTGGCGTGACGAAAGCGGGAGGGGATACGCCAGTGACCCCGGACACCCTCTTTCAGGCAGCCTCCATTTCCAAACCCGTAACGGCGCTGACCACGATGCTCCTGGTTGAAGAGGGAAGGCTCGGTCTCGATATTCCGGTGAATGAATTCCTCGGTCAATGGCAGCTCCTTCCGGCGAAAACGACAATTGATAGAGTGCCGACGCTCAGAGAGTTGCTCGGCCATACAGGAGGGCTCCCGGGCGGTGGGTTTTTTGGATACGATCCGGGTTCCCCATTCCCGACATTGCTGGAAATGCTCGATGCTTTGCCTCCGGCGAACAATCCTGCGGCCCGTATTGTTCAGGCACCGGGCGAGTCTCTTGTCTACGGAGGGATGGGCTACATGGTCGTTCAGAAAGTGCTGACAGAGCGCACGGGCGCGGATTTCGTCGAGCTAACGGAGCGGCGAGTCTTCACTCCACTTGGTCTTTCTCGCAGCACCTTTGCCCAACCGCTTCCGGAGGATCTTCAGGATGGAGTCGCCGGCGGCCACACGGCCACCGGGCGGCTTATTCCCGGCGGCTGGCGCGTGCATACAGAGCAGGCTGCCGCCGGCCTCTGGACCACCCCGGGCGAGGCCGCCTTGATTGCTATCGAGACCGCCCGTGCGGCACGCGGGCTGTCTACCGTTTTGGTCACGCCGCAAATGGCTGAAACCATGCTCACGCCACACCGGGAGGATGTGGCCCTCGGCTGGATGCGGCCCGGCGGGGCGCGCGGAGAGCTCTTTTCGCACAGTGGAGCCAATTTCGGTTTTCGCGCCTACCTCCTCATGCATGCGGAGACGGGTCAGGGCTTGGCCGTCATGACAAATGCCGACTCGGGCGAACGCCTCCTCCTTCCAGTGATTTCCGCGGCTGCGGAGGCCTTTCATTGGCCTTGGCGCCCTCTGCGTTCGCTCTCGCCGGGAACGCGCCTTGCCTTGATCGACGGAGAGCGCGGGCCGGATTTGGCCCTGGCCGATTTCCTCCTTCAGCATCAACGTCATCCGCAAACGGTTTCCCCGCAAGACCTGCACGAGTGGGGAAATCGCTTGTTTTATCGCGACCGGGTCGATGATGCGCTGCGGGCGTTTCGGAAAAATGCGGATTTGTATCCGGAAAACAAACACATCCGCTTGCATCTCGCCCGGGCTTACTTTGCCGCCGGGCACCTTCCCGACGCCGAGCGCATCGTCGAGCATGTCCTTGCCCTCGCTCCCGACTTCGAACCCGCCATCCGCCTGCAGGCCTGCCTGAGGAGGGAACACCCGGGCGCTGGCGCACCGGATTGAGAGTCCCGCGAATCCGCTCTTGCGCTTTGGGCGGTTCCTATCTGCAACTGGAAAGCCCGAGGTGGTCGCGGTCGATCCGAGCTTCCGGGCAGGGTTCGCAAGGGGGCAGATCATCGATCGTCCCGAGAAAGCGGAAGCGCTTGTTGAGGGCCACGATGAGGAGAAAGAGGCGGAAGCGCCAGGCCACTTGCCAGGGGAGCGCGGTGTGTCCGGCGACGACACTGTTGACGGCGTCGAAGAGGCGGAACTTGTTGCGCGGCTGGAGAAAGACGGCCGAACCGGCCGGGTCGTAAAACACCTCAATGAGGCGGCGCATGGTGAGGATGCGCCGCTTCCACCGGCGCGTGTAAGCACGGGCGACGGCCTCCGGCACGGGCTCGCGGCAGCGGTCGCCCTCGGCAAGGTAGTCGGCCACTTCGGCCGCCGCGCCCATCGCCAGGCAGACACCGGATGAGAAAATCGGATCAATAAAGGCGGCGGCATCGCCCACAAGAAAGTGGTGCCGCCCGGCGAAGACGGTGCGCTGGAAGGTGTAATCCGCTGTCACGTGCACATCTCCGAGGCGCTCCGCCCCGCTCATCCATTCGCGCAGAAAGGGAGAGCTGTCGCGGCAGCGGGCAAACCAATCCTCCGGGTCGAGCTTGGCCGCCTTGTAGGCGCTGACTGGCGCGACCACCCCCACGGAGGTCTTCTCTTCGTCGAGCGGGATGCTCCAAAACCAGCCGCCGGGCAGGCGCACGATGGTGATATTGCCCCCGCGCCGGCCCTCCTGACGGCGGACGCCCGTGAAGTGACCGTAAACCGCGATCTTGGGCGGGTAGGGCAGGGGATCGCAGGGCACCCGCAGGGCGCGGGCGACCACGCCGTCGCGCCCGGAAGCATCCGCGATTTTTCCTCCGCGCAGGCGGCGGCCCGAGGCAAGGACGAGGCGGCAACCGCTGTCGTCGAGAGATTCCAGCTCGCTCACACGGTCGCGGATGACCACCACCCCGGCCGCGCGCGCTTTGTCGAGGAGAAGGGCATCGAACCGGGCGCGCTCAACCTGAAAGGTGTGTTCGTCCACCGGAAGGATACCCCGCGCAAAGATGTTGTGCACGGCGCGGGTGCCCGTGGCGTCGAGAAAGTCGGCCCCGTATTTGCGGGGAAACCCGCCCGTGAGGAGATCATCCCACACGCCCAGGCGCTTGAGCACGGGGTTGCCCGCGGGCAGGAGGGACTCACCGATATGGAAGCGCGGAAAGGCCTCGCGCTCGATGAGGGCGACGCGCCGTCCCCGGCGGGCCGTGAGGGTGGCCACCGTTGCCCCGGCGGGTCCTCCGCCGATTACAAGCAGGTCAAAATCGTCCTCGGCCGTCATTCCAACGAGGTAAGGCGGCGGCTTTCTCTCTCGTCAAGGCGAAGAAAGCGCAGGTGGATAAGCTGACGCAGGCGGTGCGGGCCGAGACAATGATTTCCGGCAGTCGGCATTTCACTCAATCGCGATGATACGGACCATCTTCACGGCATGATCCACGTGGTAAGTGACCACATGCTTATCCAGGGTGCTTATCCCGAAATGCTTTCCATCCGACGCTGAAGGTGATGACCGGATTCAACATGGAGAAGAGAACCAGAACGCTCCAGGTCGCCGCTTGCCCGCGTGGCCTCAGCATCCCTGCCATCCATGTGATCGATGGTTGAAATGGATTTGGGCTCCGGGGTTTGAACCATAGATTTCACGGTTTCCATGGATGAGGGATGGGGTGCACGCATCCTGCGTGCAGGAGCCGTCTTGTACGCTTTGTGAGCTTCGTGCCTTCGTGAGAGAAAAGAACGCGGTGCATACGGCTTATGCTCTGTAAGGCTCGCACAAAGGCACAAAGCTCACGAAGGCTTTTGCTCGGGGAGCGAGAGGGGG
>JAFIGE010000057.1 GCA_020831585.1 Opitutales bacterium | reverse complement strand
AAGCGCGTCTTCACCTCCCGCATGAAAACGGACACATCCCCCATCCGCGCCTTCAGGCGTCGACGAATGCCCTCAGCGGAGCTTCCGTTCTTCTTCAGAATGACCTCCAGATCATCCGCATCAATCCCCAGCGAAGCACAGCGCGTCCCGCCATAGAGCGCCCGAAATCGCCCCACCAGCCCCGCGTCGTCCAGGTGCTCCGTCTCCTTCGGATCCAGCCTTACGAAGATGTGAAAGTGATTCGCCAAGAAGCAATACGTCAGCACCTCCATCCCCGCAAACGCCGCCTGCGAGCGCATAATATGGCGCATCGCCTCCATCGCCTCCTCATCCATCAACCGCCTTTTCTGCACCACCCGCGAGATAAGGTGGTGGCATGCCAGTCGTGGATACTTCAGTCTCCGGCAAAAATTCCTGCTCATGAGCCCACTCAAACACATGCCCATTCCCTGTCAATGTTGCAATGTTCAGAACATTAAAAAAAGTTCCCAATGTCCGATTGGTTGTGGATTCTGTTTCAACTCAAGGGGACAGAGCGCCTGACAAACTTCGTGCTTACACCCCGAGATCGGGGGGGGGGCGGAAAAAAACCTTGGGGTTTTTCCGGTATTCGCCTTGCTAGGGGGAAATACACAATGGCATTTTTGACGGTTCAATTTACTTCGGAGATTCTGAAGGTGGGGTGCAGTTTAAACGCCATCCTGCCGCAGAACACGGCGAATTTTCGCGCTGCATACGGTGGGCCGCCCAGGCGTCCGTTTCCGGTGCTCTGGCTCTTTCACGGTCTTTCCGATGACCATTCGGCATGGAGTCGGCAGACATCGATTGAGCGTTATGCTTACGAACGGGGTTTGGCCGTTATTATGCCGGCGGTGAATCGCAGTTTTTATACGAACATGGTGGCCGGGGCTCCTTACGGGGAATTTATCCGGCAGGAGTTGCCGATGATCGCGCGCTCTTTTTTCCAGCTCTCGGAGGCGAGGGCGGACAATTTTGTTGCGGGTCTATCGATGGGCGGGCTGGGGGCTTTTTTGCAAGCGATGTCTGCTCCGGAGAGCTACGCGGCGGCGGCGAGCCTCTCCGGTGTGCTGGATCCCAAGGAACGGATCGCGCGAGTGCGCCGGGAGGCAGCGGAGGGTGACCCCGCCGCAGAGATTTTCGAGCAGGAGCTGGGATACATTCTGGGCGATTTGGATGCAATTGAGAACCACCCGGACTACCTGCCCACGCTTGCCGGGCGAATGGCTCTGCGGCAGAAGCAAGGACTCCATGTTCCAGAGTTTTACGCATGCTGCGGAACGGAAGACTTTTTGTATGAGGACAACCTTGTTTTCCGGCGGCAAGCGCTGGAGCTGGGGTTGCCTCTCACCTACGAGGAGGGGCCGGGCGGGCATGATTGGGTCTTCTGGGACCGCTGGATTCAAAGGGTCATTGCCTGGCTTCCCCTGAAAAATTCCTGAGCGTTTCCAGTGAGTTTTTGGACAAAGACACGATGAAAAATCTTCGATTGCGCACCTGCTACTGGGCCGGGGGCCTCCTCGTACTGGGAGTCACCTTGTTGATGGTGGCCTGCGGCGGGGGCTCGCAGCAGACGGGGGGCAATGTGCTCTTCATCGGCAATGGCGGGGAACCGCGCGATCTGGATCCGCAGACGGTCACGGGTGTTCCGGAGATCCGCATCCTCTCGGCCTTGTTGGAAGGGCTGGTGGCGCACCACCCAACAGATGATCGCTACCCGGCACCGGGCGTGGCCGAACGCTGGGAGGTGTGCGGGGAGGGGCGTGTCTGGACCTTTCACCTGCGCGAGGACGCCCGCTGGAGCAATGGCGACCCCGTGACGGCGCATGACTTTCTTTTTTCCTGGAGGCGCATCATCGAACCGGCCCTGGCCTGTGAGTATGCGGATTGGATGTATCTGGTGAAAAATGGAGAGGCGTTTCACCGGGGCGAGATCGACGACTTTGATGCGGTCGGCCTGCGGGCTGTGGATGAGCGCACGTTCGAGGTCACCCTGGTGGCCCCGACGGCGGATTTTTTGCAAATCATCCTGCACCACTCTTTTTTGCCCGTACACCCGCCCACGATTGAGCGTTTCGGCGGCATCGATGTACGGGCCTCCGGGTGGACGCAGCCTCAATCCTTCGTCGGCAATGGCCCCTTTCGGCTGACGGAGTGGCGGCCCAATACCGTTATTTCAGTGGAGCGGAACCCATATTATTGGGATGCCCGGACGGTGCGCCTGGATGGTATCCGGTTTTTCCCGATAGATGATGAGAATACGGAGGAGCGTGCCTTTCGCACAGGTCAGTTGCACATCACCAGCACGGTGCCCGCGAATATGCGGGAACGCTACCAGCGCGATAATCCCCAATACATCCGCTTTGATCCGCAGGCGGCGGTCTATTTCTATCGCTTGAACACCTTGCGTCCGCCTCTCGATAACCGGCTCTTGCGCGAAGCCCTTTCCCTCGCGATCAACCGGGAGATGCTCGTTCGCCAGGTGACCCGGGGAGGGGAAACGCCGGCGCACGCCATCGTACCGCCGGGCACCGGCGGGTACACGCCGCCCGAGCGTATTCGCCATGATCCGGAACGTGCCCGGGAGTTATTGAGCGAAGCGGGCTTTCCCGCCGGGCGAGGTCTGCCCCCCTTTGAGCTGCTCTTCAACACCTCCGACAATCACCGGCGAATCGCTGAAGCCATCCAGCAAATGTGGCAAACGACCTTGGGCGTGCAGGTCACTTTGGTGAATCAGGAGTGGCAAGTGTATCTCAACACAACCCAGAATATGGCTTACTCGATCTCGCGGGCCGGCTGGGTGGGCAATATCTATCCCTACGCCTTTTTGCGCATTTATCTCTCGGAGAGTGCCAACAACCAAACCGGTTTCGCCTCCGAACGCTACGACGAACTCATGCGCCAAGCGCGCCACACCATGGATGATGAAAAACGCTTCGCGCTTCTTTACGAAGCGGAGGATTTGCTCCTCAGCGAGTTTGCCGTGATTCCGATCTACTGGTATACAAACGTTTTCCTCATCAACCCGGCGGTGAGAAATTGGAATCCGAAGCTGATCGATCTCCGGCCCTATAAATACGTCGAGTTGGTCGAATCGCCGTGATGCCGATGCCGGCCACGCCTCACAGCGTGCGGTTGTGTGACGGACCCGACAAACCCGTCCCTTCGGGAGGATTCAGAAACTGGACGGTTGCCCTTTTCCGTGAACTTGAAAGGCTGAGTATCCATGATGAAGCAGCTACGTTGGGGCATCCTTGGCACGGGCAATATCGCGCGGAAATTCACCTCCGCCCTGCCGCGCTCAAACTCCGCCCGGGCCATCGCCGTGGGCAGCCGCAGCGAGACAGCTGCACGGGCTTTCGCAGAGGAGTTCGGAGTCACCCGGTTTCACGGAGGCTACGATGCCTTGCTCGCCGATAACCAGGTAGACGCGGTTTACATCAGCACGCCCCATCCCCAGCACGCGCGCTGGGCCATCGCGGCGGCTGAGGCAGGCAAACACATCCTTTGCGAAAAGCCCCTTGCTCTCAACCATGCGGAGGCTGCGGTCGTTGTGGAAGCTGCCGCCGCCAACGGAGTTTTTCTCATGGAGGCCTTCATGTATCGGTGTCACCCACAAACCGAAAAATTGCTTGAGCTTATCCGGTCGGGAATCATCGGAGAAGTGCGGGTCATCGAAGCAGAGTTTTCTTTCAATGCCCCGGTGGATCCTGCCAGCCGCCTGTTCAATCATGACCTCGGCGGCGGTGCGATCCTCGATGTCGGAGGATACCCCATGTCGATGGCCCGGCTGCTCGCCGGTGCCGCCATGGGAAAGCCTTTTGCGGAACCGGATCAGTTCGGTGCCGCCGGCACCATTGGAGCGATTTCGCGCGTCGATGAATGGAGCGTGGCCAGCCTGCGTTTCCCCGGCGGGATCGTCGCCCAACTGCGCACCGGGTTGCAACTGCCTCAATCCACCCGTGTCGCCGTCATTGGATCCGCTGGGCGCCTGGAGGTTCCGAGCCCCTGGGTGGTTAGCCGGGACGGTGGAGAGAGCCGCTTGCTGCTTCACCGCCCGAGCGAGGACACCGAAACGCTTATCATCCGCGAGCCGCGTCCGCTTTACGCGGTTGAGGCCGACGCTTTCGCCGGGTGCGTGGCGGGTGAACGCCCATCTCCCATGTCCATCGAAGATACCCTCGGCAACATGCGCGCGCTCGACCGCTGGCGCTCGGCCATTGGGATGATCTACGACGCGGAGCAGCCGCAAAGCCGCACTCGCCCGGCCCATGCGCAGCCTCTCTGTTTCCGGGGTGTGGCTCCAGCGATTCCCTCCGCCCGCCTTCACGGCCTGGAAAAACCCGTGAGCCGTCTCATTCTGGGCACCGAACGCCATGCCGATGCCCGCTTCGCCGAAGCCATGATGGACACCTTTTTCGAGTATGGGGGCCAAACCTTTGATACGGCCTACGTCTACGGCGGCGGGCGAGGAGAACGCACGCTCGGGGGCTGGATTCAGCAACGCGGCGTCCGCGAAGCCGTCACCATTCTCGCCAAGGGTGCGCACACCCCCGACTGCTTCCCTGATCAGATTAGGCCCCAGCTCGAGGTGACGCTGGACCGTTTGCAGACAGACCACGTCGAACTCTATGCGCTTCATCGGGACAACCCGGATGTGCCCGCCGATGAGTTTATCGAAGCCCTGGCGGAGCTGCACGCGGAGGGTCGGATCCGTCTATTCGGCGGGTCGAATTGGAGCCCCGCACGCATCGATGCAGCCAATCGATATGCCCGGGGCAAAGGGCTTCCCGGGTTCTCTTTTGTGAATAACCAGTTCAGTCTGGCGCGCATGGTCGATCCCGTGTGGGCCGGTTGCGTGAGCGCGGGCGACCACGAAAGCCGCTGCTGGCTTGCCGCAACCGGAAGCGCTCTCTTCGCCTGGTCCAGCCAGGCGCGCGGCTTCTTCACCGATCAGGCCCACCCGGAAAAGCGCGCCGACGAAGACCTGGTCCGCTGCTGGTATGCCGACGACAACTTCGAGCGCCAGCGCCGCGCCCGCCGCCTCGCCGAGGAAAAGGGGGTGAGCGCCATTAACATCGCTCTGGCCTACGTACTCTCCCAGCCCTTTCCCGCTTTCGCCCTCATCGGACCCCTCCACCTAAGCGAGATCCGCACCTCCCTCCCCGGCATCGGCATCGCCCTCAATCCCCAAGAACTCGCGTGGTTGAGTCTTGAAACCGATGAACGCCCCCCGAGCTGACCTTCCTCGCCCGGGTCGGGCGGCCGTCGCCACCTCCCAGCGCCTCGCCGCCGACGCCGGGCGCGACATCCTCGCAGCCGGAGGCAATGCCGTCGATTCCGCCCTGGCCACCGCCATCGCGCTCACCGTCACCGAGCCCACCAGCAACGGCATCGGGAGCGACGCCTTCGCCCTCGTTTGGGATGGTCAGCGCCTCCACGGTTTCAACGGTTCCGGGCGCTCACCCCGCGCCTGGAGCCCCGAGCGGTTTGCCGGACGACCCCTCATGCCCGCCCTCGGTTGGGAAGCCGTCACGGTCCCCGGTGCCGTCGATACCTGGGTGCGGCTCCACCGCCGCTTTGGCCGCCTGCCCTTCGCCCGTCTCTTTGCGCCTGCCATCGCCTTCGCCCGCGAGGGCTTTCCCCTGGGCTCCGTGACCGCCGCTGCCTGGGCGCGCGCACGCACCCACTTCGCCGACTTCGCCGACTTTCAAAAACTCTTCTTCCCTCCCGGCTTCGAACCCGTGGCCGGGGCGCACTTTGCCGCTCCCGAAATGGCCGACACCCTCGAAGCCATTGCCCAGACGGAAGGTGCGGCCTTCTACGAGGGCCACCTTGCCCGCGCCATGGTCGCCGATGCGCAGGCCCACGGAGCCGCCCTTTGCCTCGAAGACCTCTCGGGCCATCAAGGCGAATGGGTCGAACCGCTCACGCAAACCTACCGTGGGCACACCCTCGCCGAGATCCCTCCCAACGGCCAGGGCCTCGCCACACTTATCGCCCTCGGCATCCTCGAACGAATCCTGCCCGACCCCGCTTCGATGGATTTGGCCACCCTTCTCCATGCCCAGTGGGAAGCCATGAAAATCGGCCTTGCCGAGACCGCCGCCCACGTTGGCGAACCTGCCGCGATGCGCATCGATCCACAGCAGTTCCTCGACCCTTCCCACCTCGACGCCCGCGCGCGCGCCTACCATCGAGCCCGCGCGCTGCCCGTCCGCGCCACCCTCCCCCGCGCCTTCGGCACCGTCAACCTTGCCACCGCCGATGCCGACGGGTGCATGGTCTCCTTCATTCAATCCAATTTCTGGGGCTTTGGCTCCGGCATTGTCGTGCCCGGCACGGGCATTTCCCTGCAAAACCGTGGCTTCGGTTTTTCCACTGACCCCGCCCATCCCAACGCCGCCGGACCCGCCAAACGCCCCTTCCACACGATCATCCCCGGCTTCCTTTTTCGCGGCCAGGAGCCCCTCATGGCCTTCGGTCTCATGGGCGGCCAAATGCAGCCGCAAGGCCATCTGCAAATGGTGCACCGCCTCGTTGACCTCGGCGAGCACCCGCAAAACGCCTCCGACGCCCCCCGCTGGCAAATTCGCGAGGACTTTCAAATCATCACTGAAGAAGGATTCTCGCCGGACATGCTCGCCGCCCTCGCCGCCCGTGGCCATTCCATCATCGGCACCGCCCCGGCAGCGCTTTTCGGCGGCATGCAAGCCGTCCTCCGCCTCCCCGACGGCACCTACTCCGGAGCGTCGGACCACCGCAAAGACGGCCACTTGGCGGCCTTTTAGTGAAGACGGGTGGCAGAAATTAGCGGAAAACACAGCGCATTCCCGTGGGTGTATGTATCGGTCATCTTCAGCGTCGTCTCACGACGGCCCTGACTTTCCTGAACCCAGCGCCCCCGTCCGCTACCAAGCCGGCCCGCACCGGGTTCAAATCGATATAGGCCGCCACATCTTTTTCGCTTCCATCGCCTCCTCAATCATCAACCACCTTTTCTGCACCACCCTCGAAATCAGGTGGCGGAAAGCCAAACTTGCATACTTCAATCGCCGACAAAAACCTCTGCCCATTTATTCAATCGAAACGAAACCCTTGAAGGTCAATAAAAAGATTCAGAACTACTAACACGACTTGAAGCAAAGACCTCATGAATTCGTTCGGGGTCCACGCGGCCCCTTTTTCAATCCAGTCCGCATCGAGCCGATGGCTTGCCTACTCGTGGCGAAGGGCGTTGATGGGGTCGAGGCGGGAGGCTTTGAAGGCGGGGAAGAAACCGAAGGTGATACCGATGAGGGCACTGATGGTGAAGGCGGCCAGGACCGCGCTCTCGGACAGCCGCATGGGCCACCCGGCATAGTGGGCGATGAGGGCGGTGGTGCCCGCGCCGAGGGCGATGCCCAAGAGACCGCCGAGGAGGCTGAGTATGACCGCCTCGACGAGAAACTGCAGGAGGATGTGTTTGCCGTGCGCGCCCACGGCCTGCCGGATACCGATCTCCCGTGTGCGCTCGGTCACGCTCACGAGCATGATGTTCATAATCCCGATGCCCCCGACGAGCATGGAGACGCCCGCGATCGAGGCGAGCAAAGCGGTCATCACGCGTGAAGTTTCGGTGGCGGCCTCGGCCACTTCCTGCTGGGTTTGCACGGTGAAATCGTTCTCCTGGTGGGGGGCGAGGCGATGACGCTCGCGCAGAAGATCGGTGATCTTGAGGCGGGCCATGTCCATCGCCTCGGCGTCGTAGACCTGCACTTTGATGACCATGGCGTGCGTGCGCCCGGAGATGCGCTGAAAGGCTGTTGAATAGGGCACGAGGATGATGTCGTCCTGCACCGACCCCATGAGCGACATCCCCTTGGGGGCGAGCACGCCGATGACGGTGAGGGGCAGACCGCGAACGCGGATCGTCTCCCCGACGGGGTCCGTGCCCTCAAAGAGCTCCTCGACGATGGTTTGCCCGACGACGGCGACTTGGCGGGCAAGGACAACGTCCTCCTCCGAAAACATGCGCCCGCTCTCAAGGGGCCAGTTGCGAATCTGGAGGTAATCGGCGGACTGCCCGTAAATGCGGGTGAACCAGTTGCGGTTTCCGTAGACGACCTGGCGCTGGGAGCGCACTTCGGGACTGGCGGCGACGACCTCCGGAATCTCGTCGCGGATGGCATGGGCGTCGCCCACTGTGAGGGTGTTGACGGTGCCTCCGCCGATGCTCACGCCGCCGAGCGAGCGGCTTCCGGGAAAGACGAGGACAACGTTCTGGCCAAGGCGGCTGACCTGGGCTTCCACTTCCGCGCGCGCCCCTTCGCCCAGGCTCACCATGGTGATGACGGCCCCCACCCCGATGATGATGCCGAGCGCGGTGAGGAGGGAGCGCATGAGGTTCCGGCGAATGGCGCGGAGGGCTATGCGAATGATCACCCAAAGGTTCATGGCCCCTCCCCTTCGTTGAACAAGTCCCCGGAGGCGCGCGCCGCCGCCACGGTCACGCGGTCGCTCACGGCCTCATCGCGATAGATCCGCCCATCGCGCATCCATACGACGCGCTTGCAAAAGCGACAGAGCTCGGGTTCGTGGGTCACGAGAAGAACCGTGAGCCCCTCCTTGTTGAGCTCCTGAAACAACTCCATGATGTCGAGCGTGGTGCGGGAATCGAGGTTGCCCGTGGGTTCGTCGGCAAGGAGGATGCGCGGCTCGTTGACGAGGGCCCGGGCGATGGCCACGCGCTGCTGCTGCCCCCCGGAAAGCTGATTGGGCGAGTGGTCGAGGCGGTCGCCCAGGCCGACGCGTCCGAGCGCGTCCCGCGCCCGCTGGTCAATCTCCCGCGCGCGCACTTTTTGCGGGTGGTAGAGCATGGGCATCTCCACGTTTTCGAGGGCGGAGGTGCGCGGGAGCAGATGAAAGTTTTGAAAGACAAAGCCAATCTTGCGGTTGCGCACATCCGCCCGTTCCTCGCGCGAAAGGTTGGCCGCGTCGGTCCCATCGAGCCAATAGCGACCGGCGGTGGGACGGTCGAGGCACCCGAGGATGTTCATGAGGGTGGATTTGCCCGAGCCGCTGGAGCCCATGATGGCGACAAAGTCACCCGCCGCGATCTCCAGATCGATCCCGCGCAAGGCCCGCACCGCGACGCCCTTTTGGCCGCCGTAGGTTTTTTGCAGATCCTCCAGGCGCACCACTGCGGGGATCGCTTCCGCTGCCGACGCGCCCTTCATCAGAACTGTGTCTGCCGACCTCCGAGAAGCGATGAGGTTTCGCGCGGACCCGGAGCCCCCGCGCGGCGCACCGCCAGTCCGGTGACGAGGCGGTCTCCGGGTTCAACGCCCTCGTGGATTTCCGTGTGCAGATCGTCGGCGATGCCCGTGCGCACCCACCGTTGGGCGATGCGGTCATCCTGCCCGAGGACAAAGACCGGTCGCCAGGTCCCGGGCGCATCCGGTTGCGCTTGTTCCGGCGGGAGCAGCTCCTCCGGCAGGCGCGCCCGCAGGGCGGTGTTGCGAACGCGCACGACATTGGGGCGCTCATCCGTGATGATGAAGACCTCCGCCGTCATGCCCGGCTTGAGCAGAAGGTCGCTGTTATCGATGCGCACCACGGCGTCGTAGGAGACAACATTGTCGACCATAATGGGCGCATTGCGCACCTGGTGCACATACCCCTCGAAAGTGCGGTCGCGGAAGGCGTCCACCCGGAACTCGACGCGATGCCCCTCGCGCACGCGGCCGATGTCGGCCTCGGAGACATGGGTGTTGATTTTCATCTCGGCGAGGTTGTCGGCGATCTCGAAGAGCACCGGCGCGCTCAGGCTCGCAGCCACGGTCTGGCCGACGTCCACATTGCGGGAAATGACGATGCCGTCGGTCGGGGAGATGATCGAGCAGCGGGCCAGTTGCAGGCGGGCCATTTCAAGCTGACTCTCGCGAATCCGCATGGCCGCCTCCCGTTGGGCCAGCTCGGCGGCGGCAGTCTCCAGATCGGCCGCCGCGAGCAGTTCGTGTCCGGCGAGTTCGGCCTGGCGGTGGTGGTTTGCCCGCGCCAGATGGAGCGCTGCGCGGGCACTCTCCAACTCCGCCTCGGCCAGGCGCACATTGGCCTCGAAGGTGGCTGTATCGAGGCGGGCGATCAGTTCCCCCTCACGCACCGGGCTGTTGAAGTCGGCGTGGATCTCCGCGATCATACCCGAGATTTGACTGCCCACCTGCACTTTGCGCAGCGGATTGAGCCGCCCGGTGGCGCGAACAGTCTGCGCGATCGTGGCCCGGTCGACTTCGACCGTTTGGAACGACCGCTCCCCGCCGCCGCTCCCCCGCGGCCCGGCGAAGAAGACATAGCCAATACCACCGAAAGCGAGCAGGCTCATAAAAACAAGGAACGCTTTCATCGGCTGCGCGGCCTCCTGCGGGAAATTTGCTTCTTATCGTCGAACCCCATTCTTCCACTAAACCGCGCATTCCCAGCGAATTCAAGCCCGCCGGCAACAACAGCCCAAAGCGTGAACCTCTGCCCTCCCTCACCTTCGACAACCCAGGGTGAAGCCGTTTGCGGGGGCTACATGACGCCAATCGATGCAGTCCGGGGGCATCTAGCTTCCGTGTTTTTTGCGATAAGCCGCCGGAGTGGTTCCGGTGTGCTGGCGGACGAGCGTGCTGAGGGCGGATTGATCGCGCAGCCCCACTTTTTCAGCCACGTCGGACATGCAGAGGCGCGTGGCCGCCAGCAACTCGAGGGCGCGCCGGACTCGCCGCGCGCGAATCTCCGTAGCCGGGGTGGAACCGAGGGCTTTTTCGAACTTGAGCTCCAGGGTCTTCCGGCTCACCCCCGCGTGCCGCGCGAGGTCATTCACCTGAATCGGTTGCTGAAGATGGTCGCGAATGTAGCCGAGGGCCTTGGCCACAGCTGGATCGTCGACGGCGAAGATATCGGAAGAGAGGCGGTGATGGATGCCGAGGTGGGGCACGCGGGTCCGCAGGGGCGGGGCAAAAGCGGGATCGTCCATCATCCGGTGGAGCATCTCCGCCGCCTGGTATCCGATGAAGGGGGCATTGGTGCGCACACTGGAGAGTTGGGGAAAGCTAAGCGAGCAAACCTGCAAATCATTATCCACCCCGATCACCGCCACCTCATCCGGCACGCGGATTCCGAGCTTGAGCAAGACCTCCAGAATCTCCCGCCCCGTCACGTCATTGCAGGCAAAAACACCGAGCGGACGCGGTTGCACCCGGAGCCATTGGACAAAGTTGTCCTCCACGTGGCGAATGATCTGGTTGTAGCGAAAGACGGGGGGTGAGGGTAATCCAAATCCGTTCACCGCCTCCACAAAACCCTCGATCCGCTCCGTGGCGAAGCGCCGTTCGGCCAATCCCACTGCGGCAAACCTTCGGAAACCACGCTCGCGAAAAGCCGCCGCCACGGCCCCGCCAACGGCCCCCTCATCCGGGCTGATTGTGGGTACTGAGGGCGCTTCGGAACCGCCCAATGAGACATTCACAAGGGGCATTCCAGGGGGAAAGAGAAGAACGTCCTCCGACGAGCGAAAGCGCCCAATCACCCCGTTCCAGTTGCTTACATTCGGGGGCAGAGCCGTCTGCATCCAAGGGCGAAACCAGCACTCCCACGCCCCATGCACATGCTGGTAGTGGGCAATCCCATCAAGAATCTCCCGCCCATAATTAAAATGGGTTTCGAGGAGAAGAATCACGCGCTTGCGCTTCGGCAGGGGCATAGCCAGGGAAAATGACCTGCGCACCGCTCCCGGCAATGCAAAAGCGGCCGAGCCAGCCAGGAGCGTAAATTTCATCGATGGTTGGGACGCCTTCACGATCCCTCACCTCACGACCGAAAAGGACTCGGGCGAGATTCATCCTACGACGGCGAAACGGCAGACCACCGGCAGCTTCCGCTCGCTACCCTCGACGCCGCGAGCACCCAGCCATCCGTAAAGGGCGCGCCGCTGCGCCCCGGTCTCTCCCCGGGGCCTCGGGGGAGAGCTTGCCCGACGGGCAACCGGACCGGCTGAAGAACTTCAACAAGATTTCCTCACCATGGATGAACCCGAGTGTGATCACAAAGGCTGTCACCTTCTTCAGTGGCGTTTCACCGCAGTCGCAATCCCCGCAAAGTCGGCAGCGCCGTCCTGCACGAGCGGTTTGGGCTCTCTTCCCCTTCGAAAGCCCAGCCAGCCATTGGCCCCACAGAAGCTTTCCACCCAACCAACCGACCCCACCACCCAGCTCTCACTGAAGGCGCGGATCTTCGAGAGAAGCCTGGATCCTTCCGCTTCCGCCAGACCCGCTCCGGGCATCGCTTTCTCCTTCGTTGCATCGGCTGCCGCGCTCCTCTGGTCTCTCCGAAGAGGCCGCATTCCCGGACCCAGCCGGCTGCACAACCGCGCACGGTAGCGCTCATGCGATTTCGTCGCCCAAGTCAGCTTGCCCTCGATCCGGGCGATCCCCCGCCGCGCCGCCGAGCTACCCGCGCAGGCCTCCCCGAAGCCACTGAAACCATAGTCGCCCGCATCCTCCACCAGGCCTGCCCGCACCGGGTTCAAATCGATATAAGCCGCCACCATCCTTTGCGCCGCCGTATCCGCCTCCACCACCACACTGCGGAAACGCTCCGCCCAGAAAGTGCCCACCGTCCCGCGCTCCCCGTTATACCACAGGGTAAAGCGCGTTTTCACCTCCCGCATGAAGACAGAGACATCCCCCATCCGCGCCTTCAGGCGTCGCCGAATCCCCTCTGCCGAGTTCCCATTCTTCTTCAGAATGACCTCCAAATCATCCGCATCCAGCCCCAGCGAAGCACAACGCGTCCCCCCATAAAGGGCCCGAAACCGCGCCACCAGCCCCGCATCGTCCAACCCCTCCGTCTCCTTCGGATCCAGCCGCACGAAGATGTGAAAGTGATTCGCCAAGAAGCAATACGTCAGCACCTCCATCCCCGCAAACGCCGCCTGCGACCGCATAATATGCCGCATCGCCTCCATCGCCTCCTCATCCATCAGCCGCCTTTTCTGCACCACTCTCGAAATAAGGTGGTGGCAAGCCAACCGTGGATAGCGCAACCGCCGACAAAATTTTCTACTCATACATTAACTCAAATACTTACCTGGTTTCTGTCAATCTACTAATGTTCTGAACATAAAAAGTTTGATTTATCTATGCGATGAACCCGCGCCGCCTGGAGGTCAAGATGTTTGCGTTTGGGCAAGGGAATGGCAGGGTTTGCTTGTGGCATGGAATCACGGATCGTTGAGAAGCTATTATGAGCAATGGGCTCAGGCGCTGGAGGCCGGGCTTACGGATGCCCAGGCCCAAGAACTCGCCGAGGGTCCGCCCAAGGGGGCACGCGCCCGTCTGGCCGCTGAACTGGAGGGGGGCCGCGCGCTCTCCTCGGTTCTCCATCCCCCACCTCCTTGGTTGCCGAGGAAAGATGCCCGCCTCCTTGCTCTGGGCAGCGAAACCGGGAAAATGCCGCAAACATTGCGTCGCTTGGCCGCCCGCCACGCGCTTCTGAGCAAGCGAGGCCGGGCAGCTGCCCTCGTGGCGATCTATCCTCTCTTTGTTATCCACGCGGCCGCCTTTATTTTTCCCCTTACCGGTATGATCGACATGGAAGCGGGTTTTCGCTTCGACGCCCGATCGTATGCCGGTTCGGTTTTGGGGGTGCTTCTACCTCTCTGGATAGGTCTATGGCTGATCCGCCACGCCTTCGGCACAGATGCCCCAGTCTGGCAGAAGATCATGAACTGTCTTCCCCTATGGCGAGGGCAACAGCGCCTGCAAGCTCTCTCCGACTTCTTCTTTTGCCTTGGTGTGGCGCTCGACGCCGGTATCTCCGCCCGGCGCGCCTGGGAGACGGCTTCCCGCTCCACGAACGACACCGCCATCAAAGATCTTTCCCGCCGCGCGGGGGTCGTTATCGAAAGCGGCGGCGATCCCGGGGCGGTGTTGCGCCAAGCGTCCTGGCTTCCTGCGGACGTCCGGGCCCTCTATCAAACCGGTGCCATGACAGGTTGCCTCGATGCCAACCTCCTCAAGATTGCCGCGCTCTACGAAGACCGGTCGCGTGTCCGGGCAGCCGTGGCCACAGGAGCCTACATTGCTCTGCTCGCAGGGGTCGCCATTGCTTGGATGGTGTATGGCATCCTCCAGAGCTACCGCTCGTACTTCGACGGACTTCTCCGCTTCATGGAAATGTGAGAATGCTATCGGGCTCAAACTCCGGTTGATAGCCTCCGGTGCCTGTGCATCAGGCTGGGCACGCGACTTCGACCTGAAAATCCAGGATGGCAGCTTCGACCCGGGCGAGGGACTCCTCAAGCACGGCTTCGCTATGGGCGTGACCGATAAACCAGTTGTGGTGCGGATGGAGGAAGATTCCGTGCTTGATCGCGGTCGCGCAAAATGCCTGCTGACGGAAAAACCCCGGATCATCGGCCACCCGGATGTAGGGCAGCGCGGGCGTGCCGCTGGCGCGAAACTCGATTCCATGCTTCTCCCCCAAGGCCAAAAAGCCATCGACCCACTCCTGCCCCCGCCGCAAAATCCCGGGAATGACCGACTCCTGCTCGAGCAGATCGATGGTTGCCAGAGCCGCCGCAAAGGGGCCGGGGTTATTCCAGAAACTTCCCGTGGCAAACACCTTTGAGGCCGCCGCGCGAAAGGATTCCCGACCGACACAAGCCGCAATGGCGTAGCCGTTGGCGAGAGCCTTGGAATAGCAAATCAGGTCTGGCGAACAATCAAAGTAGCGATGGGTTCCGCCCAGATGATGGCGAAAACCACAACGCACATCATCGTAGATCCAAAGCCCCCCACAGGCATCCAGTCCCCTCCGGATTGCTCGCTGAAAGGCGGGATCGGGCAAAGTCATGTCCGCGTAGTTCGGGTGGTCAAAAGGAGTGGAAATGATGCCTGCAAGCTCATGTCCATGCAGATCAAAGATTGCATTCAGAGCAGCGGTGTCATTCCACGGAGCCTGTAAAATGTCCGCCCGGTCTCCTTCCACCACTCCAGCCGAGCAGTCTGTGCACCAGGGATCGGTGCCATGGTAGGCATGAAGAAAGCGGAGAATCTTGCGCCGCCCGGTGTGCTCACGGGCTACCCGGATAGACCAATAAGTCATGTCGGCCCCGTTTTTTCCAAAAAACGCCCAATCGGCAATGTCCACCATTTCGACAAGGCGTTCAGCGAGGCGCACGGTCCACTCAGTCGGGTGGTTGAAGCAAATACCACCCGCTTCCGCCGCAGCCACAGCCGCAGCGACCTCGGGACGACCCGCGCCCAAGACAAGGGGGCCGTAAGCACAGAGAAAATCAATGTAGCGATTTCCTCCCTCATCCCAATAAAAAGGGCCTTCCGCCCGCTTCGCGAAATAGGGAAACTGGCCGGGGACAGTAAACACCGGACTCTGGTGCCCGGGGATACCGCCCGGTATCACCCGCACCGCACGCTGAAATAGAGGAGAGTTCATGGCCGATCGAGGTAGGCTCCTACCCGCTCAAAAACGAGACTGAGTTTGTCAACGAGCGGGGCAAGACCGGAAATACGAATCCTGCCGGCGTTAATTGCCGCAAAACCGTCAAGTTCCCCGGAGAGGGCCTTGAGGGCGGTCGATTGGTTGTCGAAAACGAGTTTGGCCAAAACGGGCCCCGGGGCCGTCCCCCTCCCCCATCGGCAATGTCCTCCGGTGCGGGAGATCCAGGCATCCATCTCCGCCCCGTCCACCGAAAGCTGCACCATCCAATCATCCCCGTCTGCGAAAAGCGCACGGGCAAAGGACTCATGCTCGACCAAAACAGTGAATGCCCCCAGCGCGACCGAAAAGATGAGGCGCAGATGAACCTCACTGGCCCGTCTCTCCTCGAGACCGTAGGCCAAGAGGCCAGACTCGCTGAGCAAACCGGCTTGAAGCATCGAAGAGAGCTTCGAAAAGGTGCGCAAATGCCCGAGAAAACGGGCTCCTCTGACCGGAATGGGCATGGAAACCCCCCGGCCGGTGAACTGTTTGTTGAGTTGCGAGTAGGAAAGGAAATGCAGAGCCAGCTGGCTACCCGGGTGGAACGCGGGCAAGAACCGGAACTGCCCCCTGCCAAAATAGAGGTCGGAGGACAGGGAGCCGGCCCTCAGGCGGAGGCTGAAGCGCCGCTCCCCGAGAATCTCGCGGGCGGGTTCGGCGTGCTTGAGGAGATCGCCAAAGGCCGGCAAAACGGCGAAGAGATGAAGCCGCGCCAAAAGAACCGGGTGCTTCCCCGTCGGCTCAAGGAGGATGCTCATCGCAAAACCTCCGCAAGAATTCTCCGCGGGTGCAAAGTGCGGTTAATGCCCGCCAGCTGCTCCCGGCTGGACTCGACGCGGGACCGCCAATCGTCCGCGAAAAAACGCTCAACGGCCACCGCACACTGGCGCGGCGTGCGGGCGACCTCCGCAGCTATACCTCTTCCGGACATGAACTTAACAGTTATTTGCTCCTGCGGCATCAGTCCGCCAAGACCGTTGAAGAGAATGGGGCATTGCGAAACAATGCACTCGCTCGTCGTCCCCGTCCCCGGCCGGATGAAAGCCAAATCCACCGATCGCAGGATATGTGCCATGTCCTGGCGGTAGCCGAGAGGATGCACAGTGAGGCCGGGCCACTGGTTTTGCTCCTGCCGAATGCGCTGGCTCGTCGCCAAATTGCGCCCGCAAAGCGCCACGACGGTCAGGGGCCGACCGGTCGCGGCGAGCGCCCGCAACACAGCCGGATGGCGGTTGGCTCCATTTGCACCGGTCCCCAGAAGGATCACGGGAACATCTTCATCCACACCCCACAACCGCCGCCTCAAGGACGCCCGGCTCTCGGTGGGCTCACAATAGAAAGCGGGATCGAGAAGAAATCCCCCGAGATGCGTCCGCTCCGGCGGCATCCCGTGTGCCCGCGCAGCCGCCGCACACTCTTCCACAGCCACGATGAAGCCATCCGCACCGGGATTGACCCAGTGGCGGGAAAAGCCGTAGCCGCCGCTCAACTCCCCGCAATACGTCAGACAACGGATTCGGCCCCCGGCGTAATCCCGCGCTGCGGAGAAATAAGCATGGTTCAGATGTGCATGCACACTCACAACGAAATCCGGCTGAAATTTTTTCAGAACAAAGTGAAAACGTCGCTTTGGACCGGAGAGCAAGCGACCTCTGTGCAAGGAGGCCACCTCGAGAAAATTGAAGTAAATCTGATGAGCGGCCGGCAGCTGCCTCTGAATAACGTTGTAGAGGGAGACGCCAAACCGGTCGATTTTGGAACTACTCTCCAGCGCCTGCCATTGCCTCACCGCGACAGACTCGCCGTACTCCGCAGACAACCAGGCAGCGAGCGCACGCGCACGCATATCGTGCCCACCTCCGGTCGAAGAAGTGAGAATGAGAAGTCGATGATACATCCAGAGAGAGGTTCCAAAAAAATCAGCCTGTGTTTTTGGCCTTGCTTTGCAATTACTCAAATTTTTTATCTATCCCCTTTATGTTTGACCAGCGAATCGAGGAACAGTTACGGCGGTGCCCCCCGGGGACACGAGAGGCATTGGTCGCATTTCGCGAGAAGGGAGACGAGAAAGACCTCGAGATCTTTGCCCGCGGTATCCTCGCCCGGGCGATGGAAGACGAATATTTACCGGTCCTTGAGCAGGGAGACGGCAATCTCCACATCGTGAATGACCTCGGCATTGACTCCCTTTCGATGGCGGAAATCGCCATGAATCTCGAAGACGCTCTGGATGTTGAACTCCTCGACGAGGATCTGAAAAATTTGCAGACCCTGAATGACGTGAAGACCTACCTGCTGCAGCGCTACGCTGCCCGAAAAACGGATACCTCCGTTTAGGGCTCCATCAATATGGAGCGGCAGCGGGTTGTCATAACCGGGTTGGGCGTTGTCTGTTCGATTGGCTTTTCTCGGGAGGCCATCCTTCGGAGCCTTCAAACGCAGTCGCACGGATTCCGCTTTCTCGCGGAGTATGCCGAATTCAAAACCTCAAAGGTCAAGATCGGCGCGGTGATTCCGGGGTTTGATACAGCCAGCCCGTATCCCGAGGATTGGACGGGGCCTTCGCCCTCCGGTCTCCGCAAGGAGAGTCTGCGCGGGCTCAATCCGCACTCCTTCTACGCCCTCTACTCGACCCGCCAAGCTCTGGCTGAAGCCGGATTGGAGGCCACGGATCTGGATCAGGAGACTGGTTTGTTCACCGCTTCCGCCGGTTCCATCCGCAACATCCATCAAAACCTGAAATCGATGTACATCTACGGGGTACGGCGAACCAACCCCATGGGGATCGTCAACTCCGTCGTCGGGACGCTCACCTACAACCTTGCCTCGATTTTCCGTATCAAGGGCTCCAGTTGCGGATTTGCTTCCGCTTGCGCTTCTTCGGCGCACGCCCTCGGCTTCGCCCACGACGAAATCGCTCTCGGTCGCCAAAAGCGGATTATTGTTATCGGAGCGGAAGATGGCGATTTGGACAGCATTCTGCCCTTTGCGGGCATGCACGCGCTTTCCACCTCATCAGACCCCTCACAGGCGAGCCTGCCGTTCGACGTCCGGCGAAATGGCTTTGTCGGTAGCGGGGGAGCGGCCACGCTCATTCTGGAGTCGCTCGAATCCGCCCGGAAGCGCGGTGCAAACATTCTTGGCGAGATTCTCGGCTGGGGGCAGGCAAGCGATGGATACAACCCCGCGATCCCCCACCCGGAGGGCGACGGTGTCTGCCGTGCCATGGAAATCGCCCTGCGAAACGCGGGTGTGACCCCGGCGGACATCGCTTACGTGAATGCGCACGCCACCGGCACGCTGGTCGGGGATATCGCGGAAGCCAAGGCCATCGGCCGCATTTTTGCGGGCCGTTCGGAGATGCCGGTCTCCTCCACAAAGGCCCTCACCGGACACCCCCTCTCCATGGCCGGCGCTCTCGAAACAGCTCTGTGCCTCATCAGCCACGCGGCCGGTTTCACGCCGGGCACGGCGAATCTGGACTCCGTCGATCCCCAATGCGCGCACCTCTGTCTTCCCCGCGATAACCGGCCTGCCGGATCGGGCCTGATTCTTTCCAACAGCTCCGGCTTTGGCGGAGCGAATGTCTCGCTCGTTCTCAGGTCGGGAAGCGCAGCCTAAACGACTGATGAAAGGGATCCCGCATCGGCACGCGGTGATAACCGGGGCCTCTTCCGGCATCGGTCTGGCGATCGCAGAAACCCTCCTGACCTCCGGCGTCCGGGTAACCGCGTTGTGCCGAAATCCGCCGCCGTTGAATCAAAGCGGCGCAACGCATATCCCCGTCGACCTCACAGACCGGGCAGCCTTGGAGTCCGTTCTTGCCCGGCTGGAGAGTGACCTTCCTGACCTGTGGATCAACAACGCCGGCTTCGGCCTGCTCGGAAGCTTGGAAAAGACGCCCCCGGAGAGGGGTGAGGAGCTTCTCCAGCTCCTCCTGCATATCCCGATTATCTGCTCTTTGTGGTTTGCGCGCCGTCTCCGCGAAAGCCCGCCACCCTCCCCCTACTCCGCGTGTTTGGTGCAGGTGTCCTCTCTGGCATGCGAACTACCCATTCCATGGATGCCGTATTACAACACCGCCAAAGCGGGGTTGAGTGGATTTGCCGACAGTCTTCTGCTGGACCGGGACCTGCCCTGCCGCGTGATTGACTTCCGTCCCGGGGATTTCAATACCCCCTTTGTCGCCAAACCGGGTATGGCAACCGACGATCCCGCCCTCCTGGTCTATCGGGAAACCCTTGACCGGCACCACGCCGCCGCGCCGCCGCCGAAAGTTGCCGCTGCTTCCCTCGCCCGCGCGCTGCGCAGGAAACGAAGCGGCATTATCCGCACGGGCCCGTTCTTCCAACGGGCGATTGCGCCGCTGGGAGTGCGCTTCTTTCCCCGGAAACTTCTCCATGCCGTGATCCGCCGGTATTACGGTCAATGAAGATCGCCTATCTGTTCACCACGTTCCCGAAGTATTCGGAAACCTTTCTCGCGCGGGAAGTCGAGGCACTGGCGCAAACCGGTGAGGTCAACCTCACCCTTTTCTCCTTCCTTGGCGGCCGGGGCGATGCCTTCGCGGGCTGTCCTCTGCACCATCTTCGGGCAAGCGACTGGATGCGGGCCGCCGGGGTTGGCCTTTTTCTTTGCCTCCGGCGCCCTTCGCTCATCCTGCGCTGGATGGCTCAACTCCTCCGCCATCCGCCGCGCTCCTTCACGAATCTCGGCGAGCAATGCCTCGGGACGGCTTTCGCACTCAGCTATTGGGCGAGAATCGCTCGCCTCGCACCGGACCGGCTGCACGCCACCTGGGCCACCGGTCCGGCGACCGCCGCCCTGCTTCTGCGGGATCTCACCGGCATCCCCTTTTCCATGGCGGCACACGCCTACGACATCCACCGGCACGGGGGCGATTGCTGGCTGCGGACAAAACTCGAGGCTGCCGCCTTTATTCACACAAGCAGCGATTCCGCAGCCGCAAGCCTTCGTCGACGCTCTCCCAAAGTTCTCAACCTGCACGTGGTCCGCCGCGGATTGGAGGAAATCCCTCCCTTTGAGCCCCACCGCCCGCTTCACCAGCCCATTCATCTCCTGAGCGTAGGCCGTTTGGTCCCCAAAAAAGGATGGCTCCACCAAATGGCCATCTACCGCGCCGCAGCCGAAGCAGGCCTTGAGTTTCATGCGAGGATTGTGGGCAGGGGACCGCAGCTCAGCGCCATCGAAGCCTATCTCCGGAAACACCGGCTATCGAAGCGGGTCGAGCTGGTCGGCCAGCTCCCCTACGCCGATGTCCTGCCCCTCTACAAATGGGCCGATGCCTTCCTCTTCACCGGAAAAGTCGCCCCCGATGGCGACCGCGACGGCTTTCCCAATGTCCTCGGCGAAGCCATGGCCCACGGCCTGATTGTTCTCAGTTCAGCCGTCGCCGCTACCCCCGAAGTCATTCGCAGCGGGGAGACCGGCGAACTCCTCGAAACGACAGATCCCGCCGAGTGGCTGAGCCGCCTCCGCCGCCTTCAAACAGATGCGCCCTACCGCGAACGCATCCGTCGCAATGCTCACGCATGGGTCGAGGAACACTTCGACGCGCACAAAAACGCCCGCACACTGCTCCAGCTTCACAAAACCTTCTTCACCGCGTAGGTAAACGCTTCAAAAATGCGGTCGAGGTCTTCGTCGCTATGGCGCGCGGAGATGGAGGTGCGAATCAAATCCTTCTTTGGCGGCACCGCCGGGGCGATCGACATCGTCGTGTAAACGCCCTTCTTCATAAGTGCCTTCCGGAAGTAATAGACCTTTGCCTTGTCCCCCAGGACCACCGGAACCGCCGCCGTCTCGCTGCCCCAGGTGTCGAGCCCCAGCTCGTTCAGAAAAGTGCGGTAGCGCACGACATTGGAATGCAAACGCTCCAGGTGAAACGGCTCCTTCTTCAAAACGCGCAACGCCGCCAGCGCGCAGGCAGCCGCCGTGGGTGAAAGCGCCGCTGAAAAGAGCGTCTGTTTCGAATGCGTCCGCAAATACTCGATGACGGCGCGGTCGCCCGCCACAAAGCCACCGACGCTCGCCAGAGACTTGGAAAGACTCCCGCAGATCACATCGACGGCATCCTCACAGCCCAGATGATGCGCCGAGCCCCGGCCACCCGGGCCAATCGCCCCCATCCCATGCGCATCGTCCATGATCGTGAAGACATTGTGCCCCTCGATCACCTTCAGAAATTCCGGAATCGGGGCCAGATGGCCCTCCATCGAATAAATGCCCTCAAACAAAAGCAGCTTCGGTGTCTCCGGTTTCTCAAAAGAAAGTGCCTTGCGAAGTGATTCCGGGTTGTTGTGCCCGAACTTTTCCACCCGCGCGCGCGTGTTGCTGATTCCGGCCCAGAGCGAAGAGTGAACATTGCGGTCCACCAGAATCACATCCCCCCGATGGGCAAAGGCCTCCACCGCCGACATGCAACTCAGGTACCCCGCAGAGTGCACATGCACCGCCTCCTTGCCCAAAAAGTCTGCCAACTCTTCCTCCAGCTCGCAATGGTAGGCCCGCCCCCCGTTGGCCACCCGCGCACCCGTGGAGGATGAACCCCACTCCTCCAGCGCCTGCTTCCCCGCTTCCAAGACCTCCGGATGAAAGGTCAATCCGAGATAATCGTTGCTGCTCAGCAAAATCAGCCGCTCCCCGTTAAGCCACACATGCGCCCCTTTCTGGCGTTCAAAGTGATCGTAATAAGGAGAGTACTTCAAACGCATCCGGGTGAGGTCGTCCCCATAGCAACGAGCCCCAATCGTGGTGCTTTGCCCACCCGTAAAAATGCTCTTTAAACTGAACATAAAAGACATAAATGACCTACGGACGCTCAACCACCAAGCTCAATCTATACCAAAACACCCTTGACTTGAAATACAGGAATTCCAAATATTTCTGCAATTACAACACTTCATGTCTCAAGATAATCCAGAGCCTCCTTCGCCTGTGCTGCTCCCGGCTCAGCTGCAGATGGTGGGCGAGTGGGAACGCCTCGCGGACAGTGTGGGCTTTCCCCGATCGTATGCGCGGATCTATGGCTTTCTTTTTGTTTCCAAGAAGCCGGTAACGGCGCAGGACTGTGTGGACGCCCTGAAGATCAGCCGGAGTTCGGCGGGTCAGGGCCTGCGGCACCTCCGGGAGCTGGGTGCGATCCGTCCGCACTTCGAGCTGGGTCATCGCGCGGAGGCCTTCACGATTGAGCCGGATCTCGGCGTGCTCATCAACTCGGTTTTGCGCGGCAAACTGCTCCCGGCTTTTGAAACATTTTTTGCCAACATGGAGGCCCTTGAAGCCAATCTGGACCCAGCGCGGGAAAACTTTGCCATTAACCGGATCGGCAAACTGAAACGGTGGCGCACCAAGGTCTGGCGCATCAAGCGCTGGCTTCTCCGCTGATTCTCCCGCCGTCATGGAAGCCTTTGAAACCAAAATCCACCGGCAGTCGGCCTGGCAGATCCAGCGTTCCGTCGTTTTCGGGATTTTCATCCGTGAGCTCGAAAACCGGTTTGGCCGCTACGCCCTCGGTTACCTCTGGGCACCCTTGGAGCCGCTGGTTTACGTAATTGTGCTTTCGCTTGTGCGCGGACGTTTTGCCGCAGGCGACATTGGCGGGATCTCCCCCGTTGTTTTCTTCGCCTCCGGTGTCCTCGGGTATATTTTTTTCCGTCAGATCCCCATCACGTCCCTCTCCTGCGTCGAATCCAACCAAGGTCTCTTCAACTACCAACGGGTCAAACCGGCGGACATCTTCGTGGCTCGCTTCATCCTCGAATCGCTCATCATTCTCTTTGTGGCGGTCCTGCTCTTTCCTCTGTTGCTGGGGGTTGGGCAAGATTTCACGATCAATGATCCCCTTCGGCTCTTCGCCGTCCTCGCCACGTTTCTGGTCTTTGTGGCCGGCCTCGGCCTCACCTGCACGGCTCTCGGACCTCTCTGGATCGAAGCGAAAAAAGTCCTTCCGCTCCTGATTCGCCCGATGTTTTTCATTTCCGGCATATTCTTTCCACTCGTCTCCGTTCCGGTTGCCCTGCGCAGTTACCTCACGTGGAATCCGGTGCTCCACGCCCTCGAACTGACCCGGGACGCGGCCTTTGTCGGCTACAACCTCGCGCCCGAGGTCAGCTTCAGTTTCCTCTTCTGGTGCGCCGTCATCAGCTTCGCTTTCGGTCTGTCCGTCTACCGGTTGCTGCGGATCAAGATTGTGACCTCCGGAACCATTCGCTAGCCATGATCGAGATCCGGAACCTCACAAAATCCTACCGGGTGCAAAACGGCCGCCACTGCGTTTTCAAGGATATTTCGCTCAGCTTGCCGGACGGTGCCAACATCGGGATCATCGGGCCGAATGGAGCCGGCAAGTCCACCTTCCTCCGCCTCCTCGGCGGTATTGACCATCCGGACTCCGGGGAGATCCGCAGCTCCAAGAGCTTCTCCTGGCCTCTCGGCCTCAAGGGCGGCTTCATCAACCACATGACCGGACGGCAAAACTGCCGCGTCATCTGCAACCTCTACGGACTGCCGCCCCGGGCGATCAAAGGGAAGCTCGGAGAAATCAAGGAACTCTCCGGAATCGGAGATTATTTCGAAGAACCGGTGAAATACTACTCTTCGGGCATGGGCGGGCGTCTCGGCTTCGCCCTGAGCATGGCTTTCGACTTCGATTATTTTCTTATCGACGAAATCACCTCCGTCGGAGACGCCCACTTCAAACGCATCGCCAAAGAAGCCCTCGAAAGCAAAGCCCGGCAATCGCGCGTCATCATGGTGTCCCACAGCGTCTCCGACCTGCGTAAATTCTGTGATATGGCCATCCTCATGCGCGACGGCGAGTTGACCGTTTTCGATAGCCTCGACCAAGCCGTCGACGAATATCTGGGAACGGTCGTCAGCGAGATGCCCAGCGCAAGTGAAGTCTCCCTCGACGACTCCATCCAGGAACTCGGGCTCGAGACCATCACGCTTCCCACGAGTGTCTCCACCCCTCTTGCGCAAATCACCGAAGGTCTGGAGACCCTGCGTCACCGCCTGACCGACACCGTCAACCCGCCGGAAATCGACGAAAGTGAGTTTCACCACGCGCTCGGCCAAGCCTACGCGACCCTCGGCGACACAAAAAGCGCCCGTCGCCACTTTTCTCTCAGCTCCCAAGTGGACCCGCACTTTCTCAAGCCCTTGCTCAAACTTGCGAAAATTGCCGCAAGCGATGGAGACGCCAAGTCACTCGAACAGGCGCTCACGGCCGCCGAGACGCTTCACCCGGAAAATGCGGACGTTCTCACCCTCCGGATCGAACGTCTCCTCGCCACCGGCCAAGCGGCAGATGCCCTCGAGTACTGCCAGCGGGGCCTGACTCAGCATCCTAAACGCCACGCCTTTTGGCACTTCCGGGCGCGCGCCTGCCAGGCCCTGAATCAACCCGGTGAGGCCCTCGCTGCCACCATAGAAGCCCTCCGCCTCGCCCCGAATAACCAGAAATACCTCCGCACGCTGGGCATGCTCTACGCCGAGGCCGGTGAATTCGCCTCCGCTCAGATGGCTTATGAAAAGATCCGTCTCTTGAAACACCAGAATCCCCCAAAACCCCCGCCCGAACCCTCCCTCGAAGGGGTTGCCAAAACAATCAATAAACTTCTCTCAGAAACAAGCCGTTCCAACGCATGAAATTTTCCGAATCCGCAGTCCAGCAAATCGTCCGGTGGCGAACCGTACTTTTTGTTATCTTGCCCACCCTCTGCGCGCTGGGCTACTTCCTCTTTCTCGCTGCGCCGACTTATCAATCGGAAACCCGCCTCATTGTCCGCGAGAGCAAAGAAACCGCACCTGCTTTTCCCGGGTTGGGCGGCGGCCTCCTCGGTGGAATCGGCAGCGCCTCTCTGGAAGACGCCTATATCCTCGCCGAGTATCTGCACAGCAGCGAACTGATTGATGCCATCGACGCCGCGCTCGATCTCCGCAGCCACTTCTCCGCGCCCCGCACAGACTTTGCCCGCCGCCTCCCGCCGGACGCCCCCAGCGAAGATCTCCATCGCTTCTTCCGCCGAATGACCCGCCTCACTGTCCTCACCGACTCCGGCATCGTCTCTCTGCAAGTGCGCGCCTTCAGCCCCGAGTTTGCCCAAAAGCTCGCCAATGAAATGATCGCCCGCAGCGAGATCGCCATTAACGATCTCAACACCCGGCTCACCGAAGCCACCCTCCAAACGGCCGAGCGGGAACTGCTCCGGGCGCGCGATCAATTGGCGCAGATCCGCCGTCGTCTCTTCGATTTTCAGGTGGCAAACCGTATCGTCGACCCGGGCAGCGAAATCCAGCTCCAACTCTCCAATCTCGCCGCCATCGATGCCCAGCTCCTCGAACGCGAAGCCCGCCTCGCCGTGCGCTCCCAAATCCTGCGGGAAGACGCCTTCGAGCTCCAGGTGCTCCGTCGCGAGATCGCCGCGCTGCGTGAACAGCGCTCCTCCGAGACCGGGCGTATGGTCAGCGCCGCACCCGGCAGCGCCGCCACCGCAGCCCATGAGTTCGAAGCCCTCAAGCTCGACGCCGAACTCGCCCTCCAGCAATACTCCGCCGCCCTCACCTCCACCGAAACGCGCAAGCTCGATGCCTCGAGGCAACAGAAGTTCCTCCTCGCCATCGGTGCCCCCCCGCTCCCCGAAGAACCCGCCTTTCCGCGCCCCCTTCGCGCCACCGCCACCGCCTTTCTCATTATCATTCTCTTCTACGGGATCGGTCGTCTCGTCATCGCCACCATTCAGGACCACACCATTTAATCAACCAGCCCAGACATCATGAAACGCCCTTCCTGTGTATTCATTTTTTCCCTCCTCCTCGGTTTCAGTCTCGCCTCCGCACAAATGGCCGGCGAGTTGCCTCCACGCCCGACTTCGGGTGCCGTGGAGACCCGCGCCGAAGGAGTCTCCGGGCCGCCGCAAGGCTTCCGCATGACCGATTCCGGGCTGCCCATCTTTGGTTCGCAGCTCTTTCAAGGGGATTTCCGCGACCTCTCCTTCAGCGGATTCAATCCGCAATACCAGATCGGCATCGGCGACAGCATCCAGCTAATGATCTGGGGCGCGCTCGAAGAAGCTCTCGATCTCACCGTCGACGCCAGGGGAAACATCTTCATCCCCCGGGTCGGCCCCGTTCGCGTCCAAGGAGTGCGCAACGATGAACTGAACTCCCTCATCGCCGCCCGGATTCGCGAAGTCTTCCGCGACAATGTCGAAAGCTATGCCAACCTCCTCTCCACCCAGACCGTCAAAGTCTTCGTCAGCGGCTTCGTGGAAAAACCCGGCCTGTATCAAGGCTTTGCCTCAGACTCCGTTCTCTTCTTTCTCGATCAGGCCGGTGGCATTGATCCCCGCAGGGGCAGCTACCTCAATGTTTCCCTCATCCGCGAGGGACGCGCCGTCGAAAGAATCGACCTCTACCGCTTTCTCAAAGAAGGCACCCTCCCCCTGATCCAGTTCCGTGACGGCGATGTCATTCTCGTCGGACCCCGCAGCCACACCATCACGATCGCGGGAAATGTGGTCAACCCGGCCCGCTTTGAGTTCGAGGGAGAACAGGTCAACCTTGGGCGAATGCTCGGGTTTGCCGCGCCCACCCCCAGCGCAACCGCCGCCTCCGTGCGGCGCGCCCGCGAGGGATCGGCCTCCGCCATCGTCATCCCGCTCGCCGAAGCCGCCACTATCGACCTCCAACCCGGCGACCACGTCGAAATCAGCGGACGCAACATCACCCGCGACCTGCTCATTCGCATCTCCGGCGAGCACGCCGGCGTCGAGCACATCGTGCTCCCGCAGGGTGCCCGCCTCGCCGATGCGCTCGCCCAGATCCAGCCCTCCCCGCTCTCCGACCAGGAAGCCATCCAGCTCTTTCGGCGTTCCGTCGCCCAACGCCAGGGGGAGCTCCTTCGGCAGTCGCTCGACAACCTTGAGCGCTCCGTCCTCGGAGCCACCTCCGCCACCCTCGAAGAGGCCCGCCTTCGCCAAGTCGAAGCGGAAACCATCCTCTCCTTCATCGAACGCGCCCGCCGCGTCCAACCCCGCGGTCAAATCATCCTCGAAGATCTCGCCAGCGCCGCCTCCCTTGTCCTCGAAGACGGCGATCTCATCCACATCCCCGCGATCAGCCAACTCGTCAACGTCCACGGCGAAGTGAAGTATCCCAACACCCAAACCTACCGCCCCCGCGAAACGCTCGCCCGCTACATCGACCGCGCCGGTGGATTCACCGCCATGGCCAATACGCGGGAGCTCATCATCATCCGCAACAACGGCCAAATCGAAACCGTCGGCCGGCGAAGCAACCCCCGCATTGCCCCGGGCGACGAAATCCTCGTCCTCCCCGAACCCGACCAGAAACGCCTCCTCTTCGCCAAGGAAATCACCACCATCATCTACCAACTCGCTCTGGGCGCACGGGTGGTTGTGGGGCTTTGAAATCCGCACAAAACACACCCGCTATTATTCAAATCTCCGGATAAGTCCTTGAATAAAGCTCCCCTCCCCCACCACTATTGATTCCCCGTCAATTACCCGCTTTTCTGCCAATGGAACAAAACCAGGAAATCCTTCTCGCCCAACTACACCAGACTCAAGAGGCTCTTGAAGAGGCCTCGTTGGAAATCAAGACCCTGCGAAAGGAAAGAAAGCTCCTTCAGTTTTTCCCTTTCATCTTTGGCAAAAGCAGGGCGCGGGAGCAGCGGGAACGGGTCAAGGAGGAGCGGGAGAAGATCCGCCAACAACGCAATGAAGCGCGCGTGCAAAGAGATCGCCTTCGGGGCGAGCGCGACCGCTTCCGCAGTGAACGCGACGAGGCCCGCACACAACGCGATCAGTTCAAAGAAGAACGCGATCTCAGCCGCCAACAACGCGATGACGCGCAAAAACAACGCGATCAGTTCAAAAAAGAACGTGATCTCAGCCGCCAACAACGCGATGACGCGCAAAAGCAACGCGATCAGTTCAAAGTAGAACGCGATCTCAGCCGCC
>JAFIGE010000242.1 GCA_020831585.1 Opitutales bacterium | reverse complement strand
ACGTCAGCACCTCCATTCCCGCAAACGCCGCCTGCGAGCGCATGATATGGCGCATAGCCTGCATCGCCTCCTCATCCATCAGCCGCCTTTTCTGCACCACCCTCGATATAAGGTGGTGGCACGCCAATCGCGGATAGCGTAATCTCCGACAAAATTTTCGACCCATATTCCGCTATTCAAAGACCAATCGAATTTGCGTGTCAATAGCAATGTTCAGAACATACAAAATTTCCATCAATCGTTTTGGGACCTGATATCGTTTGTGACTACATCCTGGCGGCTCTTCGTTGGTTTAGCAGGCTTGCCTTTACTGGAAACGGGTGGTTCATAAACGGAGTATGAAATCCCCGCACCCTGCTATTTCTCCGGTATGCCGTTTCATCCCAGCGGCCCCGGTGGGTATGCTCTTCTTGTTTTTGACGGCCTGCTTTGGCGAGTCGGCAACGCGCTCCTCTGCGGATGAGGAATCGACTTCTCCGCAGAGCGCGATGTCCGCACCAACAGACTGGGTTGAAGCGGAATTTGCCGAACGGGTCCAGTTGCTGCATACGCAAATTGCTGATGTTTATTCGCCCACGGTCTATTGGGATCGGGGGAAATATTCCTTTCCGAAAGCCATGGCCCGTTTTGAGATGCATGGCTTGGACGATGCCGACGCGGCGGCCTATGTTGCCGAATATGCCGAGGCATCCGGCAAAGGGTATCAGTTTTTCCACTTCCCCTTTATCGGGATGGCCCGGTTGATGGCGCGCTACGGTGAGGCGCCGGCCATCCGGGAACACCGTGAAGAGTTTCTCCGGCGCATCCTTCTGGATGAAGGGCGTTTTAATGCACTCACCTCGGAAGGAACGGAGAACCACGTGGGCATGTCGCGCACCAGCGGATACATCTTTGCTCTGCAGGCGGCGGAGATCGACGATCTGAGCGAGCGGGCCGCTTTCTGGGAAGCACAGCTTTCGGATTGGCTCCGGCGCACGGCGGCACGTTTTTATGAGGTGGGGAATGCCGAATGGGATTCGAGTGTCTATGCGCTCTACAACATGGCCGGGTGGTTCACTATCTTCGATCACTCGCCCGATGAGGAAATCCGGGCCGTCGCCCGTGCGGTGCTCGATTACTACGCGACCTTTATCGCCCTTAAATACAGCCAGCGCGTCTATGGTGGGCCGGAGTCACGTGGCGGCGGTCGCCCGGACGGACGCTCAGCATCGACAGAATACCTCGGTTGGCTTTGGTTTGGCGATGCGGTAGAGGCCGATGAACCCGGCTTTTGGCGGGGGGCGGAATACATCCAGAGTATCTACGCGGCCACATCCGGCTACCGGCCCCCACCCGGTTTGGCTCGGCTGGCGCGCAAGGACGGGTCAGTCTTGGGCACCTTCTTGAATTCCAAACCCAGCTACCTGCTTACGCGGGAAAACGAATCAACGGAGGTGTTCCGAATTGGTCCCTCCTATACACTGGGCACGGTCTTCACTCCCTATGGTGGTTGGGCGAGCAGCTCCTACGGCACCCTGAATTGGCGACTCACGGCCCTTTGCCGGGAAGCCGGTCCGGCCGTCTTCACCGGGGCGGGCGGGTTTTGGGGTGAAAACCGTGCACGCGGACGCAGTCCCTTCGATCAATTCGTCCAAGAGGGCAACGTGGTCGTGCAGATGACGCAGGTTCCCTCGGGAATCGAGGCAGAGTGGACTTCCAGCATCGAACCGCGCCTTAAGGAATGGCACGCGCGGTTCCGCGAATATTTTGAGAAACGCTGGGGCCCCGAAGGAAATCACAACCCGGTCAACTGGCGCACGCCGGACAGGGAACTGTTTGAACAGGCACGCCGTTCTTTCCTGCACTTTCCTCCGGATGTGACCGTCGTGGAGACCCCCGAAATCGTCTTTCTTGCCCACGGGGCGACGTATCTGGCGGTTCGCTCCCTCGGACGGGCGCGGCCTCTGGTCGAACGGGGACGATTGGTGGATGAGGCTGACTTCGATGAGATCGCCGGCTTTGTCATCGAAGTGCATTCCGGCGCGACCGAAGGGGAGGGGGCCTTTTCCCGGTTTCAAGAAACGTCGATGCAATACAGCCGACTGGATCGCGCGGCATTGGCAGACGGGCGGGTAGTTTTTCACAGCCAGGACCGCCTCCTGGAAGTCGCATTCTCCGACGCGGGTGAATGGGTCGAGCCGGACTACGACTGGAATTTCGGCGTTACCGAACCGCGCGTATTTCTGACGACCGACGACTGGATTCAGCCGACCTGGCCGAGTGGCCGCATGCATGGCCGCCTCGCCCAATGGTGGATCGACGGTCAGCGGGTCGACCACTCAGGCCACCGCGCCGTCATCGACGGCCCCGGCATCCTCTTGAAGGGTGGTATCCTCACAATCTCCCTCACCGATGAACCCTACACCGTCGATTTCTCCGCTTCGGTGCCATCCTTCTCGCATCCCTGAGGAGCGGACAGGGATGCCCCCGCGCGAATCTCCGCATCCGCAAGAACGGAATCAGCTAATCACAGTATTGAGAGGACCCAATTGCGCTGCATCCAACTGGGCACCCACCCAGTAGATGGGTGGCGGTCGACTCCCATCCCTCCGTTTCTTCAACGAACGGTCTTTGCGGGGTGAGGCTCAGGGCACCCTACTTCGGCGAAGCGATCTTTATGCAGTTTGGATTCGCAACGCGTTTTATCATTTCGCCAGGTGGAGAGTATCTTCCGTAGCAGGGTGGCCCATTTTGGCCCCGTGCTCCAAGGCGCGGGAAAGGCGGAGGTCGCGGAACTTCACGCCCAGCCCCGGAAAGCCCGCAGGCGCAGGGCGCTGACCCCAAGATGGGATCGCGCTACGGGGCGAGCAGGCCGCCGGATGACGGGACCGCGTCGAACTTACTTTCACGAGGCGGAGCGCCCGCCCCCCTCGATCTGCCAGGGGCAGGAGATGCCCGGTTTGGCGCGGAGGTGCCGGAGATGCCGTCCACGCTCGCCCACTCGCATTTGCTTGAAGAGAATGGGGCCGCCGTCCTCCCGCTTGATGGCCCATGCGGTGAAAAGGAAAACGGGGCTCAGGAGAAGGATCGCGCAGAGACTGCCAACCACATCGACAACGCGCTTGAGTCCATTGGAAAGGGCAATGACCCGCCGCCAGCGGGCGCGCTTCCGGCGAGCCCGGCGGTTCCAGGTCTCGGCTTCTTTGGAGAGCAGGGCGGAGGCCCAGTAGGCATCGTTTCCCCCCGCGTTTGGCCCTTCCGGAGAGCCCGGCTTTTCCTCTTTCTTCATGCAACTCCTTTGAATTTGCCCGCTCACCGTTGCCGCCCTGCTCCCTTTGCCAGCCAGCGGTCCAATACGGTTTCCAACTGAGAGAGCTGAATGGGTTTGGAGAGGTAATCATCCATGCCCGCATTGAGGCACCTTTCGCGGTCGCCCTCCATGGCATACGCGGTCATTCCGACGATGGTCACGGGGCCGCCCGGCTGGCTCTTCCCATTGGAATCCGTAGCGGCGGCTTCTTCCTTCCGCCGAATCAGTCGGGTTGCCTCAAGGCCATCGAGCACCGGCATTTGCACGTCCATGAAGATGAGGTCGAAGGGTTCTTCTTCGAGGGCGTTCAGGGCATCTCTTCCATTTGCCGCGATGCGCGCGCTGAGGCCGAATTTGGCCAGCATCTCACTGGCGACGGTTTGATTGATCCCGTTGTCTTCCACCAAAAGCAGTTTGCCGTGAAAGCGGCTGTTTTGGGCGGGGGAGGGTGCCTTGCGCTGTTCATCCTCGCCGCCGATTC
>JAFIGE010000056.1 GCA_020831585.1 Opitutales bacterium | reverse complement strand
GGCCTACAGTCCGTTGGCTGCGACCGCTTACGCCCTCAACTGCTCTTTTTAGGTTGAAATGTCCCGGGCAAAGGGACGACCCAATCTTCGGCGATGAGCAGGCCCGGCGGTTCACTCCGCTTCGATAAAGAGGGCGTCGATGGCGACGGGGCTGCCCCAGGCGGCGGCGTTGTAGATGAAGGCGAAGCGCACTTGCTGACCGGCGAAGGCGGCAAGGTCGAGGACGGCTTCTTCCGCGTAGAGGTTGGTGTGGGCAGCGTCGGCCCAGAGGACCCAGGGTTGCCAGACACCGTTTACAAGGACGCGCAGGAAAAGCTCGGTGGGCTCCTCCGGGGTCCACTGGTAGTAAACGTGGAAGCGGAGGGTGGCCCCGGCGGGCAGGGCGAAGGGGGGCGAGACGAGCCAATAGTAGGCGGGCATGCTCCAGGAGTTGGCCGTGTAGGCCCCCGCGCCTTCGAAGATGAGGGCGTCGTCGTAGGCCGGTCCCCAGCCGCCGCCCATGGTGGGCTCCAGATCCGCGCCGGAGAGATCGAAGCTCCATTGGTTGGACCAGCCGGCCGGGGGCTCGAAGCCTTTGTCGTCGAAGCCTTCGAAATACGGGTAAGTCGTCACGGGCGAGAGCGTGGTGAAGCTCCAGACGTCGCCCACGGTCTCGCCGCCCGCGTTGCCGTTGACGACGCGCCAATAATAGGTCGTGCCGGGCTGGAGGGGCGCGGGCGCGGTCCATTCGTCGCCGATCGCGGTGAGGCCGTCCCCGGCGACCAGGGCCATGGGGTGCCGGCTTTCGACCGCCGTGAGATCGGTGTGGAAGTAGAGGTAATCGTAGTGGCGGGGCCGGTCGAGGCTCATGCTCGAACTCCAGCGCAGCGTGGGCGCGCGCTCGCCATCGACAAAGCTGGCCCCGTCCTGCGGATCGATGGCAAAGGGCGCCAAGGGCGGTTCGCTCAGTGGCACGCCCTCGCCGGTCAGGGGGATGGCATGCACGCCGGCGTTGGTGTGGAGGAGGCCCCAGGTATCGACGACGCCAATCTCCGTGGGCACGAAGAGGATGTCGACGTCCACGCTTTGGCCGGGGTCGATGGTTTCCACGGCACCGTCGAGCCAGAAGTCGGCGGAGAAGAGCCAGTTGGCCACGCCCACGGGCACAGAGCCAGTGTTGGAGAGGGTGAGGGTGCGGGCGACTGAGGTCCCGAGGCCCACTTTGCCAAAGGCCGGCGGACCGGAGAGGCTGAGTGCGCCGGGCGCGTCCACTCCCGCGCCACGGGCAATGCGGAGACCTTGAAAGTCCCAGGCGGAATCGGGATTCTGCGCCCCTTCGCCGGTGGTGGTGAGGGCGAGGCCTTCCGGGCCGACGGTGCTCCAGGAGCCTCCATAGCTCCAGCGGAGGAGGTCACCGTAGGCGATATCAGGATCCCATACCCATTCGGCGATGTTGCCGCTCATATCGAAGAGGCCGAGTTCGTTGGGTTCTTTTGTGCCCACGGGCCAGGTGCCCCGGCCCATGATCATGTCGCAGAAGGCTCCGCTGGCATTGGCCCAATACCAGGCCACGAGGTTGAGGTGATCGCTGCCGCTGTAGGTGTAGCCCTGACTGGCGTTGCCTCCGCGGGCGGCAAACTCCCATTCGGCGGCGGTGGGGAGGCGGTAGCCGTTGGCGGCGGTGTTCCAATGGATGACTCCGGAGCCGTCCCAACCGAAATCGCCCGCGCGGTAAACTTCACTCCCGACGTTGTAGGCGGGTGTGCGGCCCTCCATTTCGCTGAAGGCGTTGCACCACTTGACGGCGTCATACCAGGAAACGGAATGCACGGGGTGGTCGTCCGCGCAACCATCGCCGGAATTGGCAAGGTCGTAGCCATGGTCGGCGGCCCAATCGCGCACGTGTTTCCATTCACCCCAGGTGACTTCCCAGGTGCCGATGTGGAAGTCGTCCACTTCGAGCGCCCCGAGGCGGGAGATTCCGGGGAGCGAACCGCCGGTCACGAGGGTCGTGTGTTCGGGTTCGGGCGCACCGATGCCCTCGCCGTCCACGGGATGACTGAAGGCCCCGGCGGTGGCGCTCGTTTCCGCGCGGATGAGGCCGCCGTAAGTGCGGGCCTCGGTCGGCGCGAAGGTCACGGTGACGACGCGGAAGCCGCCCGCTTCGATGAAGCCGCCGGTCCAGTCGCCGCTGTAGCCGGCAGGGTAGCGCAGGCGCGTGACGATGAGGGGGACCTCGCCGGTGTTGCGGAGAATGAGGTTGCGGGTGGCGGCCAGGCCCACCGGCACCGGCCCGAAGTCCAGATCGCCCTCCCACACGAGAATGCGCAAGACGGCGGCGGGATCGTTGCGGGCGACGCGGAAGCCCGTAAGGAAATCGCCCGCATGGGCGTTTTTCTCTTCGCCGCGCACGGTCAGGGCGTGGGCGGGCGGCGAATAGAGCCAATTGCCTCCCCGCGCGCGCCGGTCCATGAACTCCATCCACTCGTCTTCCTCAAGGTGGTCATCGAGCCACTCATCAACGTTGCCGCTCATGTCATAAAAGCCCAGCTCGTTGGCGCGTTTGCGCCCGACGGGCCAGGTGCCCTTGTCCTGATAGAGGCCGCAGCGCGCACCGGCGGAGTTGCCGCTATGCCAGGCGACGGTATCGGGATTGTTTCCGCCCGCATAGGTGAAGTTGAGGGTGGACGGGCCCCCGCGGGCGGCATAGGCCCACTCGATCTCCGTGGGCAGGCGGTAGCCGTTGGCAAAGACGTTGCGGGTGATGTGCCCGGAGGGCTGCCATTCGAAGTTGCCCCGGCGGAAGACTTGGCCGTTCAGCTCGTAGACAGGTTGCAGGCCCTCGCGTTCGCTCCGCGCATTGCACCACTTCACGACATCATACCACGAAACAGAATGCACCGGATGGGTGTCGCGGCAACCCGCGCCGCTTCCCAACAAATCGTAGCCGCGCGAAACGGCCCAGTTGCGGACTTCCTTCCAAAGCCGCCAGGTCACTTCGTATTGTCCCAGTTCAAAGGTGCCGACGTGGAGTTCGCCGAGTTCATCGCGTGCGGGCAGAGTGCCCCCCTGGACGAGGATGAGGCGGCCCTGGGCGGACGCCGAGGGGATGCCCCAGCCCGCCACATAGAGCGAGATCACGGGATCGACTCCGTTGGTGTGGAGGACGATTTCGCCCTCAAAAAGCCCGACCTCACGGGGATTGAAATGGAGAACCAGCTCGCGGCTGCTCCCCGGTGCGATGAGGGCGGCGCGCCACTGCGGGCGGTAGCCCGGCGGGACTTCGACGGCACGGATGGAGAGCACGCCCGAGCCGGTGTTCGTCACGGTGAGGGTGCGGCGTTCCCATTTGCCCACCTCCACTTCGCCAAAATCGGTTTCGCCGGCGAGCAGGGCCTGGCCTGTCTGGCCGCCGTCCTCGCCCCAGAGATCGACGAGCATCAGGTGTCGCGGACCCTGCGCAAGGCCACGATCGGCGTGCAGGAAGTGCCCGCGTCCTTGCGATTTTAATTGCTCCACGCTCACAGGAGACAGGAGAAATTCGAATACGTCCGGCCCCACGCCGCGCACGAGGGCGTAGCGATGATCCAGGTCGCCGAGCGGGAAGATGTCGTCCCGTCCCGCATAGATGGGGTCTTCGGCGAAAGCCATGTCGTTCTCGATCCAGACATGGAAGGGCGTGAGGGGATCGTATTCGCGGAAGAGACGGCGTGCCTCCGCCCCGAGCGGAGTGGCGGCGATGCGGTGCGGGCCGATGCGGCGGCCATTGAGCGGATTCTCAAAAAGGTCCTTGATCCCCCAGGTGTTGTCTGCGCGGGTGCTCAGGGTGTTGCTCACGGACGGATCGAGGAAAGAGCCCTGGCTGTTGATTTCGACAACAAATCCCTGCCCGAGGAGGGTTTGGTCGTCATAGATCCTAAAGGCGGAGGACTGCAGGCGGCGGCCCGCGCGCAGAACGAAATCTGTCATCACCCCCCCGATCGAGAGAGACCGAGCTATTGAGGCGGAAGGCGACGCCGTCACCGGGTGCCTCGGCTTCCCGCAAGAAGAAAAATTGGAGGCCGGTTTTTTTGCGGAACCGGTCGATGTCGAGGATGGCATCGGAATCTTCCATGAAATTCATCCCATAGGTGTGGGCATTGAGCAGCACCCCTTCGAGGTAGTGCACCACGACGCCTCCGCGCGGCCCGGCGCGCGGTCCGGCGATGGGCCGGGGGTGAGGCAGGGGCGGGGCGATGAGCCCGGCAATGGGGTGCAGGGTGCTGTCCCGTGTGGCCAGGTGGTGGAAATGGCCCGCCTCGTCCAAGCGATAGGCGGCGAGCGGGGCATTGGTCGAGCGGAAGGCGAGGTAAAGGGTTTCTCCATCGGCATCCACGGCCATCCGGCTGAGGTAGGCGGCAGCGCCGAAGGTGAGGGCGGTCTCGCGGATGTCTGCCGGAATGCGCAGGTCGAAGGCCATCACCCCGAGGGTGTGGGCAACGACGACAAAATCCCCCTCCCGCGCGAGTTGCGCCCAGAGAAAGCGGTTTGGCGCGAAAATCTCCTGGATCGAGGCGGGCATGCCCGCTTCCGGCAGTTGCGCACGGAGGGAAAGGGCGGCGGGCCCCGCAGCGGGGTTCACATCCCACACCGCCAGGCTGTGCGCCGCTTCGCCGTTGTCGGCGAGGGCGAGCACGCGGTTGCCCCGCCGGTCGATCACTTCCTCAATGGCGGTATGGTCGTCAAGCGCGGCCAAGGTTGGCTGGATGCCGTCGAGGCTGCCGGGATCGGCGAAATAGCCGCGGGCGTCATATTGATGAGGATCTTCCCAATGGACAAAGTCGGCCAGCTCTAGCCGCAGGCTCAGCGAGACCATGGCAGAGGGACGCAGGAGGCGCTGTTCGTTGTGGAGGATTTGGCGTTCGCGCGTTTCGCCCGGCGTCACCTGCACAAGCGTTTCGAGGTTGTGGGCGTTGTAGACGGGGTAATCCTCCACGCGCAGTTCCCAGACACCCGGTGCCACTTCACTCCAGTGGCTGGTGGGATCCTTGATCAGATCTTCGAGCAAAAAGGTGTGGCTGTAGACGCCGATCATGCGGTTGTTCATCTTCGACCCATAATCCTCGTAGGCCCCCAGCTCCACATAGATGGCGGCGGTGTTGACATCATCGCTCCACGTGGCCGTGAAGAGGGCGTCGCCTACGGGATGGGGGTGGTAGATGCGGCCTTCGGTGATGTGGTGGGCGGGCGATTTGCGGGGCCAGTCGCGCACCGCCATGGCCGTGAAGGGCAGATTGGGAAGGGTGGCGTAACCGCTGCCTCCATTATCGAGAAGGAAATTTCCGTGGCGGTCGCGAAACTGCAAGGGCACCTCCTCGGTCGCGGGGCCGCCCACCGGAGCCTGATCGGCCACGATACCGACGCGGGAGACGAGGAAGACGATAGGCGGAGGAAACTTCAGATCATCCAGCAAGCGCACCTGTTCGAGGCGCACCTCGACGCGGCGGGCGGGCACGCTGCGCACAATCCCCACGCTCGCGCGGGCGGTGGTCTTGCGGTCGGAATAACTGCCCAGGTGGAAATGGATTTCGCTCTTGCGCAGGTTGTAGCCGAGGCCGCCCGCTCCGGTCATATCTTCGAGGGCGGCGCGGGCCATGGCGAAGGTATCAAAAAGATCGGTGCCCGCCGTCAGTTCCTCGCCCAGTTCGTAGAGGCCGAGGGCAGCGGCAAAGGTGTCGCTGTCGAGATCGCCGGAGACGAGCTGATTTTCAAAAGCGTCGATGCTGGAATTTTCCGGAAAGGCCTCGCGGAGGTCATCGACAAATTGGCGAATTCCCGCGATGTCGCCCGTGGCGATAAACTCCTGGGCGCGGGCAAATACGCTGCCAATGGTCAGCGGCGCGGTGAGAATGGACTCCACTTCACTGACCACGGAGCCCAGTGAGCAGACCAACTGCGCCATATTGAGGGCGCTGGCAAAGGCGTGCTGGCGGTTCTTTTTGGGATAACCGGAGAAGTCGAAACTGGCCCGCTGGTCGTCGTTGAGCCCGTAGAAACCGTGCGTGGTGGAGACGCGCGACAACTCAAAATTGGCCGCGCCGATGGGATCGTCTTTGGCTGCCTCGAACGTCTTGTGGAAATCCGCGATCATATCGACCCCCGCACAGGCGGCGTTGAACCAGTTGCTGTTGAAGACGGCGAGCCCGATATTGACCGCACCCTTGAGGGCCGCGCCCACGAGCGCCCAGCCATCCAGCTCGTCGATTTCCAGACCCATGTAGTCCGCCGTGATCGGCATCGCCGCATCCACCATGCGGTCTTTCGGCACCGCGAAGACAGGGACCTTTGTCGGCACCACGGGATGGCGGCGATCATAGACGCGTCCCGTGGGTCCCCATCCCGCGAAAACACTATCCGAGATATCATAATACTGGTTGCGGGGGAACGTGAAGGAGTTGATCTGCACGACGGCGTCGGACCAGCTTCCGTAGAGTTCCTCGGCATCATCAATGGCGCGGTACCAATCCCGCCCCAGCTCGCGCGCGGCGTAGGTGGAGTAGTGGCCCATGAGGCGGTTGGCCACATTGAAGATCAGGGTTTGCACCTGCCACGGAGTCCAGCCGGGATGCTGCCGTGCGACGTAGGCGCGGAAAGGGCTGTCAGCGCGGATTTTTTCCAGACCGGCGTCGAAGGCGTCTCGCCCGATGGCCGTCTGGGCCCGCGAAGCGCTGCCATCGGCCGCATGCCAGGCGCGCAAGGTGGCGAGTTTTTCCGGATCGCCCACGACCGTGCCAAATCCGGTCGCATTCTCAAAAGGCGGCGCGATGTTGGCGTTGAAGGTGATTTCAATCTCTCCCGTCTCCCCTTCGCTCTCACCGTCACGGCTGAAGCCGATGGTCTCGATCATGCCGAGGACGAAGGGGCGGGTGCGCAAAAACGTTTTGCCAATCGCGAAATCGACCACGGGGGGCGCGCCACCGTAAGCACCGTCCACCGGGAAGACGCCGCTCTGGAGCAGTTGTCCCGAGGCGTCGAAGGTCCACAGGGGCTGCCCGCCGGGTGCCGGGAGCATCCACAAATCGTGTGTGCCCGTAAGGATGGGCAGCGGAATATCCCGGAGCACATCCGGGCCGGTGACGAAACTGTTTTGCACGCTGCCTCCGGAGCGCGTCACAACCTGCCAGGCATAGGAGCCTGGAGCCGCCTCATCCGCTTCCGCGAGGCTGGCGATCCATTTGCCCACCGCCACCTCACCGGTGGTCGCGCTCGTGTTGATCGTGCGGAAGCGGAGCCAGCCGCCGGTGCGCCGAAGATCGCGCAGAGCCGGTCGCAAAGGCCAAGCCGCCACTTCCACCAAATCTTCCTCGCTGAGCAGGTTATTCGGCTCCTGCACGTCCATGAGAAAGAGCGCGGAAATGCCGGACGCCTTCTCTACCCGCCAGTAGGCGCGCACATCCTCATCGAGGACGGGCAGAACAAAGCCATAATTGCCCGCGCTGGCGAAGGTTTTCTCGACGACCGTGTTTCCGCGTGGATCGTCGACCCGCAGAACCGTGCCCGCGCTGCCAATGGTCACACTGAACCAAGCCAGACCCGTGCGGTTGACCATGAAATGCCGGTAGCCCTCCTCCCGGTCCACGCTCGCCGGGGGGATCGGCGGAATGGGTGCGGGCACGCCGAAGGCATCCAATCGCGAACCGAGGATGCGCAGGGGAAGGTCCGGGTAAAGGTAGCGGAGGCGCAGTTGCTCGCGCAGCATTTCCGGCATGTGCGCCTGTGTCGGCGGCGGGAGGGGTTCAAGCCGCTGCATTTGCTCAAGCGGTGTCGGCTCGGCCGCCGAAAGCCCGGTCCCCGCATTCGTCTTCAAAAGAGCCTCCTGGGCAGCCTCTCCGCGCAGGGGTGCCAAGGCCGCCACATGATCGCGCAGATCCAGAAACTCCTCAAAACTGAACTCAATCGGCCCCCTCTCCACCAATTGGTTTTTCAGGTGCAGAAAGTGGTCGTCCAGTTCACGCTCGGTCGGTTCATCCAGAACTTCTCCGAGCATGACAAATCCCCCCACAGACGGATCGACCGGCACCATGCGCGGCGAGAGCGGGCTGAGAAAATCATACAGCTCCGCCAGCCCCGTCTGGCGTTCGACCAGGCGGTCCGTCAGTGCCTTGCGAAATCCCTGGTTCTCCAACGGGCGCAAGTTCGTGCGCAACTCCGCCTCGCGCAGGAGCCCGAGCAACTGCGGCGCACTCACCGCCACACCCGCCGACTGCAGACGCGCGACCTCGCGGTTGATCTGGTAAACCGAGCCCAAGCGCGTGAAAAGAGTATCTGTATCGCCGATACCTTCCTCCGCAAGGAGGGCACCGAGGGCCGCCGCCTCGCCGCTAAACCCGTCCTCCTCGCCGATCCCAAGCGTTACCGGCCCCCGCAGTTGCCCGCGCTCCTCGATAATAAAGCGCACAAAGAGCGGCTCCCCCTGGGTTGGCTGGAGCGGGCGCGAAGCCAGCACTCCGCTGCCATCGAAACTGTCCGTGGCAAACCAGTTTTGCAGATCCGGCGACACTTCGAGGCCGTAAAACTTACCCACCTCCGTGGGCAGCTCGACCCGCACCCCGTCGCCCGCCCGGACAATCCGCACCGGCTCCGCACAAAGATCCCCGCCGGGAGGGAAAAAGACCATTGAAATCAGTGCGACAGAGAGGTGAAGACGGGTTTTCAGTTTCATGCCTCAATCAACCTTACCGCCACCATATTTCCAAGCATAAGTCCCTCCATCAGAGGCGTTTATTCCATGTTCTTATTGCCGGATACACCTCCCCTTTTAACTCGGGAAATCGGCACGGAAGTGCACCTGGGAATTCAGGTGGTTCTGTTACGCTTCCGACTGTTGGCGGCGGGGAAGCGCACACGCATGAGGGCACCGCCTTCGGGCGGACGCTCCATGAGGATTTGGCCATGCATGGCCTCGACCAAGCTGCGGGTAATGCAAAGACCGAGGCCGGTCGACCCCTCCCCGTCCGTGGGGCGGGCGCTGAGCTTGCGAAACTTGGTGAAGATGTGTTCGCGGTCTTCTTTGGAGAAGCCCGGTCCGCTGTCGCGCACCCGTAATTCGGCCCATTCGTCCGAGGTGATCAAGTCCACGCGCACCCGACCGCCCTTGGGTGTGAATTTCAGTCCGTTTGAAATCAGGTTATCGAGAACCTGCGCAAATGCATACGCATCGACCCGCGCCCGCATGGGCTCCTTGGGCGGAAAAAACTCGAGACGGATATCCTTCTTCAAAGCGTGGTCAGCATGTTCGAGAATGGCCTTGGAAACGGGCTCGCGGAGGTCTTCCTCGACCAAGTGAAACGGCTGCGCACCTGTCTCCAAGGCATCGGCCGTGAGCAGTTGGTTCACCATGTGGTGGATCCTTTTTGACTGTTCGGTGATGCGCTCGTTGGCCGCGTCCAGCTCCGCTTTGTCGATGCGCGGACGCATCCGAAGGACCTCCATTTGAAAGAGTATGTTGGTGAGGGGTGTGCGCAGATCATGGGCCGCCATAGCAAGGATCTGTGACTTCTCCTCATTGATCCGCCGAAGGTTGTCGCGGGTACCCGCCAAATCAGCTTCCACCAAGCGACGGCGCCCGATTTCCGCAGCCAGTCGGCGATTCCAAAGAAGCACCAGTGCCATCGCTGCGGCTGTGAAGAGGATGGCGGAGAGGAGGTAGGGGCGCACACGCTCCCAGATAACAAGAGAATCATACTCCACATGAACCCAGCGCGCGAGAATGGCCGCTTTGACATCCGGGGGCACCCGCACGAGGGCATCATCCAAAAGATCCTGCAGATCGGGCCGGTCGCGGCGCACGGCGAGGCGGAGAGGGAAATCGTGTTGGGACAAACCGGAAATCTTCAGGTTGGTGAGCCCCCGCTCGCGGATAATGTGGCTGGCATGGGCGAGATTGGCCGCCGTCGCATCCGTCTCACCCCGCGAAACACTTTCGAGTGCCTCCGCTGTGGAAGCCGTCTCCACTAGCTGAATTTTTGGAAAACGATTCCGAATGAAATCGGTCACCACGTGGCTCACGGGGGCAGCGACGCGGTGGCCCGCCAATTGCTCGAAGGAGATGAGAAAAGGCCGGTCGCGGCGGGTGATGATCGCCACCGGAAAATCGATGTAAACCCGCGTGAAAAGAAAGTCTCGCTCGCGTTCCGGCGAATAGGCGGTGGAAGCGAGCACATCCACCTCCCCGCGCAAGGCCTTTTCATAGATCTCCGGCCAAGGAACAGGCGGGTGGATCTCGATGTCGACACGCCCTTGATCCGCGATGATTTGCAGCAGGTCCACATCCATCCCCGCCCAGTTTCCATCGGCATCAATCATGGAAAAAGGCGGCCAGGCGGGATCAAGGCCCACGCGGATCAGGGGGCGTTCCCCGCCGTGCAGCGGGAGGGATGCCGGCTCCCAGAGGGCAAAGATAAAAACACCAATCAGCCACACCCTCCACCACCCCGCAGGGCGGCGGCACAGCCATGGGGGGAAGGGGCGTTTCCGGGGCAGAGAGATTGTGCGCACAAGGGAGTAGAGACTCACAACATCGGAATATCTGGGAAACTCTTTCGAAAAAGGCGAGCCTCCAATCCCCGGAAAATCAAGAAAGATCAGCCGGGACTCAATCGGGAGGGCACGGAACCGGACCACTGGAGCTTTTGCCGGAGAATGTGAAAGTGGGAATAATCCGGGTGCTGCAGGAGCGCGAATCGCCGTGCGCGGCAAACCGTGGCCTTGAGCGGAAAGGCGCGGCCGGGCTCAAATACAGCGCGCCCGTCCACCGCTATCTGAATCTGAGAGGCTTCCGAGCGCAGACGGATCTCCAGCTCGGCGGTTTCTTCGAGCACGATCGCGCGCGTGCTCAGGGTGTGGGGGCTGACCGGGGTCAGGACAAGCACGGGGGCGCGCGGATGAATGATGGGGCCCCCGGCGGCCACGTTGTAGGCCGTCGAACCAGTCGGGGTGGCGACGATTAGACCATCGGCGTAGTAGTCATTCACGTCATTGGTCCCCGAACGCACTTCGAGGTGCACGAGGTGGGAAAAGGTTGTCTTGATGACGAGGTCGTTGAGGCCGAGGACACGCAAACCCGAGGCATCGGTCACTTCGAGCACGCTGCGGTGATCAACCATGCAACCGTGCCCATCAAGGATGCCAGGGAAGACCTTGGTGGCCTCGCGCGCATCAAAGTTGGCCATGAAGCCGAGCCGCCCGAAGTTAAAGCCAAGCACGGGCACGGCGTGGTGCGCGGCCGCATCGACCACCCCGAGGATGGACCCGTCGCCCCCGAGCACGCAGCACAGGTCGACGCCTTCAAGAGCCTCCCGCTCGACCGGGAAAGAATCCACGCGAATGGCCTCCCGGCCGCGTTCACGCGCGATGCCCTCAAGCTCGAAGGCCAAATCCGCCGCGCCTTGCTTGGAGGGGTTGACGGCAAAGGCAATGCGCTGGAAGTGGAGCGGGGGGGTACTCATCTCGTGGTGTCATGCAAAGCATGCTGAAGCGTTTACGGCAACCTTCTTCCATCCCATTAAATACTCCTGGTTGCCGTCGGCACCCTTGATGGGCGAGGCGCACTCGCCCCACACCTCCGCGCCCGGCAGGTTTTCGGTGGCAAAGGTACGGATCTCCTCCCGCACACGGTCGATGACAGCCGGATCCCGAATGACCCCGCGACCGGCGTCGGCCTCCGCTTTGCCCGCCTCGAACTGCGGTTTGACGAGGGCCACCAGGCACCCGCCCGCGCACACCCTTCGCCACGCCGGCTCAAGGATGCGCCTCAGGGAAATGAAGGAGAGATCCATCACCACGAGATCATAGTCGGCGAACGGCAAGGTCACTTCATCAAGCGCGCGCGCATTCACCCGCTCGAAGTTGGCCACCCGCGCATCCTCCCGCAGACGAAAGTGCAACTGCCCGTGCCCCACGTCGACGCAGGTCGCGTGCGCCGCGCCCTTTTGCAGAAGGCAATCGGTGAAGCCGCCGGTCGAGGCACCCACATCGAGAATGCGCGCGCCCGTCACATCGATGGGGAAATTTTCCAGAAACCCCGCAAGCTTTTCACCCCCGCGGCCCACGTAGAGGGGCGGTTGCTCAACCTCCAAAGCAATATCCGCCGCATACACCTTCCCCGGTTTATCGAGAATGACCGTGCCCGCGCGCACCTTCCCGCCAAGAATGAGCCCCTGGGCCTGCGCCCGGCTCTCCGCCAGTCCGCGCTCCACAAGGAGCTCGTCCAACCGTCGTTTTCCCGGTTTTTTCATAGCTTGCCCGTGCCCCCGGCACCCGCCTCCCTCACCGCTGCAGAAGAAGTCCGACGGCGTGGTGGTCGCTCTCGTCCGGCGCCACCTCCATCATGCGGGCGCGTCCGGAGGGCAGCCCGCGCACAAAAATGTAATCAAAGGTGGTGGGGGGGAAACGGTCGCTCCCCCGCCAGGTGAGGCGTTCCTCGCGCGGTGTTTCGGCCCAGGTGTTGCGAAAACCGGCCTCCACCATCATCTCCACCACGCGGTCGCCGAAACGACCGTCGTGACACGTATTGATATCGCCGCCCACAATCACCCCCGTCACCTGGCCGGCGAATACAATCGTTTCCATCTCCTCAATGTGCAGGAGCAGTTGGCGAATGGATTCATTGCGGTGGCGAAAGTTAGTCTGGGCCATTTCTTCGTTGAAGGAGCGGTTGCTCTTGAGGTGCAGTGAGTAAACCAGGATCAACCCGTTACTTCCGGGATCCTCCAGCGCGGCAAAAGAAAATCCGCGCGGGTTGCCCCACATCGTCGGGCGCCAGGGTTCAAACCACGCCGCCCGCACCGGAAGACGCGAGGCAATGGCCAACTGCTGGGGCCAGAGTCCCCCGGTATCGCGATCACGGAAACTCGACACCACGTGCACCCGTAAGTCCGGCACCACCGACACCAGTTCCTCAAAGGACTTCCAGTCGCGGATCTCACTTGCCAGGAAAATATCGGGGGCCATCTCCTTCAGCCGCTTCTGCACCCGCTCCATGTGCCCCCGCTCCATTTCATGGGTCGCATCGAGCCGCTGCTGCCCGGGAAACCATTCGATATTCCAAGCCACCACACGCAGCGTCGTTGCCCAGCCCCCTGTGGAGAGGACCAGGATCGCGAGAAACGGAAGGAACCATCCGCGAAATGCGGCGAACGAGGAGGCTGGATGCATGAGCCTGTTATGTAAGCGGTCCGCCGCTCGGGTCAAGTGCGGCGGATGCGGAACCCGGATACTTCGGTGAAGGGTCAGCGGACGCTCCAAAGAAGGGCAGTGTTCTCTTCCGCTTCGCCCTCTTTATAGATCTTTGCGGACCGTGGCCGGGCGCCCGCCATACAACGCCTCTTCCAACTGGCGGGCTCCGGATCTCCAGGGCTCAACCCCTCCACCCGACCAGGGTAGCGGGCGAATGCGGCTTGCGGAAAATAGTCGCCGCTGTCTTCATTCGCCGCATGACAAACAAGCAGCGGCTCGACCTCATCGAACAGTTTATTCGCGAAAACAAATACGCCGACCTCCACACCCTTGCCGCCCGCTTTCATATCAGCCTCTCCACCGCGCGGCGCGCCCTCAACGACCTCGAAACCGCCGGCGTCATCCGCCGACACCATGGCGGGGCCAGTCTCGTCGACGAGGATGCCCCCGGCGGCTACGACTTTATTGTGAGCGATGATACCCGGGCCGATGAGAAACACGTCCTCGCCGAGTGGATTGCCGAGCGCATCACACCCGGGATGACCGTGATGCTCGACGGCGGCACCACCACCTTCGCGGTCGCCCGCATGCTCACCAACAAGCGCATCATCGTCGTGACAAACTCCCTCCCCATTGCCGCCCTCTTCAACGAAGTCTCCGCCTGCGAGACCGTTGTCACCGGGGGCACGGTCTACAACCGTCTGGGCGTGCTCTACGGCCCAACCTGTGAAAACGCCCTCGCCGAACTCCACGCCGACATGGCCATCCTCGGCTGTGCCGGCATCACAGCCGAAGGTATTTGGAACAGCAATACCATGATCGCCAGCTATCAGCGCCGCATGATGGCTGCGTGCAACCACACCTATTTCCTCGCCGACAGCTCCAAGCCAGGCAAGCGCGCCCTCACCCTGACCTCCCCTTTCCGCCCGAACCTCACGGTGGTCACCACCGCCCCCCTCTCCAAACCCATTGGGCAAGCCCTCCGCGCTGCCGAAGCCGAAAGCGTCGTCGTTTCCTGCCCCGCCGAGTCCTCCGAACCAAGCTGAGTTCCGCACCCCGCCGACAAGAAACCAAACCATAATACAATGTTCAGAACATTTCTATATTGACCTTCTCGAAAATGTCTCTTTTATTGGATGGCTAAATGAGCAGGAAATATTGTCGGCGATTGATGTATCCGCGATTGGCTTGCCACCACCTTATTTCGAGGGTGGTGCAAAAAAGGCGACTGATGGATGAAGAGGCGATGGAGGCGATGCGCCATATCATGCGCTCGCAGGCGGCGTTTGCGGGGATGGAGGTGCTGACGTATTGCTTTATGGCGAATCACTTTCATATCTTTGTGCGGCTTGATCCGAAGGAGACGGAGGGGTTGGACGATGCGGGGTTGGTGGGGCGGTTTCGGGCGCTCTATGGTGGGACGCGTTGCGCTTCGCTGGGCTTGGATGCGGATGATTTGGAGGTCATTCTGAAGAAGAATGGGGACTCGGCCGAGGGCATCCGGCGACGCCTGAAGGCGCGGATGGGGGATGTCTCCGTGTTTATGCGGGAGGTGAAGACGCGGTTTACTCTGTGGTATAATCGGAAGCGCGGGACGGTGGGCACTTTCTGGGCTGAGCGGTTCCGCAGTGTAATCGTGGAGGCGGATACGAAGGCGCAGAGGATGGTGGCGGCGTATATCGATTTGAATCCGGTGCGGGCAGGGCTGGTGGAGGACGCGGGCGACTATGGTTTCAGTGGTTTCGGGGAGGCCTACGCGGGTGGTTCAGCCGCGCGGCGGGGGATTGCCCGGATCGAGGGTATGATGACGTGGACGACCCAATGGCACGAGCGATACCGGGCACGGTTGTGCAGCCGGATGGGGCCGGGAACGCGGCCTCGCCGGGCAGACGGTAAGCCCCCTTCCGGAGAGGCGGTGGGCGAAGATGGGCACGCGGAGGCTGTGGCCGAAGGATCGTCCCTTCTGTCGAAGATCCGCGCCTTCAGCGAGAGTTGGGTGGTCGGTTCGGTTGGGTGGGTGGAGAGCTTCTGTGGGGCGAATGGCTGGCTGGGCCTGCGGAGGGGAAGGAGGGCCAATGCGGTTGTTGAGGACGGCGGGACTAATTTCGCGGAGGTTGCAGCCGCCGTGAAACGACAGTAAAGACGGCCACACACGCGACAAAACTCCGCATAAAAAATGCTTTGCCCCACGGCAGCTCATGCTGTTCGCTCCTGCGAAGTTTTTTTCCACTCATGTATTTGGCCAGTGCAAAACAAAACAACGGACAACGAAGCACCTTTTGAATCGACAATCGACAAAGAGAAGCTGAACGACCTCCCTCTTTTTCGATTTGAGGGTACTATTCGCCTCGTGCAGACAGACAAGGAAGTCGAGGATGCGGTGGCCCACTTAGAGAAAGAAGCTTACCTCGGTTTCGATACAGAAACCCGGCCCGCTTTTCGCAAGGGGCAGAACTACCCGCCCGCGTTGCTGCAACTGGCGGGGCAAAGGGAGGTCTACCTCTTTCAATTGCTCAAGCTCACGAATCTCGACCCCATTCACAGGCTCCTGGCTAATCCCCAGATTGTGAAAACGGGCGTCGCTATTCGTGATGATATTCGGAAACTGCGTGAGCACTACGAGTTTGAGGCCGCCGGGTTCGTCGAACTTTCCGAAGCCACACAACGCGCTGGAATCGTCAATACCGGACTCCGCAGCTTAGCCGGGATTCTCTTGGGCATCCGTATCTCCAAAGGTGCGCAGGTTTCCAATTGGTCACGGGCGGACCTTTCATCATCCCAAGTGCAATACGCCGCAACCGACGCGTGGGTCAGCCGCTGTTTATACGAGCAGCTGGATAAAGTCGGTCTCCTCCTCGAATCCGCCTGAGGTAATTCCTCATCATCCCCTGCCAGCACGAGGTTGTCGGAACGACAAGTGAATTAACGCGGTAGTTTTCAGTTCACTACTACCGATGCCGATCTGTTCATTTCGGCGCATTGCCGGTGTCAGGTTTCAAGGTCCTGGTAGGCTTCGGGCCGGAAACGGGGCGAGCACACGGCCAGGAAAACCAGGTCCCGTTGACCCGTATTGCGAATGCGCTGGCGGTTGCCCGGTGGAATGACGACCACACTTCCCCGCTCCACTTTCGCGGGGGGCAGTTCGCCAACCTGCACACTACCCTCGCCCTCAAGGATCAGATAGCGCTCCGTCGTTCCAACCAGCCGATGCCATCTTGTGAGGCCTCCCTTCGGCACCCGCGCGCGGGCAATCGATACCTCCCTGTCCGCGCAATCATTCCACAACTCCAGGATGTGGCAGCCTTCTTTAAAGAAGAACTCCTCGGCCTCGGGGGTTCGGTGTATGCGCGCATTCATGTGCTAACCCCACCCGGAACAGCTTACCCGCGCAAGTCCTTATGAAAACGCGCAAAGAGTCACCCGAAGTCTCATTAGCAAAATAGCTCAGGCCTCTCCATTTTCCATCCGCTTGCCCTTCCCCGGGGACGGGCCGAATCCGCTCAGCGGATTGACAAGGTGCCTGATAACACCACGTTCGCGGTTGCTGGCGGGAAGGAAATTTTCCGGAAGGATCGGCCCGTCAAACCTCTCGACCCTATGCGCACGCTTCCCCTCAAGACGGCCCCGCCACCGGCCAGCCGAACCTGCGGATGCAACGGGCTTGGATTCGCTTCTGTCCGTTCGAGTCCACCCGACTGCACAACCAACCGTCGCCGATGAAACGCTGGGTCCGGCAGCGTGCGCCAAAGCGCGAGATCTTTGGATGGGCGATGTTCGATTTCGCGAACCAAGCCTACACCCTTCTCATCATTACCGTCGTCTTCGGCGACCTCTTTACGCGGGTCGTCGTGGGCGATGGCCCGGACTACCGCCTCGGCAACCTTCTCTGGAGCGTGGCCCTGGCGACGAGCTACCTCCTGGTCGTCCTGTGCGCGCCGGTCTGTGGAGCTATTATGGACTTCACCGCAGCGAAAAAGCGCTTTCTTTTCGCCAGCTACCTCCTGACCATTGCGTGCACCGCGTTGCTCTACTTTGTGGCCCCCGGATACGTGCTTCTCGGGGTGCTGCTCATCGTCCTATCCAACTTCGGCTACTCGGTGGGTGAAAGTTTTATCGCAAGCTTCCTTCCCCAGCTCGGCCCCCCCCGCGACCTCGGATGGATCTCCGGATTCGGCTGGGCGCTCGGCTACGTCGGTGGTATGATTTCAGCAATCTTCGTGCTCCTCTTTCTCGGCGATGTCTCCGCTGAAAACTTCGACCGCATCCGCTGGGTCGGGCCATGGGCGGCCTTTTTCTTCCTTGTGGCGGCCATCCCCACTTTTGCCTTTCTGCGGGAACGCGGTCGGCGCCGCCAGCCCCCTGCGAAAATCGGTTACTGGAGGCTCGGCTTGGGGCGTGTGCGCAAAACCCTTAGGCGCGTCCGCGCGCACCGCGACCTTTGGCGCCTGCTCTTCTCTGTGTTTTTCTCCATGAGCGGTATCTACGTTGTCATTACATTTTCCTTCATCTACGGGTCACAAGTTATTCGGTGGGATGAATCCGTACGTGTCACGATGTTCGTCCTTGTCCAGATCACTGCGGCCCTTGGGGCAGCCTCTTTCGGCTTGCTGCAAAACCGAATGGGAACGCACCGCACCTACCATGTGACCCTCGGGCTCTGGATTATTGCGGTTCTCGCCATCTTCGCCACACCCGGCATCGCCTCCGGCCTGAACTCGCTCTTCGGCGTGGACTGGGAAGCCCAGCACATCTTCCTGATTGTCGGCTGTCTTTCCGGACTAGCCTTGGGATCCTGTCAGTCCGCCACCCGCACGCTGGTGGGCCTTTTCTCTCCGCTCAATCGCGCGGCCGAATTCTTTGGTTTTTGGGGACTCGCGCTCAAACTTGCCGGTGCCTTTAGTCTGCTCGCCCTTGGGCTATTCCAGATCCTCGTCGGCCTGCAAGTGGCCGTCCTCCTGTGCGCCCTCTTTTTTGCCCTCGCCCTCGCCATCAGTTGGAACGTCGACGAAGCCCGCGGGCGCCGTGCAGCCGGCGAAGATCTGTAGATCCGTGACCAAGCGAGGACAACAGACGCGCGCGGCCTGCCTGCCCCTGGCGCGATCACGATGCTCGCTACCCGTCCGCCCGGATCATACAACGACGGCTACGCCGAAAATCTCAGTTTTCAGGTCATCCCCGAGCCGTCCCTGTTTCTGTTGCCCGCGATGCTGTTCTTGTTCGCGCTGCGGAATCGCTTTTCGAACTTTCGTAACCGGTCTGGCCCCCCACGGCTGATCAGAAGCACGAACGTGCGTCCGCATAGAGCTGGTCTTGCTCAACGGACGATGGAGAAGCCGGCGCGAATGGTTGTGGAGCGTTCGTTGTAAAGGAGGAGGCTCTCGCCATAGCCGGTGAAAAACTGCAGATTGAAGCTGATGTCCAAGCTGCCGGAAAGGATTTCGCGCAAGGGATAGGTAAGGTCGAGCTGGAGGCTTCCGTGTTTTGCCCCGGTACCCACCCTGCCCAGCCCGCGCAACTGCCAGCTATCCAACCAACCCAGCGTCCAGATCCAGTCGACCTTGCCACGGTAGTGCTTGAGGTCGGGGTTTTCCGAAAGGCCGAAGATGTATTTCATGAAACGGGGAGCAAGAGTGAGCTGGAGATTCCCCTCCCGCCCGAAAGTGACCTCAGGCTGAAAGTAGAGGACGTTCATATCGCGCGAATCCAACCCATCCTGACCGTTGGACTCGTGGCGGAAGCCGAGGGCAACATTCGCCCGGTTGAGCCACTCCAGGCCCTCGATATCGGAGCTGAGGCGATAGAAAAACTCCGGCTTGTAGCTCGTATCGAGAAAGGGCTTGGAATCACTCTCCAAATCCCAAAGGGAGGTCTGCGTATACGCAAAATGCCACCCCAGCACCCAGGGTTGTTCCCGCGCCAAGCGTCCATCGGTATTGAAAAAACGGTATTTGAAGCTGAGCTGAAACTTTGCGTTTGGCTTGTCCGGACCCACGAGAAAGTAAATGGGCTCGTGCGGGGAAAAGTTGAGAAACTCCGGATGGCGCTCGCGCGCGCGGTCGTCCATTGAGCGCAGGTCCACTCTCACGGAATCGGTCACCGGCAAGGATGCGAGGAGGCGGGGAGCGAGGCGGAGGGCTCCCACCGCCGGGACCGGGTCCTCCACCTCCACAATAGCGGGGCCACTGCCCGCCATGGGGACCTGCCAAGTGTAAAGCACGGTGGCGAAACGACCCGGTTCGAGCAAAAACCCGTCGGTCTCATCCGGATGGCGTTCGGCGAAGGCGCGGTGGGTCTCCGCGCCGGAGCGCAGATGGATGTGGAGGATCTCCGGCACGGCCACGGAAATCGCCGCTTCACCCGGGTTGAAGACGGTCCAGCGCAGCTCGACGGAATCGCCCACGACGGCTTCACGCGGCAAATCGAGGAAGGCGGCGGGGCGGGCATGGGCGGAAAGGAAACATGCGAGCAACCCGAGCAATAAGGACAGACGAAGGATCATAAGAAACTTACCGAAAGGCCGCTCACCACTGGTGGCAATCGCAAGATGAATATCTTTGGCCGAGCAGAAATGATCGCTGAATCAGACCGGAATCCGGAGAACCGTTGATGACCGGCAGACCCCGTTTTCTCCCTCCTGAAAGGCGGCGGAAGGGCGAAGGCCTTGGACCGTCGGCATTCACGCACAGTTCGGGAGGCCTGCGGACCCGGCCCTCAAACGCCCACCGGAGCGGAGACGGATTGCACAATCTGGTCGAGGCGTTCGCGCAAGGAAACGAGATTCGCCGCGTCGTTAGACACGTTTGGATCGACTGGTTCGATGTAGAAGGTGTCCACGGCCACATGGCGCTCGGTGGAAATGCGCGCGAAGGAAATATCAAACCCGTGTTCGTAGATTGTCCGCGTGAGCCGGTAAAGGAGGCCAATGGCGTCGGTGGCCTGAATCTCAATGATGGTGCGGCGAAGGGACAGCTCGTGGTAGACCTCCACGTAGGCGGGCAAAGGGGCGCGCAGTTGCTCATCTTTCTGGAGAAATGCGGGTTTGCTCAGAAGGCTGGCTTGCCTTTCGATTTCCGGCAGGAGATCGCGATTATGCAGGAGCGCCTCTTCCAGATAATGTTGAAACGTCTGGCGGGCCTTCTGATTGGAGACGATGCCCCCGTCCGGATCGGAAATGTAGAATGTGTCGATGGTGATATGGTCCGCGCGCGTCAGGGCTTTGGAGCTGACAATGCTGAGACCGGCCACACTGAAAGCACCGGCCAGTTTGTAGAAGAGACCGGCGCGGTCCCACGTGACGATGTGTACGACGGAGAGGCCGAGATTCACATCGTCCTGCCACTCCACCACGGGAATGAGGGAGCCGATGGAGTCCGAAGCCGCGATGGTGCGCAAGAGTTCATTGACCATGCGCAAATGGAGCGTCACCTCATCTTTGTTACTGTAGACAAAGTAGCGTTCCGGGAGCAGGTTATAGTGAGCCTCAATCTCTTCATCGGAGAGACCGGGAACAGAGCCGAGCAGCGTTTCTTTGGTAATCATTTGCGTACGTGGGGTAATGACGGCCCCCTCCCCCATTTGGCGGCGGGTAACGTCGAAGAGATGTGTGTGAAGAGAGTCCTTGTAGCTATTCCAGAGACCCCCGGCCGTGCCACGCGCATCGCAAAAGGTGAGGGCGTAAAGAAACCGGAGGGTCTCCCCGTCACCCACGAGACTGGAGAAGGCTTTGATCGTTCGGAGGTCATCAAGATCAAAGTGTTGCCAGTATCGTGCCATTTCCAGATGGATTCGGATCAGGAGAATAATTTTTGGCTGAATTTCCGGCACGACGCGCAGGCGCCGGAGAATCTCGCCGGCCATTTCCGCCCCCCGCTCGGCGTGGCCCTTGATGGCATCGCCCTTGCCGATATCATGCAGAAGAAGAATGATATAGAGGAGCGCGGGGGTGTTGGTTTCGAGGAGGGCCTCGCGGTATTTTTCCGTCATGCCCACCTCATCACCGGAGAACACACTGTCGAGCTCGCGGATGGTCAGGAGGGTGTGCTCATCCGCCGTGTAGCGGTGATAAAACTCGTGCTGCACGAGGCAATGCAGGCCAGTCCACTCCGGGAGGAAACGCGAGAGGACGCCGGTGTTGTTCATTTTGCGCAGGGCCGGGTAAACCTCGCCCTTTGTTTGCAGGATGGAGCGGAAGCAGCGGTTAGCCTCCTCGGATTCGATCACCTTCTCGTCGATGAGGTGGACGTTCTCCTCGATCAGGCGCACCAACTCGAAGTCCCAGCGCACCTTGAGCTGCTGCACATGGCGGAAGACCCGCAACAGGCGCACCGGATCTTCCACAAAAACCCGTGGCCCGGCGGCACTGATGACCCCGCCCTGTATGACAAACCCGTCGATCGCGTGCCGCCGCTCCCGCCGCGACTCCAGGACGGCGGAAAAGGAGACCGAATGGCGCGTTTCGAGGGCGAGCCGTTGCTCAATATAGTTCGATAGGCGGAAGATCTTCTGCGCGCGCATGTAGATATCGCGCATGAGGGCCTCGACCCGCTTGAAAATGTCCCGCTGCCGGTAACCCAGATTCCACGCCACCCGCGGCTGCTTTTCCAAGTCCAGCAGGTCTGTCGGCCGTCTGCTTTGAAAATGGACCTCCGAGCGCACGCGCAGCAAAAAATCGTACGCGTCTTCGAGCGCAATTTGTTCATTTTTACGCAGAATCCCCTTTTCTGTGAGCACATCTATCCGGTCGATGCCGAATTCCAAGCGGCTCATCCACAAAATATTCTGAAAGTCGCGCAAGCCCCCCACCCCATTCTTGAGATCGGGCTCCTGGAGGAACACGGTATCACCGTGCCGCTTCCGGCGGGCGCGCTGATCCTTCAGCCGCTCGTCGATGTAGACACGTGCGTCGTCGCGGCGGATGAAGCGGTCGTATTCCTTGAAAAACTTCTCCGCCAAGGGCAGATTGCCCGTAATTCGCCGGGCCTCCATGAGGGCGTTTTTGCTCTGCACTTCCGCCTGTGCCTCAGCGATTGCCTCCGGGCTGTTGCGCGAGCTGTGCCCCACCTTCATCCCGAGATCCCAGAGCGGGTAGAGCACCGTATCCGACAAATGCCGCTGAAAAGGTGCCAGATCCGTCGCCCGCCGCCGGTGAGGGTAGAGAAACATGATGTCAATATCGCTGAAGGGACACAGCTCCTGCCGTCCGTATCCGCCGAGGGCGAGGATGGCGCAGTCCGGGGGGGCACCCTGCCCCGTGCGCTCCCAGGTATCCAAGGCCAGGCGAAACAGGCAGCCAATGGCCACATCGATGGCCACCGAACGCAGTTGCGCCACCCGGCGGCCCCGCCCCCCTTGCCGGTGATAGCGCAGAATCACGCTGCGGGTTTGGTCGAGGTATTTGCGAAAACGCGCCAGGCGCTCCGCCCCCTCGATGGCAGAATCCGCCAGAAGCAGGCGGTCCGCCCGCTTCTGCAGGCGAATTTCAAATTTTTCCGGACGCGGTAGGGATGACGGCACGGACAGCTACCTTTGGAGGACAGCGGGGCCTTGGCAAGTGCGCCTTTTTCCTTTGACTCGCCCCGCGGGGAGATTGATCTCTAGCGGCTTTTCGATAAACCAAACCCGCCGGAGCCCATCCGGTCACCGAACCCTTCCCATGGCCGAAATCGCCAAAGCATACGAACCCGCCTCCGTCGAGGAGAAGTGGACCTCCCGTTGGATCGAGGGCAAAGCCTTCGCCGCCGCTGTGCAGCCGGAAAAAGACCCCCACTGCATCATGATCCCGCCCCCCAACGTCACGGGCATGCTGCACATGGGCCATATCCTCAACAACACCCTGCAGGACATCTTTACCCGCCGCGCCCGCCTCGAAGGCAAGGAAGCCCTCTGGTTCCCCGGCACCGACCATGCCGGCATCGCCACCCAGACCCGCGTGGAAAAAAAGATCCGCCAGGAAAACGGCCTCCACCGGCGCGACCTCGGACGGGAGAAATTTGTCGAAAAAGTATGGGAGTGGAAAGAGGAGCATGGCGGCATCATCCTCAATCAGCTCCGCAAGCTCGGGGCCTCCTGCGACTGGGACCGCACCAGCTTCACCCTCGATGAGGGCTACTCCCGCGCCGTCCTCCACGCCTTTGTCGAGCTCTACCGCCGGGGCTACGTCTACCGCGGCTTGCGCATGAGCAACTGGTGCCCCGTCAGCCAGACCGCCCTGAGCAACGAGGAAGTCATCAACAAGCCGCAAAAGGGCCTCCTCTACAAGATGCGCTACGAAATCGTCGAGCGCCCCGGCCAGTATGTGGAAATCTCCACCACCCGCCCCGAGACCCTCATGGGCGACGTCGCCGTGGCCGTGCACCCGGACGACGAACGCTACCGCGAACTCGTCGGCCTCCACGTGCGCCGCCCCTTCCCCGAAGCCGAAATCCCCATCATCCCCGACACCGCCGTGCAGATCGACTTCGGGACCGGTTGTCTCAAAATCACGCCCGCGCACGACGCCCTCGACTTCGCTGTGGGCCAGCGCCACAAGCTCCCCATCCTCGACGTTCTCAACCCCGACGGCACCCTCAACGCCCTCGCCGGGCCGGAGTTTGTCGGGATGGACCGCTTTGCCGCGCGCAAAGCCGCCGCCCGCAAACTCGAAGAAATGGGCCTCCTTGTCGGCACCGAGGATTACGAAAACAACATCGGCTTCTCCGAGCGTGCCGATGTCCCCGTGGAGCCGCGCCTCACGGAACAATGGTGGCTCCGCTACCCCAAGGTGGCCGAGGCCAAGCGCGCCGTTACGGCCGGTCTCCTCCGCTTTCATCCCGAACGCTGGGCCAAAACCTATCTCCATTGGCTCGAAACGATGGAACGCGATCAGATCGACTGGTGCATCAGCCGCCAGCTCTGGTGGGGCCACCGCATCCCCGTGTGGTACCGCAAAGGTCTCGACCGCACCAAAGCCGACTACAGCGACCCGACCCAGGTACACGTTTCCGTCGACGGTCCCCCCGACCCCGAAAACTGGGAGCAGGAAGAAGACGTCCTCGACACCTGGGCCTCCTCCTGGCTCTGGCCCTTCGCCAACTTCGGCTGGCCCGGCGACGATCCGCAGGCCGCCGCCGAACTCAAATACTTCTACCCCACAAGCACCCTCGTCACAGGCTTTGACATCATCTTCCTCTGGGTCGCGCGCATGGTCATGGCCGGCCTCGAATTCATGGGCGAAGCCAAAGAAACCCTCACCGACGAAGAAATTGCCGACCGCCTCCCCTTCCGCGATGTCTACATGACCGGTCTCATCCGCGACGACAAACGCCGCAAGATGTCCAAGAGCCTCGGCAACTCCCCCGACCCGCTCGACCTCATCGCCAAAGTCGGGGCCGATGGCCTCCGCTTCGGCATCGTCAACATCGCCCCCAGCGGCCAGGACATCCTCTTCGGCGAGGAACGCGTCGAGATCGGGCGCAACTTCTGCAACAAGCTCTGGAACGCCTGCCGCTTCCGCCAAATGTGCGGCCCCCTTGGGGATAAGGCCAACTCCAGCCTCGACGCCATCCTCGGGCGTATCGACGCCGCCCGCCTCGACACCTACGACCGCTGGATACTCGCCCGCCTCCTCGAAACCACCCGCTCTCTGGAAACGGCCTTTGCCCGCTTCGACATGTCCACTTACCCGAAGGAGCTCTACGAGTTTTTCTGGAGCGACTATTGCGACTGGTACATCGAAGCCTCCAAAGCCAAACTGCGCGGCGGCGAGAGCCAGGAGACGACCCTTGCCCTCCTCGATCTCCTCATCCGCCAGACCCTCCTCCTCGCCGAACCCCTCATCCCCTTTATCACCGAAGAGTTGTGGGAAAGCCTCGGCTACCGTGCCCCCGGACACCGCTTCCTCCAGGAAACCCGTCTGCCCACGGCCGATGAACTCGAAGCCGCTCTCCGCGCACACAAGATTGAATTCGGCACCGCCGCCGTTGAAGAAATCAACCGCGTCAAGGAAACCATTGCCCGCGCCCGTGCGCTCAAGAGCGAATACAACGTGGCCAACCGCCGCGACGTGCCCTTCATTCTCCTCGCCGAGCCCGCCGCCCGCGCCATCCTCGAATCCCACCGCGAAACCTGCCTCGCCCTCATCCCGGCGGAAAGCTTCACCTGGACCGATGCTCCCCGCGAAGGCATGCCCGCCGCCGTCACCACGCTCGGCACCCTCTACCTCGACCTCTCCGCCGCCATCGACGTGGCAGCCGAAAAAGAACGCCTCACCAAAGAGCTGGCCAAGCTCGCCAAAGGCATCCAGGCCGGCGAAAGCAAACTCGCCAACCCCGGCTTCGTGAGCAACGCACCCCCCGCCGTCATCGAAGGTGCCCGCAAGCAACTCGCCGAAACCCACGCCCGCAAAGCCGAACTCGAACGCCTCCTTGCCAGCCTCTGACAGATCACGGGGCATCTCTCCATGCGCTCCCCGATGACCCACCTTTCCCACGAACGGATTCTCGTTACAGGAGGCACCGGATTTGTCGGGCGCGCCCTGGTGGGCGAACTCGCGCAGGCCGGTTGCACAGGGTGGGTCTCCACACGGCAAGTGCCATCGGGCGAGGAAAAACTGCCGGCGGGCTGGTTACCCGTTCAGAGGCAGAAAGTCCTCGCCGGGGAAGAGACCGCCGCGCCCACCATGATCATTCACCTCGAAGTGAAACAGCATGTCCTTCAACCCACAGCGAGCGACTTGGCTGAGTTTGGGGAAGTGAACATCAAGGGCACGCAGGCCTGGCTCGATTGGGCCGCGCAACGCCAAATCCGGCAGTTTCTCTTCTTCAGCACCATCAAGGCGGTTGAGCCCATCCAACCGGGACCGGTCACCGAAAACACGCCTGTCCGTCCCGGCACCACCCCCTACGGCCGCTCCAAATGGGCCGCCGAACGGGCGGTGAAAACCTGGGCGCACGCCGACCCCGCCCGGAGCGCTCTTATCCTCCGGCCTGCCGTCGTCTACGGGCCCGGGAACCAGGGAAACATTGCCGCGATGGTCCAGGCCATCGCCCGCCGACGCTTCACCCTCATCGGGGACAACGCCAATCGCAAAGCGCTCGTCTCCCTCAAAAACCTCACTGCCGCCATTCTTCACCTGGCCGGACACATCGAGCCCGGTTGCTCCACCTATTTCATCACCGACAAAGAAACCGCTTCGGTGCGAGAGATTGCGGAAACCGTCTCCTCCTTTTTGAATAAAAAACGCGTGCCGCAGATACCTCCGTTTGTCGCAAAAATCCTCGCCGAAGCAGGCGAGGTCATCGGACGCCTCACCGGCAAACCCTTTCCCATCAACCGCAGCCGCTTACAGGCCCTCTTGGAAGAGACGGACTTTCGCGGAGAGGCCTTGTTGAAGACGGGTTTTCAACACCCTCAATCTCTGCGCGACGGCCTCCGTGAAATGGTGGATGCCTGCGCAAACCAACCGCCTCCCCCCTAACGGCTTTGGAGACGGCGGCGCAAGGTCACGCCCGCCAGAGCCAATACGCCGAAAATGAGGGCATACGTCGAAGGCTCGGGAATAAACCCGGTCACGCGGTAGACCTGATTGCCCGCTCCAAAGCTGGAAAAAAGAAAATCGCCCGTCACCGGATCCACCGCCGCCCCTTCTGCATTGGTCAGCCCGGTGACCAGGTTGCGGGCCGACGAAGCAATCGGCAGTCCGTTGGCATCCAATTCATAAGCGACGATGGTATTGGCAACATACGCGGAGACGAGCACATGCGGCGTTTCTCCGAAAACCGGCGACCCCAGCGGCACGTGCGTGATGCCCTCCGGCCCGCCACTGATCTGGACTTGGCCAACGGCATCCCCAAACGTATACACACCCCCGGTCTCCGAATAAGGAAGCCGGTAGACGCGGCTCGTATTGTAGGAAACGAAAAGCGCATCCCCTGCTCCCGGAAAACCGGCGGGGATAAAGTTAAAGCTGCCCACCGAACTGGCCACGCCAAGAGCCGAAAGGTCTTGCGTTGAGGTCATCTCCGTCGAGCCCACCGCCACTTGACCAATGTCGTTTGTGGGATATCGGGTGAACAGCATCGTGCCGGTTGGGCTGAAGACAAGACCGCCGTCAATATTCGGGGCCTGCGCAAAGAGGACCCCGCGCCGAATCCGGTAATGAAACCATCCCCATCCCGAAAGATCGGGGCACGGTAAACGGCTCCAGTGGCAAGGTTGGCGGCTCCGCCGATGTAGAGAAAGTCCGGCTCCTCCGGGCGAATCGTCAAGCCCCCGTAGTTCGTCGGCACGCCTTGAACAGAGCCAAGCTGGAAAACGGCATAATCGCCGCTAAACTCGGGCGCAATGATTTGCGCCGAAACGACACAAACTCCCCAGAACGAAGCAACGGCACAGCTGCACAGTGAGAAAAAAGAAGTTTTCATGATAGGCGAACCTCCAAAAGGTGGTTAACAGCAAAACTAATCTCTTAAAAAAGATTTTTCATTACCTTCAGCGTAAAGGGCAAGCCCAAAAACCCATAATTCTCACGCACGAAGACAAGCATATCGTTTGCGGCAAGCGAGTTCTTCGGTTGCCACCTTGAACCTAAATTAATCTATTCGACCACTGATGCACACCGATGGACACTGATTTTCAGGGGCTTCCGCAATCGGGCGGTTTCACCTTTCGAGTGAAGCCCGATATTCCCGGAAGCTGTTCATTATCAGTGGCTATCAGTGATATCAGTGGTTCAACTGCGGAAATTAGGTTGAACAGATCGAAAAAACGGGTCTCCTCCTGGACCTAAAGAGCTAGTGGAAAAGGCCAAGTCCATACACCAAATGTCGCTTGCTGAACTTGTGCCAATCGGCCACGTGCACTCGACTCTTTGCTATTGCCGAAGGGGAATCCCGCATCTCCGTGATCCCAATCAACCAGAGTATCACCCGTCTGCGGAGAATCAATTGAGCGGGCGACCAATCAATGGGACCTCGCCCCCTTCGCTTCTCGCCGCCTCCGCAGCTCTGCCGACACGCCCATAGCGGGCACGCTCACCCCAAGGATGCCCCCTGCCGCCAGAACGATTGTCATGGCGAAACCGGGAAGGTATTCCTTCCAATACCCGAGAGCGATCCAGACCAGAAGAATCAATCCAAAGATCCCCATAACCGCCCACTGGAGCACCCGAATGGCTTTCAGACGCCGCTCAAGTTCGGCAGTCGACAGATCCGACAGCTTTGCTTTCGACATGGTTCCAGAATGCCACGGCCCAGTGCAGCCTGTCAAGCAGACAGTGCACCGGAGGGCGATCCCGTCAACCGGGTAGCGTCCCAAACGTGCTCAATCGTTTGCGAAGAGTAGCCCCGAATCGAACGAACAAAACCATATCCTGCCTCCAGTGGCAAATCCGGCCACATCGCCGCCACCGCCACCTTCCGCGCCGAACACTTCGGCATCCCCATCCGCTGGCACCCCCCACGAACTCCCCTACCTCGAATTCCAGATCAACCGCCCCGACCACG
>JAFIGE010000055.1 GCA_020831585.1 Opitutales bacterium | reverse complement strand
ACGGGAGACAGCTAAAATAAGTCATGATTTGGGGATAGGATTGGGGAATGAATTTCAAGGGGTTGAATTACGTTAACCTGATGTATCCCACACGCCCGCCGCGACTACTTTTGTTCCACGAATTGCAGCAAAAACTTCATGGAATTGGGCAGATTGTCCGGCCGATGGTGAGACTTCGCCCGATTCAGAACCAGAAGAATCTCGGCATCGTCGCCGAAGCGCTTTTAGCGCCAGCCTCCGGCAGGTAAAGCCATTGCTCCTCGCTCATTCCCAGCACGCCCCCCTCCCCCGCTTCCACCGGTGCCAGCCAGCGCGCCCGCTCCACGTCTCCACGCGCCCGCTCAATTTCCTCTGCCTGCCGCGCCGTAGCTCGAAGAGCGAAGGCGGGCACATCCGCCGCGCTCGACTCGTCTCCCCCCGATGCCCTCCACGCCGCCAGTTCCGCACGACCCCGACGCGCCCGCAAGCGATCCCCAGCTCCGCAATACTCGCTCGCCTCCGGCGTCTCCGCCAACATCGCCACCCGGTCCGCCTCCACACTCGCCCCGATCTGGTCCCGGCGCCCCGGACACAGCCGCAACCCCCAATTTTATTGACGCAACGTTCGGTTGATATTCGAAACCCAAGGATATTCGAACTCTAAAACGATGGGCAGATGGGGCATGGCTCATTGACTGAGGGATCTTGAGTGATGGAGTAGATCCGCCCTTTTCCTCACCTCCATTGCGGTCCGCCGATGGATGGCCGATGGTATTCTTCCATTTCACCGCATCGGTCCGAGGCTGGTCCGCTTCAACCTCGAGGAAGTCAGAAGTCAGAAGCAAACTGATCATCGAGTAGGACGGGGGGCATCCTGAGCAACTCGCCCCGCGCCGCGTTGTAGCCCTTAAAATCGACCATCCAGGAAAAACGATAGCCCGTGCGCGTTTAGTCGGCTTTCCAATACAATATGAGGCAGCTTGACGTTACGGTTCGGCGTTTTCACTTCCCCCGTTTGGGAATTTCCTTGTCCGGTCAGTTTTTCGACTCAAGTTAGACCCCGTTATCCCGATGGTTGGTGCAGCCACTCGCCTTCATCTTCAGCCAGGATCACGGGATCTTCCATCCATTTCTCTTTCAGCGCCTCCATTTACACTATGTCAAAATCCGGTTCAGAGCTGTTCATCGTCGATAACAGTGATTCCGACTGGAAGGTCCGGAGGTATTTGAGGGAGTGGTGCCAGCTATCCAAGGCCATCGACGTGGCCACGGGTTACTTTGAGGTCGCGGGACTCTTGGCACTGGAGGGCGCCTGGCAGACGGTCCCGGAGATCCGTATTCTCATGGGCGATGAGGTTTCAAAGCGCACAAAGAAGGCTTTTGCCGAAGGCCTCGCGCAGATCTCAGACCGCTTGGACCAAAGCATCGAAACCGAAAAGAGCCAAAATGATTTCCTCAAAGGGGTTCCTGCAATCGTTGAAGCGCTCAGGACCGGACAAATCCAATGCCGCGTCTACCGGAAAGACAAGTTTCACGCCAAAGCTTACATCACACACGCGCAAAGCGAGGTTGTGGGTTCAGCCGCCCTCGTCGGATCGTCCAATCTGACATTCCCTGGAATCTGTCAAAACGTCGAACTCAATGTCCAGATCACCGGAGCCCAGGTGAGCTCGCTCCAGGAATGGTATGACCGGCACTGGGAAGACGCTGAGGATGTTACTCCCGACATTCTTCGGGTAATGGAGCATCACACCATGGACCGCTCCCCTTTCGAGATCTGGGCCAAAGCTCTCTTTGAGTATGCCCGCGACCGCGGTGTTTCCCCTGATCAATGGGACCGTGAAGAATCCACTGTTTTCAAGATCCTCGCCGGCTATCAGCGCGATGCCTATCGCAATCTCGTGGAAATCGCCAACCGCTACGGCATGGCCTTTCTCTGCGACGGCGTCGGCTTGGGCAAAACCTACGTGGGCCTCATGCTGATCGAACGCCTGGTCGCCAAAGAAGGAAAACGCGTGGCTCTGATGGCACCAAAGGCAGCAAAGGAAGACGTCTGGCAGCCGGCCATCGAGTCGCTCCTTCCGCATTTGGAGAGTGATTTCCAGCCGCTTGTAAAATACAGCCACACCGACCTCCAGCGCACCGCCGACCGCTGGCCCGAACGCATGGAACGCACTTTGCGGGACGCAGACGTGGTCATCATCGACGAAGCTCACCACTTCCGCAATCCCGGCATTGCGGGAGAAGGCACCCTGGAAAAATCCCGCTACCGGAAACTCCAGGAATACCTGAGCTCGGAAGGAGGACGGCCAAAGCAGGTCTTTTTCCTCACAGCCACGCCGATCAATAACTCCATCCACGACTTTCGCCACATCATCGGTCTCGTGAGCGGCGAAAACCAAGCCTACTTTGCCCAAGGAAGCCGCAATCTTGGCATCCACAACCTCCGGTCGTTCTTCAATGCCCTGGATGCCGAGTTCGGTCGCCAAATCCGCGAAGGCCTCGGCGAAGCGGAGGTTTTTGCCGCCCTCAAGGAAGAAGGTAAAGGTGCCGACCTTTTTTCCGAGTTGGTCGTTCAGCGCAGTCGTGGCTACGTCCGCGCAAGCGAGAAGCTGGAAGATGATGGGCAGGTGCTTTTCCCCGAGCGCGAGGCCCCACGGGTGGCCGACTATCAGCTCAAAGTCACCTACGGTCGCCTGCTCGACGCCGTTGCCACGGCATTCGACCGGGAGAAACCGCTCTTCGCCCTCGCTCTCTACAGCCCCTTGGCTTACCTGAAGGAGCCTCCATCGGAGACCGACTTCAACCTGGGCCGCCAAGTCCAGGTCGTCTCGCTCATCCGCACGCTCTTTCTCAAGCGTTTCGAGAGTTCGGCCAAGGCTTTTGAGATGTCCTGCTGGCGCCTCCTGCACAAGCTCCTTACCTGGGCTGATGTTCATGCCACGCGCGATCACGACCAGCGCCGCCTCGACCGCTGGAGAACAAAGCACCATAAACTTCTCGAACACGTCGGTCACAACCCGACCGTCCAGGCGGAGTTTTGGCCCGACGATGAAAGCGTGGAGGAGGAGGAGTTCATTTCCGATGAAGACCGCGCCGCCGTCCAACGCCTCGATCCAGACCTCTATAAGGTGCAAGACATGCTCGATGAGACGATGGACGACCTTGAGCAGGTTGCCGACTTCCTCCGCCTCGTCCGCGACGTTCGCCCCGACCGCGATTCCAAGTTGACCGCCCTGGTCCGCCTTCTCCGGGACGATAAAGAGTTGAAAGGGCGCAAGGTCATCCTCTTCACCGAATTCTCAGACACCGCCGCCTATTTGGAATACCACCTGAAAGACCGGGGTCTGGAGCGGGTTCAACGCATCGACGGCAACAGCAACCAGAAGCAGCGTAGCGCCGTTATCCACCGCTTCGCCCCCTTCTACAACGGAGCCAACACGCCGCCTGAAAACGAGGGCATCGATATCCTCATCGCCACCGATATTTTGGCCGAGGGTCTCAACCTCCAGGACGCCGACCGGCTCATCAACTTCGACCTCCACTGGAATCCCGTCCGCCTGATGCAGCGCATCGGGCGCGTGGACCGCCGCTTGAATCCCGCCACCGAGGCGAAAATCCTTGCAGCCCACCCCCATCTAGTGGGCAACCGCGGACGCGTGGTCTATTGGAATTTCCTTCCCCCCGACGAGCTGGAAACCCTCCTCCGCATCTACAACCGGGTCAACCGCAAGACCCTCATCATCTCCAAAGCCTTCGGCATTGAAGGGCGCAAGCTCCTCCGCCCGGACGACGAGTTTGATCCCGTCAAAGAAATCAACGAACAGTTCGAGGGCCAGCAAACCCCCTCTGAAGCCCTCGCCCTCGAGTACCAAGAACTCGCCAAAGCGCACCCCGACCTAGTCAAGCGGCTGCCACAGTTTCCTCTCAAAACATTCTCCGGTCGCGCCACCCCCGTGCCCGACGCCCGCGCCGTCTTCTTCTGCTTCCGCATCCCCCGCCCGGACTCCAGTCAGCTGGACCCCGGAAGCGGCGAGCACCTTTGGACCGAAGCCGCCGGAGACACCGTCTGGCTCCTCTACGACACGGAAGGCAAGGCCCTTCCTTCCGAGCCCGCGCGCGTCGCCGCCTTCATCCGCAGCAAGCCCGACACCCCCCGCCGCACCGTCTTCGACCACGCCGACCTTTCGAAACTCCGCGCCAAAGCCGAAAAAGACCTCCTCAAGTCCCACCTCCGGCCGCTCCAGGCACCCGTTGGCGTTTCGCCGGTCCTCAAGTGCTGGATGGAAATCAATTAATACCCGCCCCCACTCATGGACCTGGTTAAGCAAGCAAGCTTCCGCGCCTATATCGACGAGTCCGGCGACGAAGGTTTTGTTTTCCGGGAAGACGGCTCCGGCAGCTCCCGGTGGTTTGTCATTTCCGCCTTGGTTATCCGAACCAAGAATGACCATCAGGTCGTCGGCTGCCTCAAAGACACCCGCAAACTTCTGGGGAAGCCGCCCAAGCATCCCCTTCATTTTGTTGATCTCCGGCATGAGCAGCGTGTGCCCTATGTGCGCCGCGTCGGTCAACTTCCCGCACGCACCATCTCGGTCTTGATCCACAAGCCATCGATTCTCGAGCCGGAGATTTTTCAAAATGAAAAGTTCCGTCTCTACCGCTACGCGACCCGGCTGTTGCTTGAGCGCGTCTCTTGGTTGTGCCGGGATCATCGAATCGCCGAAGAGGGCGATGGCACCTGCGATCTCCTTTTCTCGAACCGGAGCATCATGTCATACAAGGATATGCGGGACTACTTGAGGCATTTGCTGAATCGCTCAGGCGATCAGCCGGAAGAGGTCCAGATCGACACCTCGGTTATTCGGCCCGATGACATTCGCGCCGTGGAGCATTCCAAGCTCGCGGGTCTGCAAGCGGCCGATGCCGTGGCCTCAAGCATGCATTTCGCGGTCAGGAAAAACCGCTACGACGAAACAGAACCCGCCTACGCGAAACTCCTCCGCAAGACAATCTACAAGCATAAAGGACATTTGGAGGGTTACGGCCTGAAAACGTGGCCCGATGCTCTCCCCATCCTCCAAACAAAAGCCCCCGAGGCGAAAAACCTGGAGGGCTTATGAATAATTGGTCCCAGAAACCGAGGATCCCACCCGTCTAGGGCTGCCACTCACTACAAGCGGCCTCTACATCTTCTGCGCTTACCAAAACCCACCCTCGACCAATCTCACACCTGCGTCAACCTCTTCTCACCCTTCTTCCCTCACATTTTTCCATGCCCGACCTCCGCTCCATCACCACCTTCTCCGATCTCCTGGCCTACCTGCGTGATGAACTCGACTGGCCCGTCGAAGATTACAACCTCGACGACCTTACCTTCGAATACGACCCCGATGAACTCGGCCTCAAAGACGAGGAGGCCGCCAAGCTCGCGGACGGGACCATTCGCCAGCTCCGCCCGCTTTCCGGAGGCGGTCAGCCCTTCGGTATCTTCTTTGTCGAGTTTGGGCGGGCAAGGCTCCCCGTCGTGGTCCTGCGGCGCATTCTCAACGCCCTTGTCCTCAAAAAACGCCAGTCCGCCAACCCCTCCGACCGCCGCCGGTGGGATACCGCCGACCTCCTCTTCATTTCCGCCTTCGGCGAAAGCACCGACCGCGAAATTGCCTTCGCCCATTTCCACCGAGATCCTCACACGACCGAACTGCCCGTCCTCCGCGTCCTCGGCTGGGACGGCTCCGACACGCCCCTCAAGCTCGACCACGTCGCCCGCGTCCTCAAAACCCGCCTCTGCTGGCCAGACGCTCCCACCGATCACGAAGCCTGGCGCGCCCAGTGGCGCGGTGCCTTCCGCCACCGCATTGGCCACGTCATCCGCACCGCCGACGCCCTTGCCGATACCCTCGCCGGCTTCGCCCGCAAGATCCGCGATGCTGCCAACACCATCATGGCGCACGAGAGCGAGGCCAAGGGTCAGCTCCGCAAACTCCATAAAGCCTTCAAAGCAGCCCTTATCCACGATCTCAGCGAAGAGGATTTCGCCGACACCTACGCCCAGACCGTCACCTACGGTCTGCTCACCGCCGCCATCTCCCGAACGGAAATGAGCGAAGGTGCCCAGGGCACCGTCCTCAGTCAGGAAGACATCACCGCGATGGTCCCCGTGACCAACCCCTTCCTCAAGGAAATGCTCCTCGAATTCCTCAAGGTCGGCGGACGTCGGGGCGGGATGGACTTCGATGAACTGGGTATCAATGAAGTCGTCGAACTCCTGCGTGGCGACGAGACCGACCTGCCCGCCATTCTCCGCGATTTCGGCAAGAAAAAATCGAGCGGCGACACAGAAGCCGACCCGGTCATCCACTTCTACGAAACCTTTCTTAAAGCCTACAATAAGCAGATACGCATCGACCGTGGCGTGTTCTATACCCCGCAGCCCGTCGTCGGCTATATCGTCCGCAGCGTCCACGAACTCCTCCAAACTGAGTTCGGCCTAGAAGACGGCCTCGCCTCCACCATCACTTGGGGCGAGATGATCGAAAAAGTGGAAGCGGCTTCCAGCCGCTTGCCCGAGGAAAAGCGCCAAGATGGCGCTTCCACCCTCAAACTCCCGCCCAAAACCGACGAGCACGATTGCAAGGAAACCATCTCTCCCGGCGAGTTCTTCGTCCAGATCCTCGACCCCGCCACCGGCACCGCCACCTTCCTCGTTGAAGTCATCGATGTCATCCACAAGCACCTCACCGCCAAGTGGAAAAGTGGCACCGGCATCCTGCCGGTGGATCCCCGTCAATGCGGGCAGGATGCCCGCGCCACCTTCAAATCCTTCGCCGACTATTGGAACGCCTACGTTCCACGATGCCTCCTCCCCCGCATCCACGGATACGAACTCCTCATGGCTCCATAAGCCATCGCCCACATGAAGATCGGGCTGAAGCTGCACGACACGGGCTATCGCTTTGGCACGGAGGAACGGGCCAGAATTTACCTCACCAACGCACTCGAGCCAAAGGTCAAACAGCTTCCGCAGATCGGCTTCGACGCCCTCGCCCATGAGGCGGCTTCGGTAAATGAAATCAAATGGTATAAGCGATTCACAGTGATCATTGGTAACCCGCCGTATTCCAACTTCGGGCAGCTTAACAGGAATCCGTTCATCCTCGGCCTGCTCGACGAGTACAAGCGCGGCTTGGACGAGAGAAAGATCAACCTCGACGACGACTTTATCAAGTTCGTAAGATTCTCGGAATACTCCATTGCCCAAACGCGAATCGGAATTCTCAGCTTCATCACAAATAGCTCCTACCTCGACGGGGTCACGCATCGGCAGATGCGCGCAAAGCTGCTCTCAACGTTCAATTACATTGAAGTCCTGAATCTCCACGGGAGCACGCAACGAGGTGAAGTCAATCCCTTGGGCGGAGTTGACGAGAATGTCTTTGACATCATGCAGGGCGTTGCCGTTGGACTGTTCGCCTTAAGTGAAGGTGAGCAAGTGGCCCGTTACGCTGACCTTTGGGGATCGCGCAAAAAAAAGTTTGGCCTTTTATCGGGAGGGTGGGCTCGAAGTGCTGTTTGTGAAAGACTTCTCCCGCACTCGCAATACTATTTTCTAACGCCGAAGACATTCACTCCACGCACGGAATATGAAGCCGCCATCCCACTCACGGACATGTTTATTTCTTTCCAGAATGGGATCAAAACGGACCGGGACGACCTGTTTTTTGCGGAGACGGCACCGGTATTGGCAGAGCGACTTAAGACATTTTACTCAGCAGATGGGATTCGCAATCCTTTCAAAGATGAGTTTCGCGTCGAGAATTCTTCAAGCTACAGTCTGCTTGAGAGACGCTCCATGACCAAGTTTTCTGCGCATGCGATCAAGCCCTGCCTCTATCGCCCGTTTGACGTTCGATTTCTCTACTACAAAATCGGTCTCACCAGTCGTCCGGCATACAATGTCATGCGCCACATGCTGGGAAGCCAGAACATTGGCTTGCTCACATGCCGGCAACAGGCTGAGCTCGGATTTCAGCACGTTTTCGCCACTAGGCTCATTTCAGAGTGCTGTTCTGTTTCGCTGAAGACGCGGGAAATCACGTCGCTATTCCCGCTTTACCTTGTTGAAGATGATTCAGACGCTCAGCAGAAGCTAGAGGAATGCAATCGAGTCAACTTTTCCGCGCCTTTTTTGCGTAAACTCGCAGGCGTGTTAGGGCTCAAACAGAGAGGCGCTAACAGCCATCCCACCGGCCTCACCCCCGAAGACATCTTCCACTACATCTACGCCGTCTTCCACAGTCCCGGCTACCGCAGCCGTTACGCCGAGTTTCTCAAGATCGACTTCCCGCGCCTACCCTTGACCAGCAACCTTGCGCTGTTCCGCGAGCTGTCTCGTCTCGGCGGCGAACTCGTTGCCCTGCACCTGCTGGAATCGCCCAAGCTCGACAAGCCCATCACCGCTTTCATTGGCCTTGCGACGCCAATCGTTAATCGCGTCGCCTGGACGGAAGACACCGTTTGGATCGACGCTCCCGCCTGTAGAAGAGGTGCTCTTCAAAAGCCTGGCAGCATCGGCTTCAAAGGGATACCCGAAGAAGTCTGGAACTTCCACATCGGCGGGTACCAAGTCTGCCACAAATGGCTCAAAGACCGCAAAGGCCGCACCCTCACCGCCGAAGACATCGCCCACTACCACAAAATCGTCATCGCCCTCAGCGAAACCATCCGTCTCATGGCCGAAATCGACGAAGTCATCGAAACCCACGGCGGCTGGCCGGCCGCGTTCCAACCCGCTACCGAATCCACCGCCAGATGATCACAAAAATCACCACCCGCTACTTCAAGCGCTTCGCGAGCCAGGAGTTTCCCTTGGCCCCTTTGTCGGTCTTGGCCGGTCCCAACAACAGCGGAAAATCGACCCTCCTGCAGGCCGCCATGGTCTGGAATCTGGCCATGCAAAAATGGTGGGAGAAGAAGGGACCGGGGAGCCGCTCGAAGGCGAAGGACCGGCAGGGAGCGCCGATTACCCGCCAGGAATTCACCGCGCTCCCGCTCCCGTCGATGGATCAACTGTGGACGGATACGCACACTTCGTTGCGACGGGACGAGGGAAAACAGGGAGCGCCCCGTCCGATCGAAATCACGATGCATGGTTTGGATAAGGACGGAGAATCGTGGCGGTTCGGGTTTGAATTTCGCTACAGCGGACCGGAGCAGATTCACGTAAAGCCGGTGGCCGATGATCTGCCGCACCTGGAGACGGCGCGGGAAAGGATTTCCGTCGTTTACGTGCCGCCGTTTTCCGGGATCGGTGTGAACGAGACCCGCCACGACAGGCCGTATCAGGACATGCTCATCGGTCAGGGCAAAGGCGGGGACATTCTCCGCAACCTGCTGCTGGAGGTCGCCGAGAGCGAAGATGATCAACGGTGGAGCCGGTTGGAAAAGGTGGTGGAATCTGTTTTCGGATACCGGCTGCTCAAACCGGTTTACGACGGAACCCCCTTCATCACCTGCCAATACCTCAAGGGGATTCCCAAAGGGCGGGGCTTCGGGGGGCTTGCGCCGTTGGATGTGTCGACGGCCGGCAGCGGTTTTCACCAGGTTCTGTTGATTCTCGCCTTCATGCTCGCGCGCCCATCGAGCCTCATCCTCCTTGATGAACCCGACGCCCATCTTCATGTTCTCCTGCAAAAGCAACTCTACGACATCCTGCGCAGCCTGTGCCATGAATCCAAAGGGCAATTGGTCATCGCCACGCACTCCAAGGTGTTGATCGACAACACGAGCCCGAGCCAGATCGTCTCATTCTATCGCGAACCCCATACCCTCGCCTCGGATGCCGACCGCGACCAGGTGCGGGAGGCCCTCAAACGGGTCACCTCGCTGGAACTGTTGCTGGCGGGGAATGCGCCGGGCATATTGTATCTGGAAGGATTGACGGACTTTGATCTTCTCAAGGCTTGGGCGACAGTGCTGGATCATCCGCTTCAGGAATGGTTCGCGACGCTGCCGTTCTGGCAGAACAATCACGGGCGAAACCCCAAAGAAGCCCGCGCCCATTTCTTCGCTCTCAAAGCGGTCCGTCCCGAAATCCGGGCGGCCCTGCTGCTCGATGGCGACAACCGCGACCTTCCGGCACGGGAAGTCGGTGGCGACGGGCTGAACGTGTTGCGCTGGGAGCGCTATGAAGCCGAAAGCTATTTGCTCCATCCCGAGGCATTGAAACGCTTCCTTGAAAACGAAACAGGCCCCCTCTCCGCGCAAGCGGCTCTGACTTATCTCCGGGAGGAAATGCCCCCGGCTTTCTTCAAAAGCCCGCTCGAAAGCAGCAATTTTCTCCGCTCCTTGCCCGCCAGTAAGACGCTCCTGCCCGAGATTTTCAAACGCGCCGAGCTACATCTTCCCAAAAGCAACTTCTTCATGCTCGCCCGGCAAATGAAAAAGGCGGATTTGCCGGGCGAGATTTCGGATAAACTCGACGCCATCCAACAGGTGGTGAGACCCGGGAAATAAACCCGATGCCCGATGCCATCCACAGCTACGTCGACGAAGCCGGAGATCCGACGCTATTCGGCCGGAAACGCGGAAGCGGCGTTATTGTTGGAAACGACGGCTGCTCAAATTTCTTCATTCTCGGGAAACTCGAAGTGGACAATCCGGAGGTCCTGGCAACAAAGTTGACCGCCCTCCGGCTCGGATTGTTGGCGGATTCGTATTTCGCCGGAGTGGAATCGTTTAAGCCGGAACGTCCGAAGACCGCCCACGGCTTTCACGCGAACAACGATTTGCCCGAGGTTCGTTACCTCGTTTTCAAGCTCCTCCGGGAGCTTGGTGGCACGCTCCGCTTTCATGCCGTTGTCGCGGACAAGATAGTTTTGGCGAAGCGGGAAACGGAGCGGCGACTGCACGATCCAAAAGCGCGATACGACGAAAACACCGTCTACGATGGTTTGATCCGGGACCTCTACGGCAAGTTCCACCGAATCGCCGATTCTTATCACGTGTGGGTTGCCCGCCGGGGAAAAAGTGATCGCAACAAAGCTCTAAAGGAGGCCCTTGAGCACGCCGAACGCGACTTTGAACGCAAGTTTGGATTTGGCCGCGATGCAACGTGGCACATTCAAGTTTCCGACCCCAATACGACGGTATGTCTTCAAGCTACCGATTGATTACTTCCTCTGGGCACTGCAACGGTTCTATGAGCGAAGGGAGACGCGTTTCCTGAACATGATGTGGCCACAAATCGGCGAAATCCATGACCTCTATCACGGAAGGGCAGGCGGAACGTTTTTCAAAGGGGACGACCGTCCGTCGCTGGAAACCGCGTTTCCCCGAAGCCACGAGGAAAAAAAGAAAACGCCACGGATATAGGAGCCCGAAGGCACTCACGGCACGAGGCCGAATTTCATCCGTAGCATTGATAAAGACGGTGCCAAATTCCCCCAGGATGTCAACGACTGATCAAGTTCCTCTATTTGCCCTTCTCCACCTCACTCCCCCACCCGCTCCCCCAACTCCCCCAGCGCCACCACCATCCTCGACCGCTTCCTGCACCACGCCAACCTCATCAAAATCAAAGGCAAAAGCTATCGCATGAAAGAAGCCGCCCTCAACACGCCCGATGAAGCATAACCCCAGGGCTATCGCCGCCCCAACCCCCGGCAGGGTCCAGAATCACAAAGCAGCCAAAAAACCCTCGACGAAACCAAAACTTAACCCATGAAAAAGACCTCTCAAGGTGGTGTATTTTAACCCGCAAAATCGTGGTGCACTTCAACCCGCAAAATGACACCGGTGCTCGAAAGACTGGCCCGAGTAGTCATCCCAGCCACACAGGAAAGCACGCCGCACACAGCGGTTGATGCAGTGAAAAAGACCCGCCTCACCGGGGCGAGGATATGCCGTAGATGATTGGGGGCAGGGGGGAGGTCCCGGAGGCCATGAACCGGAGGTTCGCGGTTACGGGATGGGACGGCTCGGGGGTGGAGGTTTGTGCGGTAGCAGCCTCGCCCTTTTCGTCGCTTCAGTTGCCCGGCTCCAAAGAAACGTGCTTGTAGGGGTGCCAATTCAGAAGGGTCGGGTACCAGCCGCGTACTTCGGGGCGGATGAGGAAGACGGACACATAATGGTAGAGGGGGGCCACGACATGCTCGCCGAGGAAAAAGGCTTCCGCTTCGGCAAGGATTTCGAGACGGGTATCGGGTCCGGCCTCGTCGGAGGCGGCGATGAGCTGATCGAAGGCCGGATCGCTCCAGCCGCTGAAATTGTGGCCACTGGAAGATGTCCACATACTCAGGAAGGTGTGAGGGTCGAGGTAATCGCCGATCCAGACGGCGCGCGCGATGTCAAAGTCGCCCTCGCGGCGTGAGCTGAAGTAGACTTGGAGTTCGACGTTGCGGAGGCGGATGTCGATACCGAGTCCCCGCCGCCACATTTCGCGCACGGCTTCGGCGATGCGCTGATGGCTCTCAGAGGTGTTAAAGAGAAACTCCATTTGGGGGAACCCTTCGCCATTGGGGAAACCGGCTTGAGCGAGGAGCGCACGGGCTTCCGCGAGGTCGCCGGGGGGCATCTGCGGGGGCTGGTAGTCCCCGAGGCCGCGCGGGGTAAAGCTGTAAGCGGGCGTCTGGCCCGCGCCGAGGATTTGATCGGTGATGGCGCGCCGGTCGATGGCGAGGCTGAGCGCGCGCCGCACGCGCACATCGTCAAGCGGGGGCCGGGTGGTGTTGAAAAGAAAATAATACGTCCCCAGGTAGGGATCGATGCGCAGACGTTCGGGGGCGTTGCGGCGATAGTGAGCCACCCGCGTGGGGGCGAGGGCTTCGGTGATGTGGAGCTGGCCGGCTTGGAAGGCGCGCTCTTCCGCACCGAGGTCGACGATGGGAAAGAAGCGGATGCCGTTGAGCGAGACGGTTTCGGCATCCCAATAGAGGGGATTGCGGGTGACTTCCAAAACGCTTTCGGGCTCCCAGCGCAGGAGTTTGAAGGGGCCGTTGACCACACTCCGCCCCACCCCCGCCCAGCGGTTGTCGCGGTCGAAGGGATCTCCGCGGTTGCGGATGGAGGGCAGGTGCACGGGGAAGGTCGCGGGGTGTTTGAGCAAATCGAGGAAAAAGGGGACGGGGGCGCGCAGCCGCACATGCAGCTCATGCGGTCCGGGGGCGTGGAGACCGACTGTGGCAAAGTCGGTGGTTTCCCCCCGGTGGAAGGCTTCGGCTCCCTCGATGGCATGGAGCATGGCCGCATAGGGCGCGCCCAGGCGGGGCGTGAGGAGGCGCTCCCAGGAGGCGATAAAGTCATGGGCGGTCAGGGTATCGCCGTTCGACCAGCGGGCGTCTTCCCGGAGGAAGAAACGGTAGAAACGCCCGTCCTCCTCCACTTCCCAGCGAGCGGCCACACCGGGCACGGGCGCAAGGGTTTGCGGATGGGGCGCGACGAGCCCTTCGTAGAGGGCGAAGAGGATGTTAAACTCCGACACCGCCGTGGTCAGCTGCGGATCGAGGCGACCGGGCTCGTTGCGGTTACCGAGAAGAAGAATGCCCTCTTCGGTGGCCTGATCGACCGGACGTGCGCCGGGGCAGCCCACGAGGAGCCAGACGGCGGCAAAGAGAAAGATGGCGACAAAACGACACTGCATGGGAAGCACTTTGTTGCGGGAAGTCGGGGGAAGGCCACTCTTTCCGCTGCATCAGCCGCCGAAAGTGGATCCCGTCAGCGGGTCGAAAAAGAGAGCGGGGTTCGAACCGGGGAAGTAATACAGCCAGGTATCCAGTTCAAAGGCATACATCCACGGGAAGTTCCCGGCGGTGGTGGAGACCCAGCCCAATGCGGGGTCAGGGACGAAAAGAGTGAAACTCCCCTGCCCGCTTCCTTCGGCGAAGAACCAGCCAAGACCGGGATGATACACCCAGGGAAAGTCATCCGCAAAGATCCAGCCGAGGGTTCCCTGCAACCACCAGCCATCGCCGTTTTCGACAATGCCGGGAAAGTAGAGACGGAGAGGTTCGAGGGGATCGACGGGAACGGTCCACTGCGGGCGGTCGAGGGTAGCGGAGATCACATTGCCTCCCCTGGACACGGTGGTTGTGCCGGAACCCTCCGGAAAATCCCACAGCGCGAGGAGGCCGGGCGCCGTCGAGGCCACGCGCTGGCTATAGCGATCCCTGATCTCCATGGCCGTGAGGACGCGGTTCCACACCCGCACTTCCCCAAACTCTCCTTCAAATCCGCGGTCGGCGCGGGCGGAGTCACCAAAGCGGGCGGGGTCCAGCCGGTTGTCCGCGAGCTGCGCAGGCTGCGGCTGGCTATCTTCAATCGGGTAGGTTCGGCCGACTTCGTTGCCGTTGACAAAGAACCGCACGGGATCGGTGGTGCCACTGGAGTGGGTGAAGGCGACGTGCTGCCATTCGTTGAGGGTGATGACGTTGGAGCTGCTGTTCGCGCCGACGGAGTCCGTTTCCGTGTAGTCCCCGAAAAAGACGAGGCTGCGGTCGTTGTAGAAGGGCGACTCGAATCCGTTGAGGAAAAAGAGGACCTTACCCTTGTCGAAGATCCGTCCGTAGCCCGTGAAATATTCCCCCCAACCGCGCGGGCGAATCCAGGCCTCCACCGTGAAATTGCCTCTCAAATTGAAAGCTGGAGAAGTGGCCGTGACGACAACGTCATCGCGCCCATCAAAATCCAGGATAAAGTCGGGTTCTTCAACGACGACCACGGAGACCCAGGCCGAGGCCCGTTCTCCCGATTCCGTGCGCAGGGTATAGGGGAAGCGGTCGACACCGACAAATCCCGGCGGTGGCGTGTACGTGACCATGCCCGCGCCGTCGACGGTGAGGGTGCCGCGGCGGGGTTGGCCAACGGAATCGAGCTGGAGTGAGCGCCCGAAGGGGTCGAAATCGTTCTCAAGGGGATTGATCCGAACGGACCGGCCGGGACCCGTGGCGACCTGCAAATCGACCGCTCCGGGCGTGGCGTTGGTGAGCGAATAGACGCGGTGAACCGTGCCGCCGCGCCCGTCCGTGAGGGTCACGCCAAAGCGGTCGGTCCCCAGCTCACCGGGGGTCATGGAGTAGCGCAACAGGCCATCCGCCCCCAGCGTCACCTCCCCGCGCGCGGGCCGCCGGATGGAGAGCACGCGCAAGGGATCGCCATCGGGATCGAGGGCCCCGGACCGGGGATCGAGGGAGACGGAGAGGGTCGGGGGCAAAATGACCTCCACATCGGGGGCAGCGGGCCGGTTGTTCATCGCGGGTTGGCGGTGGGCTCCGTGCACCTGCAAACGCCAATTTTGCAAGGGGCCGCCGCGTGAACCGAGATCCGTGACACGCAAACGCCAGGAGCCGGCGGAGTTTTCGCCCCAGTTGCGCACGGTCATGAAGGTCCAGGTGTTGGAGGGGCGCCCCGCGTGCAAGTGCGGCTCGGAAAGCACGGAAACGGTGCCGGCCGGGGAGATCAACTCGATGAGCAAATCGCCCCAGTTGGGGTGGCTGCTTGTGAAATCGATCTCCACGTGTTCGACGTCAAAGGAGTCGCTCACGATGATGGTGGCCGTGGTCGTGCGGTTGGGCACCGCGCTACCGGAAATGACGCGGGAGCCGGAGTCAAAGGTGCGGGGCGGAGGGATCGTGGCCGGGTTCCATTCCAGTGCGAGAGCCACCGCCCCCGCCGCATCGACCCGACCGAAGCCATAGGCGTGGTTCACCCAAAAGCCCACCCCGTTTTGCGCCCAATCCGGATCATCCAAATCGGTGCGCACGGCGGTGCGGGCGAGGATGTGTTGGACGTCGCGCCAGTCGAGCAGGGGATTCGCTTCGAGCATCAGGGCCACCACCCCCGCCACAATGGGAGCGGCAGCCGAGGTTCCGCCGAATGTGCTCGTGAAGGATTGCCCCGGGACGTAGCCGCGGTTGCCCGTCACATCGGTGGTGGTGATCCCCACCCGTGACCCCCGGCTGGGGGCGACCAAAAACACACTGGCCCCCGGTTCACTGTAGGAGGCAATCCGCCCATCGTGCCCCGCCGCACCCACGGAAATCGTGTAAATCGAATTGTTGTATCCGTCGTAATTGGCGTTGTCGCCGTCTTGCGCGCTGTTTCCGGCGGCCCAGACGAAGATCGTGCCGAGGCCGTTCCGGCCTTGAAGGGCACCCTGCTGAAGGGCACCGCGCGTGACGCTGCCGGGACCGGCAAAACGGATGCCTCCCCCACTCTGCCCGGGGCCCCAGCTATTGTTGGAGATCGCCACCTGATCGCGGCGAAAGCTGAGTGCGGAGGCGATATCCGAATCGGTCAGGCCGGGGCGGGTGCGCTCGCGGAGCATACGCACGGCGGCCAGGCGCGCATCAAAAGCCACACCCACGCCGAGGAGGTTGTTGCGTGCGGCCGCGATAATCCCGGCGACGGCGGTGCCATGGGCTTCATTCGAGCGCCGGGGTTCGGGATTTGTCCCGCCGTCGACCAGATCGAGTCCAAATCCGGAACGGAAGTTTGGCGCGAGATCGGGGTGAGAGACCTGCGTGCCTTCATCGACCACCGCGACCGTCACACCGCGACCGGTAAAACCCTGTGCCCACGCCTCCTCCGCATTGATATCCTTGCCCGCGATCCCTGCGTTCAGGCCCCGATTCCGCAGATGCCACTGTTGCGGATAAAGCGGATCGGCAGGGATGAACCGGGTCTCAAAGTGCCTTCGCTTTTGCTGCTCCGCCACGAGGATCACCCCGGACAGGCCCTCCATCTGCCGCTCGGCGAACCGCTGAAACGCCTCCGAATCCGGGAAGGCGGCGAGCGGCCCGAAAAAAACAAAAGAGTGCCAACCGTCCAACTGGCCAATCGGCCCTTCCCACTCAGCTCCCAACTGTGCCGCCGTGGCTGCCGGATCGGCCCCGGGTGCCAACTCCACGGCCCAGATGCTGGTGGGCTCGGGGATTTCCTCAACAAGCGACTGCCCCCCCGCGCTGATCACCCACGCGGGAATCCATCCGATTAAAAGAAGCCGAAGGGAGCTCCGGGTTCGGCTGAGCCAACGTAAGCGGGGAGGATCAAAACACATCTCTCGTCGAGGTGACTCACGCGCAGTGGCGCGTTGAGCCTACCGTCTTTTTGGGCTTGTTTTTGATGGTTTTAGCGAGGACATCTTTCACGAAATCCGGAATCGTCATACCAGCCTTCTTCGCGTCATTCTTCAAGACCTCATACTTCTGGATTTCATCACCTTGCCACATCAAATCCAGACGCCTAATCTGCCGCATGGCCACGTGACTGTAATTCTCTGGAAATGCCCAGTAACACGAAAGACAAACCTCCTTCTTCTTCTCGTTCTGCCAGTTGGTGCAGTGCTCACACGACCACGACTTTGCCCGATTGGCAGACCCACATAGCAGCATGAAATCGTCTGGATTCAGTTCCGCCGAATCGCCAGCCACTTCGTAGGGAACACGGTGATCAATCTGTAAATCTCGTTGATCGACTTCCTCCAGATAAATGAAGCACCTGCACCCATACTTCTCAATCAACTTGTCCTTTATCTCTTTCGATAGCCCTGTCCGTCCGTCAAATCTCCGAAACTTTACATTGGCAGGGTCGGCAAAGCGGTATGCAGCGATCTTCCGTCCATCAGGCCCATCGACGCGAAACGTCTCCAATGGAATACCCTTCTCACGAACATCTCGGGCGGCACGTGGCGGGTGATTGTAACCATACCGCACCTTCAACTCGTCTGTCGTGATGTGACCATGCTTCAGGATGTGATCAATGACAGTCTTCGGACGCTTGTCAGTAATCCATTTGCATAGCTCAAGAAATTCAGGTGAATATTTTGCCATAGCGTGAAGGTGATTCGAGTAGCGTCATCTGAGTGCTGGAATTTCGATGGTGTGTGCGCGGTCGCGCTCCCACTTCCTCTGCAAGTGCTTCTGATAGGTAGAGAGATTCAAAAGTCACATCCTGTCGACCAAGGAGTGTCGCCTGAGATGATCTGCCCGCCTCAATCTCAACAAGGGTGAGACCCAGGTAATCGGGCAACGGCTGACCATAGGTCTGATCCCCAAGTCTGCCGTCGTAGCTAATCATGTAGCGAACGCTCCTCTGATTTAGCTGATCAAGTGCCGCTACGAAATCATCAAATACAATGCCGCTGAGGTAACGAGAGTCCCGCTCCCCACAGACTCCCTGATATGGTGGATCCATATAAACTACGTCTGTATCACGACAGTTCGCCAACACATCTCGGTAATCCTGCGCTGTGACGATGGTCTTACCTCGCATCAACGCAGAAACTGCAAGAATGTTCTCTTTCATCGTATCGGGCCGTGTGCCAAGGCGTCTCTTATCGGGACTCTGATTAAATAATCCCTCCGAATTATATCGAACTGATCCCTTCACACACCTCGCGAGAAGGTAGAGCAAAAGACGCGCATCGCCTGTCCGATTAAAGTCTTCTCTTACCCTATAATAATGTTCCAATGCGTCCTCGTCTTCCCCTCGCCATGTCGCCTTGTAAAAATCTGAAATGTTCTCCGGCTGATTGATGATCAAGCCAAGGAGCTCTGCGAGAGGCTTATTGTAGTCATTCAACCAGAATTCTTTTGAGCGGCCCCGAGCCGCACAAGCGATTGAAAAAGCGGATGACCCGGCAAAAGGCTCAACTACTCGATGAACCCTTGGGGGTAAATACTGCAATATTGTGGCGGCTAAGGCTCTCTTGCTGCCTTGGTATTGGAAGGGCTGCGGAATTCTCATGGTGGGGATAATTGCATTAAGTGCGGTCGGCTACGATTCTTTTTGCCCAACATAAAAAAAGTCCCTGCCCAGGAAGAGCAGAGACTTAAAGGAAAGAGAAAATGTTCAAAAGGTCTAACGCCGACGGCTGAATTTGCTTTGGAACTTCTCCACGCGGCCAGCGGCATCGACGAAACGCTTTTCGCCTGTGTAAGCCGGGTGGCTGTCGCTCGTGACATCGCGGATGTGAACAAAATACTCCACATTATCGATCGTCTCTTTACGATCAGACTTGAGGGTGGAATACGTCAGGAAATTGCGCCCCGTGGAAACGTCACGAAAACAGACGGGGAAAGATTTCGGGTGGATTTCAGCTTTCATGGGGAAACTTCCTCTCAACCTTGGCGCGCCTTAAAACGCGGATTGGATTTGCAAAGAACATACACCCGCCCGCGACGGCGCACGACTTGGCAGTCGGGGTGACGGTTCTTCAGTGACTTAAGGGACGCGGCTACTTTCATGGGAACTCGATTTAAGAAAAACGGACAGACAACGCGTCCCGTCCGACCGTGTCAAGCGGAGAAGGGCCCCGGAGAAAAGAAAACTTTAAACCCCGTTTTCACCGCCACAACAAAGGCACGGTCGTCCCGATGAGATTCGTAACGGGACCGTGACGGAAGCGCGATTGCGCACATTCGAGCGCGCCGGGCGTCGCGGCAAACGAGCGAAGGGCAATCCAGTTCGCTCGCGTTCCGGGTCAAGGCGATGCACGCGTGCTTCGCCGCCGGCACCTGCAAACTTTTCCGGCGGAGTTCGAAAACCGCCTTTGCAAAACAGCGGGCGGAATTGGAAACGGTGAGGGATTGGGCTATGATCACCGCCGTGAATGGTCGGGCGCAGGTTGAGGCTTGGTTCGCCGGTCGAGGGTGGAGCCCGCGTTCCTTTCAGAGGGAAACGTGGGATGCTTTCGCCAAGGGAGACAGTGGCCTCGTGCAGGTATCAACGGGCGCGGGGAAGACCTATGCGGCCTACGGTGCGGCACTGGCGGATTGGCTCGACGACCCGAACGAAAACGGCCTCCACACGCTCTACCTCACGCCCTTGCGGGCAATGACACGGGATCTGGAAAAGGCCCTGCGCGAGATCAGTGCCGACCTCGCTCCCGGTCTCCCCGTGGAAGCGCGCACGGGGGACACGTCGGCGGCCGTTCGCGCGCGCCAGCGCAAGCGCCTGCCGGGCGTGCTCCTGACAACCCCGGAATCGCTCACTCTGCTGCTTTCGCACGCCGACACGCGGGAGCGCTTCACGGGGCTGCGGGCGATTATCGTGGACGAGTGGCACGACCTCCTCGCCTCCAAACGGGGCACGCAGACGGAGCTGGCCCTTGCCCGCCTGCGGGCATGGAACCCGGGCGTGCGCACCTGGGCCTTGAGTGCGACCCTGGCCGATCCCCTGGCGGCCGCGCGGGCAGTTGTGGGCGTGGGTAAGGAACCCGTCCTGGTGCGCGAGCAAACCGGCCGCCGCCTGGAAGTCCGCACCCTTTTGCCGACAGACATCCGCGAGCTCCCCTGGGCGGGCAATCTCGGCATCCGCCTCCTTCCGGAGGTTCTGCGGGCGATCAATCCGCAAACATCCGCGCTGCTTTTTACGAACACCCGCGCTCAGGCCGAGATGTGGTTCGACGCCATTCGCACGGCCCGTCCGAAGTGGGCTGCACACATGGCGCTGCACCACGGTTCCCTTGACCGCGAAGACCGCGCACGCGTCGAGCAGGGTCTGAAAGACGGCAGCTTCCGCCTCGTCGTGAGCACCTCCTCGCTCGATCTGGGCGTGGACTTTTCCCCAGTCGAACAAGTCTTCCAAATCGGTTCGCCCAAGGGCATCGCCCGCCTCCTGCAACGGGGGGGACGGGCCAAACACCAGCCCGGCGTCAGGGTGTCGACGGTCCTCTGCGTGCCCACGCACACGCTCCAGATCGTGGAGTTCGCCGCCGCCCGCGCGGCTATTGAGAAAGAAGAGCTGGAGCGGCTGGAGGGCCACCTCCACCCGATCGACGCCCTCTGCCAGCACCTCGTGACGGTGGGTCTCGGGGGCGGCTTTTCCCCGGATGGGCTCTATGAGGAGATCCGCTCCGCCTGGTCCTACCGCGCTTTGCCCCGTGCGCAATTTGATTGGGTGATCGATCACCTCGAAACCGGCGGTCGCACCCTCCGCGCCTACGACGAACATCACCGCTTGAAGCGCGCCGAAGACGGGTGCCTGGAGGTGCCCAAGGTCTTCGCCCGACGCCACCGCGCGAATATCGGCACCATCACCTCCGACGGTATGATCGAGGTCTGCTTTGTCGGCGGGCGCTCTCTGGGCGTGGTGGAGGAGGCCTTTGTCGCCCGCATCAAGCCCGGCGAGGTCTTTCTCTTCAGCGGACGCGCCCTTCAATATGTGCGCTTCCGCGACATGCGCCTTGAAGTGAAGGTGGCGCGCCGCCGCGCGAATCACGTGCCCCACTACGCCGGGGGACGCCTGCCCCTGAGCAACCAGCTCTCCGCCGCCCTCCGCCGCGAACTCGACGCCGCCGCGCGGGGCCTTCGCACGAGCCCGGAACTGCGGGCTCTCGAACCCATCTTCACCGCGCAGAGCGAACTCTCCGCCCTCCCCCGAGCCGACGAAATCCTCGTCGAAACCTGCAGCTCACCCGACGGCTTCCACTGCTTCATCTTTCCCTTCGAGGGCCGTCTCGTGCATGAAGGACTCGCCGCCCTCCTCGCCTTTCGCTTGAGCCAGCGTGAACCCGCCTCGTTCATCCTCTCGGCCAACGATTACGGCTTTGAACTCGCCGCCGAAACGCCCTTTCCCTTCGCCGAAGCGTTTGCCGACGACGCCCGCAACGCCCTCCTCACCGGAGACAAGCTCCTCGCCGACACCCTCGCGAGCATCAACCTGGGTGAACTCGCCCGGCGACAATTCCGTACCATTGCGCGCATCGCCGGGCTTGTCTTTGAGGGCTACCCCCACGCCCGCAAGTCCGCCCGGCAATTGCAAAGCTCCTCCGGGCTGATCTACGACGTGTTTGCGCGTTTCGATCCGGAAAACCTGCTTTTGCAGCAGGCCCGGGCCGAAGTGTTGGAAGCCTGTTTCGAGCAAAGGCGGCTGGTCGCCACGCTCGCGCGGATGCGGGCGGCGCGATGGATTTTCCGCGAAACCGAACGTCCCACCCCCCTTTCCCGTCCCCTCTTAATAGAGAGGCAATCCGCCGAGCTTTCCGTTGAGAGCCCCGCCACGCGCATCGCCCGGCTCGGCCGAGAGCCTGCGCGGGCCAACCGCACATGACCACAACCGCCCAAACCACCTCCTTTTCGCGCGTTACCTTTGGCGGAGAAGACCTTCACCTGCTGGCCGACCGCGCCATCTGGTGGCCCCGCACCGCCACCCTCATCGTGGCCGACCTCCACTGGGGCAAAGACGCCGCCTTCCGAGCCCAGGGTATCCCCCTGCCCGGCGGAGTCCTCGATGCCGACCTCCAACGATTGCGAAAGCTGAGCAGCCGCCTCCGCCCGCAGCACATCCTCATCCTCGGCGACCTCATCCACGCGCGCGCATCGCTCACAACAGAGGTCATCGAGACCGTCACGGCCTGGCGCGCGACAGAGGCCGCCGCGTGTCTTCTCGTGGAGGGCAACCACGACCGCCACGCGCCCACACTCCCCTCGGCCTGGAAGATCGAGCGCGTCGGCCCGACCTTTTCCGATGGCGCGCTCCACTTTGTGCACGACCCCGCCCATGCTCCCGACGCCCCCTGCCTCGCGGGCCATCTGCACCCTTCGGTAAATATCCGGCGGGGGCGGCGCAGCTGGCGGCTGGCCTGTTTTCAGATCGGGCTTTCGCTCGGCGTGCTCCCGGCTTTTTCCGAATTTACTGGGGCGGGACGCTTGCATCCGCTCCCGACCCAACGCATCTTCCCCATCATGGGCGGGTTTTGCTTTGAGTGGGAGAGCCTCCCCGCCACCGTTCGCTAACCCAACCCACACTTTAACCAAATCATGCAATACGATTTTTACGACCGCCTGAAAGCCCTTTGGGAAGAAGCCGTGCGCCGCTATAAGAGTGGCAATGAAGACCCCAACCGCCTCTTCAGCGAGGGAGAGCTGCACTTCATCGCCCAAATGGGGGCGACGGCGCGGGAGGTCTTCGACTTCATCGAAGACCACGTGAAATACGGCGAGCCCGACTTCAACTTGTTCGCCTCTCTCGCCGACATCCGTTACCACTATTTCCTGCGCCGCCAAAAGGGCCGACGCAGCCCTTACCTCCTGATCAACGAAAGCCTGCCGGCAAAGACCGACGCGGTCCACGGCGTCGAGTGGCTCCCCCGCCTCATCCCGAAAGCTCTCGCCAAGCTGCGCGGCGAACTCAATCCCGACATCATGTATGGCTGCGGGGGCGACCGCGCCTTCTTCAAAAAATGGGATGTTCACCCCGCCGAGTTCCTCCGCATCGTCGAAGAATACGAGCAGGATTCCGACGCCGTCGTGCAATGGTTCCTCCGCCGAACCGGCCAGAAACCGGCTGAGGCAAAGGCGTAACCGCAAGCATCCCGCGCGCTGACCCGGTAAATAGACTCGCGTCGGCATCCACCCTCGTCCCGGTTCCCTGCGGCCGGGGGGACCATCCTGCCCCAACTGCTTTGCCCCCCTTACCGAATCAGGCACTCTCCGGGATTCGGTAAAGAGACTCGCGGTTGTAGCGCTCAATGGCGCGACGCCACCACGGGTGCAGCCGGTCGGGCGGGCGCAACCAAAGCTCCCGGTGCAACCATGCACAACTTGCGAAATCTCCGAGTAGCGCCATCTTCTCCCGTTGTGCAAGAGCGGGTGCACCCTCCCGCAGAAGACGTTCACGGAGCGCGCCAAGGGAAGCGTCCTGCTCCACGGGGAGCTGCTTTACGCGCAAGAGAGACGTGTGGATCGCGTTCACCGAGGGATCGAGCAAGGCACGGATCAGACCAAAGTCCGCCGCCACTTCCGGAATGGGTTCGGGCGCTTCCGGGAGCTCGGAAAGGAGCCGCCGCAGTGTCTCCACTTCATCCGCCGGGCGTGTCTCTTCCGGCACAAGGAAAAGGCCGATACGCCGTAACCAGCAACCGGCTTCCGCACGGCTCGACCAAACCGATAGGGGCACGGCGAGGAGCCAGCCGAGAATCAACGGGCTCATCCAGGCAAAAAAAGCCGGCGAGATCATCCAGGCGAGCATCCCCCAACCGATTCCGATCACCGTCTGGCCCCCGTGCGCACGCAGCGCGGCCAGCCACGCGGTCCCCTCTCCTTCGCGATTTTGCGCGCTCCAGGAAACGCCCCGGCCCATCATCACACCGATGACAAAGTTGGCGTGAAGGAGCATCATCACCGGAGCGAGGAGCGTGAAAAAGATGATCTCGAAAACGACCCCCGCCCCCACCCGAAGAAAGCCTCCGAAGGCCGCCCGCTTTTCCCGGTCAAGCGCCAGGAGAAGAAAGACCCCTGCTTTCGGAGAGAGAATGAGGCCGATGGTCAGAAGGAAGAGCAACAGCCCCTGCTGGCTGGCTTCCAGAGGCAGCCCGAGCCGACTCGGAAGGAAAAAGAGCGTGAGCCCGGATTGCGTGAGCCGATACACCGCCACTGTCGAAAGGACGAGAAAGGCCAGCCACAAAAGCGAGGATGCATAGCCCAGGATTCCGTTGAAAAGGTGCAGGCGGTTTCCAAAATGCAGACCCCGCGAAAACAACAGCCAGGTGTGTTGCAGATTCCCCTGGCACCACCGCTGATCGCGCGCCGCGCTGTCGACCAGAGACGGCGGGGTCTCCTCATAGGTGCCGTCCAGATCGTAGGCCAGCCACACGGCGTAGCCCGCCTTGCGCATAAGGGCGGCCTCCACAAAATCGTGGCTGAGAATCTTTCCGCCAAAGGGTGCCACCCCGGGCAAATCGGGCAGAGCGCAGTGTTCGATAAACGGAGCCACGCGGATGATGGCGTTGTGCCCCCAGTAGTTCCCCTCACCCTGCTGCCAGAAATTCAGGCCCGCCGCGCTCATACGCCCGTAAAGCCGGTTCACAAACTGTTGCATCCGCGCAAAGGGCGAGTCCGCGTTGAGGAGGGCGGGAGCCGTTTGGATAATGCCCGTGCCGGGGTGCGCCTCCATTCGCTTAACCAGCCGCACAATCGTCTCTCCGCTCATCAGGCTGTCCGCGTCCAGGCACACCATGTAGCGATAATGACCGCCCCAACGGCGGCAAAAATCGCTCACGTTTCCACTCTTCTTGTTGATATTGAGACGCCGCTTTCGATAAAACACACGCCCGGAAGCGTCCAGCTCGCGGCAGGTTTCGACCCAGTTCACTTCCTCGGCGATCCAGACATTGGGTTTGGTGGAGTCACTCAGGAGGAAGAAATCAAAGTGGGCGAGATGGCCCGTGGACTTGAGCGAGCGATAGATCGTGCGGAGGCGGGCGCAGACCCGGCGGCTGTCCTCATTGTAAACAGGTATGATGATGGCGGTGCGGGCATCCTCGGGGAGGGGGCCGTCGCCGGGGTTGGTGGCGGCGAGGGAGAGCGGATCGCGCCGACGGCAGAGAACCACCGTCCCGAAAAACATGGTGGCGAAACCGAAGGCCAACTGAAAGAGAAGAACCGCGTAGACGGCGAGGATGGGCCAGCGAACAAAATCCACCGGCAAGCGCCAAAGCAAGTCAGCCATGAGGGCGAGACCGCCCGCCATAATCAACCCCACGAGCAGGAAAAAAGCGAATCGGCGGCCTTCACCGGAGGCATGGGCGACGGGGGATGGCGAGCGTTTCATAGGCAAGGGACCACGGGGAAACAGGACGCCCTCAACGGGCGATGGAAATGAGAAAGATCAAGAGGCCCGCGATAAGGAGACCGCCCAAAAGCAGGCGGACAACCGGCCAACGGGCCAGATTCCCAAGGGTGTCGCCGGCAAACTCGGTCACTGGGTGAAACCGGATCGGGGCCGGAGCCATCCCCAAACGCAAAAGCTCGGGACCGACAAAAAGACGCGCCTGGTTCATCGCCTCGACGAACGCCTCCGGGTAGGGAGGCGGCGCCAGAAAACACTCTGGCCACCGCTCCGGGGCACGGCTCATCCAAAGCGCCAAACGGCCCCGAATGAGCCGGCTTTCCGCAGTGGGCAGATCCTCCTGGATAAGATGCCCCACCCAAAGAGCAAAGCGCCTGTCCAGCTCGGCGGCTGCCCGCTCGACCGGTGCGCCGGGACCGGGCTGCTCACGCGCAGCCTGAAGAATTCGAAGGGTCACATCGCTGATGACGAGGGGATTGCGCAGACCGTATGCGCGGAGATTGGCGGCCACTCTCCGGTGGGCCTCGCCCCAGTCAGCCAGTTCATCAGGTGCCAGACCCAGGATGCCGGGCGACCTCAGTTCGAAGGTTTCCATTGATAGCTCCATGTCTCCGAGTAAGGCTCCAGTCCCCTTTCCAGGCTCACCGCGATCTCGACCGGCCGCCGGTCCGGCTCCGGGCGCGAATCAAAAAAGACCCGCCAGCGGCCCTCCACATGGTTGAGTTGGAGCACCGGGCGGTTTACCACCTCCGCACCCTCTACCGTCAGCACCGGAGAGAACGAACGAAGGTCGCGGGGCGAAACATCTTCCGCCGCCTCAAACTCCACCACAAACTTTGTCAGGGAGCGATCATTCAAATCGGTGCCCTTGCGGGTGGCCACCACACGCCGCAAGTCATGCAAGCGCGCATCGCCGGAAAGCCAATGCAGGCGATAGGCAATGTCGAAAGGCTCACCCGGCGGGGGCAGAACCGCCGGCACCCAAAACGCGTTTACGTTATCAATCACCTCCTCGACCACGGGAAACTCATAGAGCCACACCGCACCACTGCCCCATTCCCCCACGGGCTCCACCCAAACGCTCGGACGCAAATCATATCTGGCCTCCAGATCCTCAAACCGATGAAAGGCTCGCGCGCGCTGAAGCAGACCAAACCCATTGAGAGAAGGCACCTGAAAAACGCTGAAGCGGTAGGTTCCATCGTTGACCAATGGACGAAAGACAGGGGGGCGCCCCTCGCCAATCAGTAGAAGCCCATCCGAATCATGCACGGCCGGACGCCAGTCCTCAAAGCGGTTTTGCGAGTGCGGTCCAAAGAGAAACATACTCGTGAGCGGAGCGAAACCCACCCGCCGCGAATGCTCCCGGAAAAATAACCGGGCGCGCACCGAAATGAGGGTTTCCTCCCCCGGCACGGCCTCGAAGGCATAGGCCCCCACCACACTGGGGCTCTCCAGGAGGGCATAAATCCTCAGGCGATCGGCGTTTGATGTCGGCTTACCAACCCAGAAGCGGGTGAATCGCGGAAATTCCTCTCCGGCCCCCTCACCGGTGTCCAGAGAGAGACTGCGGGCGGAAATGCCATACACCTGATCCCGCGCCACCGCACGAAAGTAGGAAGCCCCGAGGAAAACAAGAAACTCGTCGAACACATCCAGCGTATTGATCGGGGTATGGACGCGAAAGCCGGCAAAGCCCAAGTCAGAGCGCAGCGCCCGATCCAGGGACAAATCACCGTATTCAAAAAAATCTCTCAGAAACGGAATCTCTTGAAAGTGGGTGGGGCTGAACTCGGAGACACTCACCCGGTCGGGGAAAAGAAACCCCCGGTGAAAGAACTGTATCTGAAACGGAAGACGGTCGGCCCGCCAAAGAGCCGCACTGGGACTGAAGCGAATCTGCCGGAACTGATCATAGTCCAGATCGCGAAGAGCGGCGGGAAGGGTGTCGCGGGCGGGCCGATGAGCCCTCTTTGATAGGTTCTCCGCCATCCCGGCAACGAAATCAAAGTCCACCCGACCGCGCTCAATCGACTGCGCCCCAAGGGGCACCCCTGCCAAAATGAGCAGCATCGATAAGAAAAGAGAACTGAAGAGACGAAAACACATGAACCCCAACCCTGCCGCCCAGCGAGAATTCCGCAATCTCTTCGGTAAAATGACTAGGACACCCCGGTTTATTCCCACAAAATTTACATCACACACCAGCTCTGCCAATCAATCCCCAAAGTCCGCGTCATGCCGAAGCCCACAGGAAGGCCCCGGCAAACACCCGGCCAGTCACAAACCGGAACCTGGGCGGAGAGCATGCCTCAAGACCGCCCCGTCACTTAAAATCACAACTTTAAAGACACGATTACCCCAATGAAAGTGTGATCACAAAGGTTGTTACCTCTTTCCGTGGCGTTTCACCACGGTCGCGACCGACCCGAAGTCGGCATCGCCGGCCTCCACGAGAGGTTGGGGCTTTCTTCCCTTCTTATAGCCGAGCCAGCCATTGGCCCCACAGAAGCTCTCCACCCACGCAACCGACCCCACCACCCAGCTCTCACTGAAGGCGCGGATCTTCGAGAGAAGCCCGGATTCATCCGCCGCAACGCCTCCAGGCATCCCTTTCTCCTTCGTTGCACCGGCTGCTGCGCTCCTCTGGTCTCTCCGAAGAGGCCGCATTCCCGGACCCATCCGGCTGCATAACCGCGCACGGTAGCGCTCGTGCCATTGGGTCGTCCAAGTCATCTTGCCCTCGATCCGGGCGATCCCCCGCCGCGCCGCCGAGCTACCCGCGCACGCCTCCCCGAAGCCGCTGAATCCATAGACACCTGCGTCCTCCACCAGCCCCGCCCGCACCGGGTTCAAATCGATGTAAGCCGCCACCATTCTTTGCGCCGCCGTATCCGCCTCCACGATGACACTGCGGAACCGCTCCGCCCAGAACGTGCCCACCGTCCCGCGCTCCTGATTATACCACAAAGTGAAGCGCGTTTTCACCTCCCGCATGAAGACCGACACATCCCCCATCCGCGCCTTCAGGCGTCGACGAATCCCCTCAGCGGATTCCCCATCATTCTTCAGAATGACCTCCAGATCATCTGCATCCAACCCCAGCGAAGCACAACGCGTCCCACCATACAGCGCCCGAAAGCGCGCCACCAGCCCCGCATCGTCCAGGTCTTCCGTCTCCTTCGGATCCAGTCGCACG